>DASPTH010000415.1:0-11060 GCA_035623515.1 Acidimicrobiia bacterium
GTCTACGCGGAGCTGTGCGAGTGCCTGCGCGACCAGCTCGGCGTCTCACCCGGCCCCGCGACCCGCGAGCTCTACGAGCAGCTCCTGACCACGACCTGACCTCGCCGGTCACCGCCCGATACCTCGGTACACCCGGCACACGAGATCGCGACCGATCTCGCAACTCGGCTCTCCGCCCGACCGGAATGCCGGTCGGCGCTTGCCGAGGAGCACCTCATTGGGCACCCTGCCCGCCATGGTTGACGATGGTCGCGGCGAAGAACATGAAGCATGGTCTCCCGACGTGCCAGCGGGTTCCGCGCCGAGCAACTTTCCGAGGAACAGATGTGCTTGTGGCACCAAGCGCTCGTCGACGTTGTCGCGCTGACCCAGGAGTGGGAAGCGGCCGAGAGCCACGTTGAGCCCGCCATACGGGAGTTGTACGACTTCGTCCTGATGTACGCGGACAAGATCACGAGTGAGGGGCGCCTGGGCGGGTCCGCAACGCCGGCATCGCCCGTGATAGCAAAGTTCATGTACCTGGTGGCTGTTTGGGGGCACGACCGTGTGAGCGACCCGACAGCGTTCGCCATCCATCTGGGGATCGCCGCTGATGTTGCCGCAAGCTTTCTCAGTCTCGAGGCGGGGCGCGCTTGATGTCTGTCGGCGGTGCGCGCACCGCATCACGCCATGATCTCTGCCCGCACCCTCTCGGTCAGCTCGACAGCGGCATCGCATTCACGACGATCCCTCGTTCGAAGATTTGGACTTGGCTCGGTGCTTCGTCGTTGCTCGCCGCTTCGGGGCAGCCAAGCTCGTGACCGCCCCGAGCCGCCGAGACGAGCGGGCCGCGTCCTGACGGTCGCGAGATCGTCGTGGAGCTGACGCGGACCGGGTGGTACGTGTCGCGGTTGTCGGGTTCACCGGTTCGTGCTTGGCTGGGCGGACGTGAGCCTCCCGGGCGTGTCCGGGTGTTCTCGGTCCGCTCTGCCGTGTACGAGCGGGCCGTCCTGCTTTGATCGTGCGGAGGAGCAGAGATGCCGGACCGGCCCAATGTTCTGGTCATCTGGGGGGATGACATCGGGATCTCGAATTTGAGCTGTTACAGCGATGGGCTCATGGGCTATCGGACACCGAACATCGACCGGATCGCGGCCGAGGGTGTGCGATTCACGGATTCGTACGGGGAGCAGAGCTGCACGGCGGGACGCGCGACGTTCATCACGGGTCAGAACCCGTACCGGACCGGTCTGACGAAGGTTGGGATGCCGGGCGCAGACATCGGGTTGCGTGCCGAGGACCCGACGATCGCGACGGCGTTGAAGGCGCAGGGCTATGTGACCGGGCAGTTCGGGAAGAATCATCTCGGCGACCGCGATGAGTTCCTTCCGACAGCACACGGCTTCGACGAGTTCTTCGGCAACCTGTACCACCTGAACGCAGAGGAGGAACCGGAGCTCGACGACTACCCGACCGATGACGACATCCCCGGATTCCGTGAGCGATTCGGTCCCCGTGGCGTGATTCGATCGTGGGCGAACCCGGACGGCAGCCAGCGCATCGAGGACACCGGCCCGCTGAACCGCAAGCGGATGGAAACCGTGGACGAAGAGTTCCGTGACGCTGCAATCGAGTTCATGGATCGCCAGGTCGCGAGCGACACGCCGTTCTTCGTGTGGTTCAACGCGACGCACATGCACCTCCGCACCCACGTCAAGCCCGAGAGCAAGGGCCGCGCGGGTCGTTGGCAGTCGGAGTATCACGACACGATGCTCGATCACGACGATCTCGTCGGCGATCTCCTCGCAGCTCTCGACCGACTCGGGATCGCCGAGAACACGATCGTCATGTACTCGACCGACAACGGGCCACACATGAACACCTGGCCCGATGCCGGGATGACACCGTTCCGCAACGAGAAGAACTCGAACTGGGAAGGCGCGTACCGAGTCCCTTGCCTGGTGCGCTGGCCGGGCGAGATTCCTGCCGGCACGGTCCTGAACGGGATCGTGAGCCACAACGACTGGTTCGTGACGTTCCTCGCGGCCGCAGGCGTTCCCGACATCGCCGAACGACTCCGGGCGGGCGCCGATCTGCAGGGCACTACCTACCGGGTCCACCTCGACGGGCACAACCTTCTTCCGTACATCACCGCCGAGTCGGCCGACAGTCCCCGACGGCACTTCTTCTACGTGTCCGATGACGGTGACCTCACCGCCTTGAGATACGACAACTGGAAGATCGTCTTCCTCGAGCAGCGGGCCACCGGAACCCTCGCGGTCTGGATGGAGCCTTACACCGAGCTTCGGGTTCCCAAGATCTTCAACTTACGGACGGACCCGTACGAGCGAGCTGACATCACGTCGAACACCTACTACGACTGGTTGCTCGATCATGCCTGGATCCTCGTCCCGGCCCAGACGTACGTCGCGCAGATGCTCTCCACGCTGGTCGAGTTCCCGCCCCGTCAGAGCCCGGCAAGTTTCAGCATCGACCAGGTCCTCGCGAAGCTCCAGGCAGGCGTCACGAGCACATGACTCCTGGACCGCGCGGCCTTCGATCCGTCGCGGTGAAGTCGCCTCGCGGCGAGCCGCGCGCGCCTCGCCGCGCGGTCGCGTCGGGTCACACCATTCGCCAGCCCCCGCCTGCGTAGAGGATCTGTCCGGTGAGCCAGCGGGCGGCGTCGGAGCAGAGGAAGGTGATGACGTCGGCGACGTCGTCGGGTGTTCCGACTCGGCGGAGTGGGGTTCGTTGCGCGATGTCGTGTTCTGCTGCCTCGCTGATGTAGCCAGTCTGGATCGGTCCCGGTGCGACGATGTTCGAAGTGATGCCGAGCGGTCCGAGTTCGTGTGCGGCAGCGCGGGTGAGACTCTCCAGCGCGTACTTGGTCGCGCCGTAGGACACTTCCGTGGCGAACCCGGGTGCGCCGTCGGTGCTGATGCTGACGATGCGACCCCAGTCGGCGTCGGCCGCGTGGTGACGGCGGGCAAGTTCTGCGATCGCGAGGGCGGGGGCACGGCAGTTGACGCGTGCATGGCGCTCCCAGCTGGCGCCGGTGAATTCTTGCAGCGGACCGCCGCCCGCGGTGAGCCCCGGCACGGTGGCGAGCGGCGCGAGCGTGTCGCCCTCGCAGTGGTCGGCGTTGTTGACGAGGATCTCGACCCGGCCGAAACGCGATTCGGCGAGATCGAAGAGCTGCGAGACGGTCGACGCGTCACCGAGGTCGGCTTCGTGCGCGTGAGCCCGGCCGCCCAGGGCTCGAATCTGTTCGGCGACCTCCTCGCCGCGGGCCGCCGCGTGCCGCTGCGCGTAGCGCAGCCGCGTACCGCCGTCGTCGAGGTGCTCGACGCCGGCGGGGATGGGCAGCCGCAGGTACGTCACCAAGACGGCCGCCCCTCCGGCCGCGAGCGCGCGGGCGGTGGCAGCGCCGATCCCGTGGTTGGCCCCGGTGACGAGCGCGACGCGGCCGGTCAAACCGGGCTGGGAGTGGACAGGCACGACGAGACCTCCGATGCTGAGAAGGACGAGCGCACGGGCAGTGCTCAGATGCCAGCCACGAGCGGAGACGCTACCGCCGGAAGCGCGGCCGTTCCGGAGCATGCGCGGGTGCCTCGACGCGGGTCGTTGCGGGGGCGCGAGCGCTCGTCTACGTTGACGAACAAGGACGCGGGCACATCGGGATGTGCCCTTCCCATTCCGGGGGTGATCGTCGTGGACGAGCGCTATGTCGTCATCTCGTCGGACTGCCACGCCGGCGCGTCGATGGACGCCTACGCCGACTACCTCGACCCCGGGTTCCGCGCCGACTACGAGCAGTGGCGCAGCACGTTCCAGAACCCGTTCGCCGACCTCGTCGACACCGAGTCGCGCGACTATCGCCGCAACTTCGACAACGCCATCCGGCAAGCCGACCTCGAGGGCGACGGCATCGTCGGCGAGGTGATCTTCCCGAACACCGTCCCGCCGTTCTTCTCCGGCGCCCTGCTGTTCAACGGACCGGACGTGACGTCGAAGCGAGAGCTCGAGCAGCGGTGGGCCGGTCTCCATGCCCACAACCGCTGGCTCGCCGACTTCTGCGCCGAGCTCCCGGGCCGGCGCGCCGGGGTGGCGCAGGTTCTGCTCGAAGACGTCGACCGGGCGCTCGACGAGATCCGCTGGATCCGCGAGCAGCCGGGACTCTTCGGTGGCGTGCTCGTGCCGAACCCGAACGCCGACTCCAAGTCGGTGGCTCCGCTCCACGCGCCCGACTACGAGCCGCTCTGGGCGTTGCTCGAGGAGCTGGGGCTGCCCATGAGCATCCACGGCGGCCCGGGAGGCCCCGACCTCGGCGCCTATCCGTCGACCCCGATGATGATGTTCCTCGAGTTCGGGTGGTACGCGCAACGCCCGCTGGTGCGCCTCGTCTTCAGCGGGGCGCTGGAGCGGCACCCGAACCTCACCGTGATCCTGACCGAGACCGGCAACCGCTGGGTGCCGGCCACCCTCGACGAGCTCGACGGCTACTACGACCGCGTGATGAACGGGCGTCCGGAGTCCGTCGAGGCCCACTTCGGCGCGTTCGTCCGCGAGCACCTCAGCCTGCGCCCGAGCGAGTACTGGGCGCGGCAGTGCTACCTCGGCGCCAGCTTCATGAGCCGCAACGACCGCGACGCGCTGCCCCGGACCGGGGTGGAACGGGTGATGTGGGGTGCCGACTACCCGCACACGGAGGGCACCCACCCGTACACCGCCGAGGCGATGCGGTACGTGTTCGCGGGAGTGCCGCACGACGAAGTGCAGCTCCTGCTCGGCAAGAACGCGGCGCGCGCGTACGGGTTCGACTGGGACGCGCTGGCGACGGTCGCGGCCGACGTCGGGCCCCGCGTCAGCGACGTCGACGAGCCGCTGTCGGAGGTCGAGGTCCCCGACGCCGCGCTGACCATGGCGCTGCGGGAGGGTGCCCCCGCCTGACCGCGGACCACCACCAGTCCCGCGGTCAGGTCATGGATTCTTCTGACTCGGGCAACCGGTGCACTCGTACTTGGGGACGAGAGCAGCGTCGGCGTCGCCGGGGAGGAACGCGATCGCCTTCGTCGGGTCGAACAGCGGCTGTTCGCCCTTCGGGTACTGGCCGGGCCGGTAGCGCTTGCCGCCGAACATCCACATCGCCTTGCCCTTGCCGTCGACCTTGAACACGTTCGACACGCCCTCGATGTCGGCGTTGTACCACCAGAGCCCTCCGTCCTCGCCCGACGCCGCGAACGCGGGGTACGGCAACCCGACCTGCGGGCCGTATCCGTTCATGAGGCCGGTGACCGAGCCACTCGCAGCGCCGCCCTGCATCGGCTTGGACCAGAGCCCGGCCTGGAACGTCGCCGCGGTGAGCTTCGGGCCCGCCATGTGGATCCCCAGGTAGGTGTTGTCGAGGATCGAGAACATGTAGGAGCTCACGGTCCCGCGATCCTTGCCCCAGTACCACTGGAAGAGCTGGGTCTGGCCGTCGACCGCGTCGCCTTCGAGGGCCGGGTACAGGGAGCCCACCCCGAACGCGTGCGCCCACTGTTGCTGATCGAGTTGACGCGCGAAGTAGTCGAAGCTGCAGTTGAACCACTCGGCGCAGAACCACTCCGGGTTGTACTCCTGCTGCGTCGCCGCCTTCGTGAGTCCCTGCAGCATCGAGCTGGAGGCGATGGCGACCACGGTCGTGACGCCGGCGTCCTTGAGCTTGGCGACGATCGGGACCGCGTTCTGTTGGTTCTGGGAATTGATCGCCGAGGTGTCGGAACCGGTGGCCTCGGTGTACCCGATCTTCGTGGCGATCGTGCCCCCGCCGTACTTCTTCACCGTCTTCTCGAAGAGGCCGAGGTCCGGATACGCACTCGCATCCGGCGAGCTCGGGTACACGATCCCGAACTTGCGGGTCTCCGCGTGCATCGAGTCGTCGCCCGCCCACTTGGCCTTGCCGCCCCAGAGCTCCTTGCCGAGCACCTCGGCCGCCTGGAGCGACGTCGACACGTAGTCGGTCGACCACGAGTACCGGTACGGCGACTGCGCCTGGACGACCTTCGGGTCGGTCGGCGTGTCGAAGCTGATGATCTTCTTCTGCGCGAGGATCTGCCCGGTGATCGGCAACGCGGCCAGCACCGCGAAGGGCTTCTTCTCGGCGATGGCGAGCGCGTCGGCGCGTTGCGCGGCTTCGTCGATGCCGGTGCGCACGTAGAACTCGACGTCGAGCTTGCGACCGTACGTCTCGTAGAAGTGTGACAGCATCTCGTTCTCGTCGCGCTCCGCGTCCGCGAGCGTGCCCGTCTTCCCGGTGGCTTGGTTCGTGCCCCCGAGGACCGCGCCGGCGATGTCGGACGGAACCGTCGTGGGATCCGCCGCGGTGACGATCACGACCTTCACCGTGTTGCGGGTCACGCCCGGTGCGGTCGCGCCGCCGTTCTGCGCGGCGGCGACGTGCCGCACGCACGGCGGCCGTGCGATCAGCAGGATCCTGACCTGACCCGTTGCGGGGTCGCAGTCCGGGTTGCGCAGCGCGGCCTGGGTGCCGACGCCGTTGCCGAGGTTGGGCGCGTTCGCAGCCCGTGCTGGGAGACCGGAGCCGACGACCGCGGCCACGACCGCTGTCACCAGGACGCCACCGGCGCGCCGACGAGTCGTGCTCATGGCCCCCCTCCGCGCCGCGGGACCGACCGCGACGACGCGAGCGGCCCCGAAGCAGAGTTGTCAGTGCCGCGAACGTGTCACACCCGGCGGTGCTGCGTCAACGCGACGGCACGGGGCCGCCTGCATGCGCGTGGGTTCAGTCGTAGGTGCGCAACCGCGGCCAGAGCTCGCGCCACGGGAGCGCCTGCTCGCGGCACACGAAGACGCCGGCGCCGACCTCCTGCGGGTCGATGGTTGCGCCGTCGGCGCCGAGTGTCGCCACCCACTCGACGTCACGCCAGTAGCGGTGCAGCTCGCGCGCCGAGAAGCCGACGGCGACGACGGTGCCTCCGGGCCGCCGGTGCCCGTACCCCCACCACCAGTAGGTGTTGTGCGGGCTGATCACCTCGGGGATCGACAGCTCCGACCGCCAGTAGTCGAGCGCACCCGCCTCGCTGTAGTTGCTCGTGAGGATGACCGCGTCGCGCTGCTCCGCCGCGGGGAGCGTGTGGACGGCGTCGGCGACCTGCCGGACGACGTGCCGCCAGCCGAGCATCGACCCGAGATCCTTGTTGGCCGTGTTGAAGCCGGCGGCGACGAACGTGGACGGTGGCAAGACAGGTGTGAAGAGTGGCGCGGTGACGACACCGGTCGCGACCACGGCTGCGAGCAAGATTCGTTGCGCGTGGCGCGACCAGCACTGCTCGATCGCCGTCGCGCCCAGCGCGACGAGCGGGAGGTACCACGAGCCGAGGTAGTAGCCCTTGCCGCCGGACGCGAACAGCGCGACGAGGAGGATCGCCCATCCCACACCCAGCCACCGGTACTGCGACCACGCGGACCGCCGGGCAGTGGCACGGAGCGCCGCCACCCACACCGCGGTGCCCGCGAGCGTGACCATCGCGAGCTGGAGCGGGAGGAACTCCCGCATGTCGCTCGCGGCGTTGCCCGCGCGCATGTTCCGGAGGAAGTCGAGCGTCGCCCAGTGATGGGTCGCCTCCCAAGCGATGTTGGGCGCCGCGATCGCAGCAGCGACGGCGATCCCCGCGACCAGCCACCGGCTCGCCAGGTACGTCCGCTGCCGCGTGCAGGCGAGCCCGCCGATGGTGCCGACGACCCAGAAGACCACCGTGTCCTTGCCGAGGAGGCCGAGACCGACCACGACCCCGACCAGGAGCCACCAGCGCGGCTCGCGCGTGCGGATCATCCGCACGACGAGGAGTGAGGCCAGCGCCCACACGACGAGATCGAGGGTGACGGTGCTGAGGAAGTGCGTCGTGGTGAGGTACAGCGGACCGAGCGCGGCGACGATCGCGGTCAACAACTGGGCGCGTGCGCGACCGCCGAACTCCCGCGCCAGGACCGCGCCCAGCAGTACGAGCACACCGCCGACGAACGCCGGGAGCACGTGGAGGCCGAACTGCGACTGCCCGAACAGGACCTCGGCGAGCCGGTACAACGCCGGCACCGCCGGTGGATGGTCGACGTAACCCCAGGCGAGGTGATCGCCACCGGCCAGGTAGTAGAACTCGTCACGGTGCAGCCCGTACATCGAGGCGGTCACCAGTTGGAACGCAACCTTCGCCGCCGCGATCGCGGCGACGCTTCGGATCGCGAGCGGTGGGAGCCCGGCCGACTGCGCGGATCGCGCGGGTAGCGCGCCCCGGTCGACGTCGGTTTCGGGGCTGGCAACGGTCGTCGTCATGTGCGTTCCTCCCGGTCGGAGACCGCGCCGTCGAACGTACCGATGTGACGTCGGTCTGTGATCAGCCCGGCGACGGGTTTCGCGCCTCCGTCGGGATAAGGAGAGGATCTCCACCTGCAGGTGGATGACACACCGCGACGCGCTCGGTACCGTGATCTGCATGCCGATCCGGTCGCGGCGGTCGCGCATCGCGCGCACGACCCTGCTCGACGGAGCGGTCGCGCTCGGTTTGGCCGCGATCGAGATCTCCAGCGCGGCGCTCGTGGCTCGCGAGTCGGGCGAACCGAGGCTGACGCTCGCAGCGGTGATCCTCCTCCTGGTGGAGACGCTGCCGATCGCGGTGCTGCGGCGGTATCCGCTTCCGGTGTGGGCGGTGACGTGGGCGGCGGCGGCGACCTTCGGCATCCGGCACTACCCGGATCCCTTCATGCACCTCGGCGCGGTGGCGTCGCTCTACGGCGCGGTGGCGCTCGGCTCTCGCCGCACCGCGATCGTGGTCGGTGTCGCATCGATGGTCGTGGGGATGGCCGCGACCGCGCTCGCCGGCGACGCGCCCGCCATCGACTACTACGTCGCGGCCGTCTCCATCGTCCTCGTGTGGCTCCTCGCGGACAACCAACGGGCCGCGGTGTCGACGCGGGAACACGAACGCGAACGCGAGACGCGGCGGATCGTCGGGGAGGAACGCCGTCGCGTCGCACGCGAGTTGCACGACATCGTCGCGCACCGGGTGAGCATGATGATCGTGCAGGCCGAGGCCGGCGCCAGCGCGTCGAGCGCGTCCCACGACGCGGCCGAACGGCAGTTCGACGCCATCGCGACGACGGGCCGGGAGGCGCTCGCCGAGCTCCGTCGGCTGCTCGGTGTGCTCCGCGACGACGACCGTCGCGCCGAAACGACGCCGCAGCCGGGCCTCGATCGGCTCGATGCGCTCGTCGAGGAGATGGAGGGAGCCGGCCTCTCGATCGGACTGACGGTGGAGGGCGACGCGCGGCCGCTCCCGGCCGGCGTCGAGTTGTCGGGATACCGGATCGTGCAGGAGGCGCTCACCAATTCGCTCCGCCACGCGGGACCGGCCCACGTCGAGGTACGGCTGCGCTACTCCGACGATGCGCTCGACCTCGAGGTGGTCGACGACGGCGCCGGGCCGGCCGAGCACGCCGAACGCCGCAACAGCTACGGCCTCGTGGGCATCCGCGAACGGGTCGCGCTCTTCGGCGGCACGCTCAGCGTCGGCGAACGCCCCGGGGGCGGGTTCGTCGTCGGGGCGCGGCTGCCCCTCACAGCGCGATGACGATCCGCGTCGTCATCGCCGACGACCAGCCCGTGGTCCGCACCGGGTTCCACACGATCCTCGACGCCGACCCCGATCTCGAAGTCGTCGCCGAGGCCGCCGACGGGCGCGAGGCGATCGCGCTGGTGGATCGCCTCGGACCCGACGTCGTCGTCATGGACATCCGGATGCCCAACATCGACGGCATCTCGGCGACGCGCGAGATCCGGACCCGGACCGACGGCGCGTCCCGGTCGCGTGTGCTCGTACTGACGACGTTCGACATCGACGAGTACGTGTACGAAGCGCTCCGCGCCGGCGCGAGTGGCTACCTCCTGAAGGACGCGACCCGCGACGAGCTCGTCCGGGCGGTGAAGACGGTGGCCGCGGGTGACGCGCTGCTCGCGCCGACGGTGACACGCCGTTTGATCGAGGAATTCGTGCAGCGACCCGATCCGGCGCGTGCCGACGCGAGGGCGCTCGACGCGCTCACACCTCGTGAAGGCGAGGTCTTCGAGCTCATCGGGCGCGGCATGTCGAACGCGGAGATCGCGCAACACCTGTTCGTGGGCGAGGCGACGGTCAAGACCCACGTCGCGCACGTCTTCACGAAACTCGACATCCGGGACCGCGTGCAGGCGGTGATCGCCGCGTACGAGCTCGGCGTCGTGCACGCGCGCGAGCGCTGACGCGCGTCAACCGAGAGCGGCGTACGCGGCGTCCTGGAGGTGGCCGTGCACGGGCGGCGCCTCGGCCGACTCGAAGAGGCGCTGGGTGAGGACGATCACCACGAGGTCGCGCACCGGGTCGACGAGCCACGACGTGCCGAGGCCGCCGTCCCAGCCGTACGCACCGGCCCTCGGGCCGTCGGTGACGACCGCCACGCAGAACCCCCAGCTCCGACCGAACAGGAAGGCGTCGCCGTCGCGTGCCTGCTCGGGTGTGAGCTGGTCGCGCGTCATCTCGCCGACCAGGTCCGGTGCGAGCACGGGCTCGCCGCCGCGCAGGAGCATGCGCGCGAAGGCGAGCAGGTCGTCGACGGTCGACACGAGGCCGGCGCCGCCGTCGCAGAACGCGGGCGGCCGGCTCCACTGCCCGTCGGGCTCGTCCCAGACCGCGAGACCCTCGAGCGTCGGGACGTAGGCCGTGGCCAGCCGGCTCGTGTCGGCGGCGTGGAAGGCGGTGTCGTTCATCCCGAGGGGGCCGAAGATGCGATGCTGCAATGCCTCGGCGAACGGTTCACCCGAAGCGCGAGCGACGAGCACCCCGAGGACCGACGCGCTGGTGTTGTAGAGCCAGCGCTCACCGGGCTGCGCGAGGAGCGGGAGGGTGCCCAGCGCGCCGATCCAGGTGTCGGGGTCGGGCTGCTCGTCGGGGCTCGGCGGACCGATCGTCGCGAGATGCCGCGCGGCCGTTGCGGTCACCACCGGCCACGGCTGCGGTGACGTGAACATCGTCGCGTGCATGCCGAAGCCG
>DASPTH010000418.1:0-15225 GCA_035623515.1 Acidimicrobiia bacterium
CCGAAGTCGGTGCCCTTGGCCACGAAGTCGGTCTCGGCGGTGAGCTCCACGATCGCGCCGACGCCGCCTTCGACGAGCACTTCCACCGCGCCGTCCTCCGCCGCCCGCCCGGCTCGCTTCTGCGCACCGGCGAGGCCCTTCTTGCGGAGCCAGTCCTTTGCCTGCTCCATGTCGGCGCCGGTCTCCTCCAACGCGCGCTTGCAGTCCATCATCCCGGCACCGGTGGCCTTGCGCAGCTCGGCCACGAGCTTCGCGGGCACCTCAGCCATCGGTGGTCACCTCCCCCGCCGCCTCCGCCGGCGCCGGAGCCTCGGGCTGCTGCTCGGCGCCGATGGCGGAGCCGTCCGGGGCCGTCGCGGCGCGGAGTCGCGCCTCGCGCTCGCGCTGAGCGGCCGCGGCCACCTGGCGCGCGGCGCGCTGCTCCTCGTCCTTCTGTGCCTGCTCCTCCGGCGTGCGCTGGACGATCGGGACCGGGATCTCCGGCTTGGCGTCCTCGGCCTTGGTGCCGGGTCGCGCGTGCTTGCGCTGGTCGAGCCAGCGTCCCTCGATGACCGCCTCCGCGACGATCCGGCACATCAGATTGGCGGAGCGGATCGCGTCGTCGTTGCCCGGGATCACGTAGTCGATCAGATCCGGGTCGCAATTGGTGTCGACGACGGCAATCACCGGGATCCCGAGGCGGTTCGCCTCGGTGACCGCGATGTGCTCCTTCTTCGTGTCGATCACGAAGATGGCGTCGGGCGGGCGTTCGAGGTTCCGGATCCCGCCCAGGTTCCGCTCGAGCTTCGCGAGCTCGCGCTTCACCTTCAGGCCTTCCTTCTTGATCATCTGGTCGGTCTCGCCCGACGCGACGAGCTGCTCGAGCTCGCGGAGCTTGGCCACCCGAGCGTGCACGGTCTGGAAGTTGGTGAGCATGCCGCCCAGCCATCGGTAGTTCACGTACGGGGAGTGGGCGCGGTCGGCCTGCTTCTGGATGGGCTCCTGCGCCTGTTTCTTCGTGCCCACGAAGAGGACGATGCCGCCGCCCTCCGCCAGGCCCCGCACGAATCGGTACGCGGTGTCGATGCGTTCGAGCGTCTGCTGCAGGTCGATGATGTAGATGCCGTTGCGCTCGCCGAAGATGAACCGCTTCATCTTCGGGTTCCAGCGGCGGGTCTGGTGACCGAAGTGGACCCCGGCCTCCAGCAGGTTCTTCATCGTGACGACCGCGGTGGTCTCCCGAGTCATGGTCTCGGCCACGGTGGTCCTTTCTGTGCTCGCAGCCCGCGAGGCCGGCGTGCGCCGGGCTCGGGCCTGCTCCTCGGTTGTTCCTCCGCCCGCCGGCACCCCGCCAGGGGCGACCGTGGAGACGCGGGCGTGCGAGATCCCGAACGAGACGCTCGGGTCGGCGGACAGTGTAGTGGCCGGCTCCCGACCTCGGACCGGCGATCGGCCGGTCAGGACGCTGCGCGCGCCTCCGCCTCGCGGATCGCGCGGAGGACGCTCGCGGGCGTGAGGGGCTGGTCCGTCAGCACCGCGCCGAGGTGCGCGACCGCGTCGGCGACGGCGTTGAACACTGCGGCGGGCGCCCCGATGGCGCCGCCCTCCCCCATGCCCTTGAAACCGCCCGGTCGCGCCGACGGGGTCTGGAGGTGGCCGTACTCCATCACCGCGACATCGGAGGCGGTCGGGAGCAGGTAGTCGAGGAACGTGGTGGTGGTGGGGTTGCCGTCGCGGTCGTACACGAAGTGCTCGAGCAGGACGCCGCCGATGCCCTGGACGACGCCGCCGGCGATCTGGCCCTCGACGACGCTCGGGTTGATGAGCGCCCCGCAGTCCTCGCTCACGATGTAGCGCAGCAGCGTGACGAGGCCGGTGTGCGGGTCGACCTCGCAGGTGCAGACGTGGGCCGCGTTCGACCACGTGGGGCCCTCGGTAGTGAAGCGCGACGCGATCTCGAGGCCGGGCGGCACGCCGTCGGGAAGCTCCCGAGGGCGCAGGTACGCGAGCTCGGCGATCTCCGCCAGCGTCTTGCGGGCCGCGGGCGTGCCGCGGACCGAGACCACGCCGTCCTCCACGTCGAGGTCGTCCGCCGACGCCTCGAGCATGTGTGCGGCGATCTGGACGATGCGCTCGCGCATCTCGAGCGCCGCCTGGCGGGCCGCGCCGCCGCCGAACACCGCGTTGCGGCTCCCGCCGGTCGTGGCACCGACCGGCGCGGTCGCGGTGTCGCCGAACAGCACCTCGACGTCGTCGACGTCGACGCCGAGGTACTCGGCGGTCACCTGGGCGATGATCGTCTCCATGCTGTGGCCCTGCGAGTTGACCCCGCTCATCACCTGGACGGCGCCGCTCGGGTCGATGCGGATCGTGGCCGACTCGGTGATGCCCACGCCGAAGCCCCCGGCCGTGGGCTCGACGTAGACCGCGATCCCGACGCCGAGACACCGACCCTCGGCGCGCGCGCCGGCCTGCTCCCGGCGGAACGCGTCGTAGTCGAGCATGGCGACCGCCTGCTCGAGGGTCTCGGCGGGGGTGATGCGGTCGAAGGTGGCCCCCGTCGTCGTGCGGTACGGGAGGTCGTCCTGGCGGACGATGTTGCGCCGGCGCAACTCCAGCGGGTCGACCCGGGCGCGGCGAGCGGCGATGTCGAGCATGATCTCGCGCGCGACGGTCTCCATCATCCACGGGCCGCGGTACGCGCCGCGCCGCGACGTGTTCGTGATGACGCTCGTACTCGAGCCGCCCATCTTCCCCACCTTGTACGGGCCCGGGAGGAAGCGCAGGATGCTCGCACCGCCGCCACCGGTGGAGTAGGCCCCGACGTCGTCGATGTGCTCGACCTGCATGGCGACGATCGTCGCGTCGGCGTCGAGCGCGATCGACACCTCGGCCTCCTCGGCGCGGGAGTGCGGGGCCGCGACGAGGTTCTCGTACCGGTCCTCGGACCACTTCACGGGGCGGGCCAGCACGCGCGCCGCCAGCGACAGCGCCGTCTCCTCCCGACCGACGTTGATCTTCTGGCCGAACGCGCCGCCGACGTCGGGCACGATCACGTGGACCTTGTTCGTGGCGAGGCCGAGGATGTGTGCGAAGTGATCGCGCGCCGAGTGCGCGCCCTGGCTCGAGATCCACACCGTCATCTCTCCGCGCGCGGGATCCCAGCTCGCGAGCGCGCCTCGAGTCTCCATGGGCACAGCGATGTACCGGTGCTGACGGATCGTCTCGGTGACGACGTGGGCGGCACCGTCGAACGCGACCGCGAGCCCCGGGTCGTCCGGCGACGTCGTGGTGCGGGCGACGTTCGAATCGAGCTCGGGGTGCACCCGCTCGCTCGGGTTGTCGACGGCGGCCCAGAGGTCGAGCACGGGTGGGCGTGGCTCGTAGTCGACGTTCACGAGCTCGCACGCGTCCTCGGCGAGGGCGCGCGTCTCCGCGACCACGAGCACGAGGGGGTCGCCCACGAAGCACACGACGCCGCGCGCGAGGGGACGCGCGCCCAACGGCCCCGCGTCGAGCGTGTCGGGGTCGGCGGCGGGCGCGAGGTCGTCGAGGGTGTAGACCGCGAGCACGCCCGGGGAACGCGCGGCGTCGGCGACGTCGATCCCGCGGACCGACGCACGAGCGTGAGGGCTGCGCACGAAGGCGGCATGGACCATGCCGGGAACTGCGACGTCGTCGGTGTAACGACCGCGCCCGGTGAGGAAACGGGGATCTTCCTTGCGCGCCACACGCGCCCCGACGAATCGTCCCGCTTCGACCTCGACGAGGTCGGAGTGCAGGGTTTGCGCCATTGTTGGAGCCTACCCATCACGGCACGCGCCACAATTCGACGCAGTTGGGTTCGGTGATGCGCAGCGCCACGAGCATCCGCGTGCTCCGGCCCAGGCGCACGGCGTCGGACGGGAACCCGTCGAAGTCGCGTGGATCGGCACGCGCGACGACACGGCCCGAGACGCGATCGAGCACGAAGAGCTCACCGGAGAAGGTCCTGACGACGACGCGGCGCGGGAACAGCACCACCCGCGCGTCGATCACGCGCTGCCTGAGCGACCGCGTCCACCGGGCGCTCCCGGTGCGCGGGTCGAGCGCGAAGACGTCGCCGATCTGGTCGACGAAGACGACGTCGTGGCGGTCGACCGCGGGGATCCCGCCGGAGAACGAGGCGGGCGCCCGCACGGCCCAGCGGGCCCGGCCGGTGACGACGTCGAGGTCGGCCACCCACGCCGAGAAGTGACCGTTGCCGGTGGCGATGAACGCATGGTCCCCTCGGAGCCCCGGGGCGGCGGTGAAGAGGCCGACGTCCTGTGTCCATCGCAACGCACCGGTCGCGAGATCGAGTCCGCGGACGGCGGGAGCAGGCGCCTCCTCCCAAGCCGCAACCACGATCGCCGCGCGCCGGTCGACGCGCGACGCCGTCAAGAGTTGGCCGTCGTAGCGGACCGACCACTTCGGCGTGCCGTCGAAGGCGCCGAAGGCACGCAGGGTTCCCTGGTGGTCGCCGGCGAGCGCGGTCGCGCCGCCGAGCGCGACCGACGTGATCTCGCCGTCCATGGGCTGTTCCCACAGGACGCGGCCGTCGCCCCGCGCGAGCGCGACCACGCGACCGGTCGCGCCGACGAGCACCAAACTCTTGGTGATGGCCGGGTTGCCTTCGCCCGTGCCTTCGACCCTCGTCTCCCAGAGCGTGGTCCCGTGGCGGCCGAGCGATCGGACATAGCCGGCGTCGGAGACGACGACTGCACCCTGAGCGTCGCTGGCGAGTCCCCACGGCCCGCCGTGCAGCACACTCGTCCAGATCGGCGGCTCCCACGGCGGCTGCGCGCGCGCCGGCACCGGCGTCGCGAACGCGAGCGCCACCACGCACGCGAACACGAAGACTCGGAGCCTCACCGCGCCGTGCTCCCGAGGGCCGCACCTGCGAGGTCGCCACCGAGGTGCGAGAGGCGGCTGATCACCACGGGTGCGATCGCGCCGCGCAGCGCGGTACCGAGATCGACACAGGGCGGTGCGCGTCCTTCGAGCGCCGCCCGCACCGCGCGCAGCGCTGCGGGATCCTCGACGATCGCGGAGTGCTCGCTGGCGTTGTCGACTGCGACGGTCGTTTCGTGCGCGCCCCGGAGCGAGATGTTGGTGGCGGGCACGACGACGTCCTCGGTGGCCCCGATCGACGTGAAGTCGATGTGCTCGGGTACGCCGCTCGCCTGGATCTCGCGGATCGTGGGCGATCGCTCCGACAACTGTTGGACGGCCGTGGCGCTGGGCGGAGGGAACGACGGCAGGAGCCGGGCGACGCCGTCGAGCGCGCGCTCCCCGACCGACGAGGAGCGGATCTGTGCTCCCGCCGTCGCGAGCGGCGCGCCCTCGTGGGGCGACGACAACGTGACGACCGTGCCGAGTGGCGGGAACGTCGGGTCCTGCGGGTGGTAGTCGTCCTGCAGGAAGCGGTCCACGACGACGCCACCCTGGGAGTGCGCGATGAGATCGACCTCGCGGCCGGGCTGCTCGCGCTGCATCGCGCGCAGCTGCTCGGCGAGCCGTTGCGCGGCGACGGGGATGCTGCCGTAGGTGTCGGCCTCCGTGTACGCCCCGCCGTCGGCTGCGTACGAGAAGTACCGGACCTCGCCTTCGTCGGTGTGGTAGCCGAGCGCGGCGACGTCGAGCGCGACCGTCGGCCCGCGGTCGCCGGCAAGGCCGGAGCTGTTGATGCCGGCGACCACCATCACTCGGTGGGTGGAACCGCCGGTGCCGTCGGCCGGCGGCGCGTCGTCGGTGCAGTCGGCGAACTCGGCGTCGACGAAGCGGCGACCGATCGCCACGATGTCGAGCGCGAGCATGCCGCTCGGCGTCTGGGCCAGCGCCCGGGCGAACGCCGCCGGTACGGCGCGCAGCCGGGCGACGAGGTCGTGCAGCGGGGCGCGGAGCCCCTCGAGCACCGCCGACGGCACGGCGGTGAAGGTGTCGAGAGAGCGGAGCCCCGCGTCGAGCGCCTCGCCGCCTCGGTCCCCGACCCACGCACCGACGTCACAACCCGCGCTGACCAGGCCACCGACGACCGGGATGCCGTCGCCGCAGCCACCGTCGTCGGCCGCCGGTGCACCCGCACCGTCGCTCGGCTCCGGGAGGTGGAGCGAGAGCCGGAGCTCGCGGCTCTCGTCGGCAGCCGTCCACGCGGACTCGGAGGGTTCGGCAGCCGGCACGAGGCGGACCAGGGCGGTGAGGTCGTCGACCCGGAACAGCTGCATCGGGTCGACGTACTGGTCGCCCACGCGCACCCCGAAGTGCAGGACGGTCCCGTCGTGGTCGGTACCGCTGCCGCCGGTCGTGCCGACCACTTCGCCTCGCGCGACGCTCTGCCCCTCGCGCACGGCCACCGTCGCGAGGAACGAGTAGGACGTGCGGACGTCGCCGGCATGGGTGACGGTGACGTGCAGCGTGCCGGCGACGCTGCCCGCGAACGTGACGACGCCGTCGTTGGCGGCACGGACCGCCGTGCTCGGAGCCGCGGCGAAGTCGACGCCCCGATGACCCGGGCCGTACGCGGACGTCGGTTGGCGGAACGGCACGACCACCTGCCCGTCGACCGGTCGGAGCCACACCGCGAGCTGCGGCGGCGCCGCGGCACGGCCCGGCACCGCGGTTGCGGCGATCGCGGACACGCACGCGGCGACGCAGACCGCGACGCGCGCGGCGCGTCGATGAAAGGAGCTCATGGGCACCCCCATGGTCGGAGCACAACACGACGACGGGGAAGAGCAGGAGAAGTGGGCCGATCGTACCGATCGATGGCAAGGCTGCCAAGGGCTAAATTTTTCGGGCAGTCCAGGGCCGGTTTCCCAAGGAGAGGAGACGTCGTGATCGGTGTCTTCGTGAGCTTCCGTTACGACGGCGACTTCGATCGCGCGCGTGTCGAGAAGGTCGCGGCCGAAGCACGGGCGATGTTCGAGGGCATGCCCGGGCTCCGGTTGAAGGCGTTCACACTCGACGAAGCGCACGAGCGCGCGACGAACTTCTACCTGTGGGAATCGGAGGACACGGCGCGCGCGTTCTTCTCGCCGGAACTCGGTGAGCAGGTGACCGGCTTGTACGGCGTGAGCCCGGAGATCGAATTCGTCGAGATCGCCGAGCTGGTCGACAACGGTCGGTAGGTCGACCGGCCGCGCCCGACACGGGCGCGGTTCCCGCTAGTAACGGACGGGGCCGGTTTCGCGGTCCGGTTCCGACAGGCGACCGCGGAGTTGCAGGATCGCCTTCGTGTGGATCTGGCACACGCGGCTCTCGGTGACGCCGAGGATCTGGCCGATCTCGGCCAGGGTGAGCCCCTCGTAGTAGTACAGGGTGAGCACGAGGCGCTCACGGTCGGGCATGCGGTTGATGGCGTCGGCGAGCAGGTGCTTCATCTCGTCGCTCTCGAACGCCTCGACGGGATCGTGCGCGCGGTCGGCGATCGTGTCGCCGAGCGTCGCGGAACCGGTGCGGTCGCTCCCGCTCGCGGCCAAGAGGTCGTCGAGCGCGACGAGGCCGGTGAACGAGATCTGCGAGAGCGTCTGCGCGAGCTCGCCTCCGCTCATCTCGAGCTCGGCGGCCACCTCGGAGTCGTCCGGACTGCGGCGCAGTTCGTTCTCGAGCTTCGAGTAGGCGCGCTCGATCGCACGCGCCTTGGCCCGCACCGACCGCGGGACCCAGTCGATGGAGCGGAGCTCGTCGATGATCGCGCCCTTGATGCGCGCGATCGCGTACGTCTCGAACTTGAACCCGCGCCCGGGATCGAACTTGTCGATGGCGTCGATGAGACCGAAGATGCCGTAGCTCACCAGGTCGGACTGCTCGATGTTCTGCGGGAGCCCGGCTGCGACACGACCCGCCACGAACTTGACGAGCGGTGAGTAGTGCAGGATGAGCCGTTCACGCGCGACCGACGTCCCCTCCGACTTGTACTCGGCCCAGAGGTCGGCGACGGCGGCAGGAGTGGAGTCAGGCACGTGGATGGGTCGCTTCGTAGACGGCGCGCAGACGATCGCGGGTCACGTGTGTGTAGATCTGCGTGGTCGCCAGGTCGGCGTGGCCGAGCAACTCTTGGACGACACGCAGGTCGGCCCCTCCCTCGAGCAGGTGCGTAGCGTACGCATGACGGAGCGCGTGGGGGTGGAGCGAGCGCCCGTCGGCCAGTGGGTACCGCGCCAGGATACGTCGCGCGTCACGCGGCGTCAGGACGTGACCACGGAGGTTGACGAACACCACGTCCCGCGGTGTGTCGTCGGTCACGAGGAGGGGGCGTCCGAGTTGCAGCCACGCCCGGAGCGCGTCGACGGCGGGCTCGCCGATGGGCACGCGCCGTACTTTCGACCCCTTGCCGAGGACGGTGAGCAAACCTGCGCGCACGTCGACGTCGTCTCGCCGGAGGTTGCAACACTCCGAGACGCGCAGGCCGGCGCCGTAGAGAACCTCGAGCACCGCGAGATCGCGTCGGACGACGGCCAGCTCGACGGGTGGGGCACCCGTTGCTCGTCCCGGTGGCGCGGCCGCGTCGAGGAGGTCGTTGGCCTCGTCGACGTGCGGCACGCGGGGTAGGCGCGCCACACCCTTCGGCGCGCGGAGTGTGCTCCCCGCGTCGGTGACGGTCACACCGTGACTGCGGAGGTACCGCAGGTAAGAACGGACACTCGACGCCTTGCGCGCGACCGATGCCGACGCGAAGCCTCGCGTCTCCAAGTACGCGAGGTAACGGCGCAGCACGCGGCGGTCGATGTCGTCGGGCGTCAACCCGCCGCGCTCGCACCAGGTGACGAACTCGGCCGCATCGTGCCCGTAGGCATCGCGCGTGTGCCCACTGCGCGCCACGAGCACCCCGACGAAGTCGTCGAGATGCCAGTGCACCCGCTCGCTCACGGGTCGCTCCACCCGCACACCCTTTCGGGCCGGGCCCGTCCCCTCGATCTCCCCGAGACGTTAGCCCGCTCGCGGGTGCGGTCCGGACGTTGCGGTCCGGACGTTGCGGCCCGACGTGTCAGGCGCGCGTGCCCTCGAACGTCGCGTTGCCGAAGGCGCCGAGCTTCACGTCGCCCGAGATCTTGTCGCCGTCCACCGTGGCACTGAACTCGAGTGTGATCGGCATGGGTTGGGTGAGCGCGGCCTTCCACGTGAGGCTGTCGCCGTCGACGGTGCCGTCGGTGATCTCCATCGGCTCGGGCGCCGCGGCCGCCGACATCGTCCCGGTGAGCGTCGAACCGTCCTCCTTGAGGTCCAGCGTTCCCGACTGCGCCCCCATCGGGGTGTTCATCGAGATCTCCCACTTGCCGTCGGCACTCATGTGGTTCCTCCCAGCTCCGAGCTGACGCGGTCAGCATGCCAGACCGGTGTCGTTGCTGTCATACCCCGGCGCGAACGTGACCGTGCACTTCCTCGGTCCAGTCGCTCGTGCGAGTCGCTCGTGCCAGTCGCTCGTGCCAGTCGCTCGTGGAGGTGCCCCATGCTCGCCTCGGTTCGGAGTGCCACGCTCGTCGGCGTCGACGGGCAGCCAGTCACCGTCGAAGTGCACGTCGCGCCGGGCCTGCCCGCGTACCACGTCGTCGGCCTCCCCGACGCAGCAGTGCGCGAGTCGCGCGAGCGCGTGCGCGCGGCGGTGTTGTCGTCGGGCCTCTCGTTCCCGAACACACGCATCACGGTCAACCTCGCGCCCGGTGGGGTACGGAAGTCGGGGTCCGGGCTCGAGTTGGCGGTCGCGCTCGGCGTGCTCGCCGCGGCCGACGAGCTCCCCTCGGGTGTGCTCGACGGCGTCGCGGTGCTCGGTGAGCTCGGGCTCGACGGCTCGGTACGCGCGGTGCCGGGCACGCTCGCCCTCGTCGATGCCCTCGCGCGCCGCGGGACCAGCGCGGTGATCGTGCCGTGTGCGAACGCGGCCGAGGCTTCGCTCGTGCGCGACGTCCGCGTGCGCGCCGCGCGCACCCTTGCCGAGCTGCGCGCCTGCCTCCAGGGCGAGGAGGGGTGGCCCGAATGGGCGGTGTTGCCGCGGGGCGGTGCGAGCCCGCAACGCCATCACGTGACCGACGACGAGCCGCTCGATCTCGCCGAGGTCCGCGGACTCGCGTTCGCACGCCGCGCGCTCGAAGTCGCGGCGGCGGGCGCGCACCACCTGCTGTACGTCGGGCCTCCGGGAACGGGCAAGACGATGCTCGCCCGGCGCCTCGGTGGCATCCTCCCGCCACTCGAGCACCACGAGGCACTCGAGGTCACACGGATCCACTCGGCCGCGGGCGAAACCGTGGGCGGCCGGCTGATCACCGCGCCGCCGTTCCGTGCGCCGCACCACACCGCGTCCACCGCGTCGCTCGTAGGTGGCGGCAGTGGACGGCCGCGCCCCGGCGAGGTCACGCTCGCGCACCGCGGGGTGCTCTTCCTCGACGAGCTCGGCGAATTCGCGCCCGCCGCCCTCGACGCGCTCCGCCAGCCGCTCGAGGAGCGCTGGGTCCGCATCGCTCGACAGGGATCGTCGCTCGCCTTCCCCGCGTCCTTCCAGCTGGCGGCGTGCACGAACCCCTGTCCCTGTGGGCTCGGCGCTCCGAGCTGCCGGTGCAGCGAGGTGCAACGGGCCCGCTACCGCCGCCGCTTGAGCGCGCCGTTCCTCGACCGGTTCGACATCCGGGTGCGGGTGACGGCCCCCGAGCCGCGCGACGTGCCGGGCGAGTCGTCCGCCGTCGTGGCCGCGCGCGTGCGCGCCGCCGTCGAGCGCCAACGCGCGCGCTACGCCGACTGGCCGTGGCGCCAGAACGCGCACGTACCCGCGGGCGCCGTCGACCTGCTCCTCGGGCTCGCACCCGACGCCGACGCCGCCTGGCGCGCACTGATCGGCGACCGCCTGCTCACCGGGCGAGGCGCGGCCCGCATCCGGCGGGTCGCGCGGACGCTCGCCGACCTCGACGACGTGCGCGAGATCGTGCCCGCCCACCTCGAGAGCGCGGCCCTCCTGCGGAGCGACGCGCCGTGAGCTCGCGACCTCCGGTGGCACCACTCGATCCGGTGGAGGTGGCGGCGGCGGTCCTCGCGTGCCTGCCCGACATGACGCCGGCGCGGATGCACTTGCTCGTCTCACGGTGGAACGGTCCGCTCGGCGCGCTCTCCGCGGTCGAGCGCGGTCTCGCGGGGGGCGTGCTCGTCGAGCGCGCACCGCCGGAGCACATCCCCGCTCGAGTCGCGCTGGCGCGCGCCTGGCAACGCGCAGCCGCGGAGAGCGCCGTGCCAGAGCTGCTCGCGCGCCGCGGCACACGCGTGTTCGTCGCCGGACGCGCCCGCTTCCCGATCGCCGACGACGTACCCGGCCGTCCCGAGGTCTTGCTCGCGGAGGGCGACGCGCCCGGAGCGCTCGACGGTCCGCGCGTCGCCGTGGTCGGCACGAGGGCGGCGACACCGCACGGGCTCGCCGACGCCCACGAGGTCGGCGCGGTGCTCGCCGAGGCCGGCATCACCGTGGTGAGCGGCCTGGCCATCGGGATCGACGCGGCCGCGCACCGAGGCGCGCTCGCCGCCGGAGGAGCCGCCGTCGGTGTCGTGGCCACGGGGCTCGACGTCGTCTACCCGCGCCGTCACACCGCCTTGTTCCAGGCGGTTCGTGGTGCCGGACTCATCATGAGCGAGCTCGGCTTCGGCGTGCAGCCACGACCGGGCGCCTTCCCGGTGCGCAACCGGATCATCGCCCTGCTCGCCGACGTCGTCGTGGTCGTCGAGGCAACGCTCCGCGGCGGGGCCCGCATCACGGCCGAGCGCGCGCTCGAATACGGCCGGCCGGTGTTGGCCATGCCGGGCTCTCGGCGCAACCCTGCCGCGCAGGGAACGAACGCGTTGATCGCCGACGGCGCCCACCCGCTGCTCGAACCGTCCGACGTCCTGCTCGCGCTCGGGCTCACGCCCGGGTCGCGCCGCGTCGCGCGGCCACTGCCGGCCTCGGGGAGCGACGCCGGGCGCGTGCTCGCCGCGTGCGGCGGCGAACCGGCCACCTTGGACCAGCTGGCGAGCCGAACCGACCTACCACCCGATCTGGTCGCGGTCGCCGTCCGTGAGCTCGAGCGCCAGGGTTGGATGGAACGCGCGCAAGGTCTGTGCTGGCCACGAGCATGACCGCGCACGGCGAGTACGGTGAACACGTGGGGCTGAACCCGTTCCGCGCGCACGCGAAACGCAGCACCGATGTCGTGATCGTTGCGGTGGCACTCGCCGTCGTCGTCGCGCTCGTGCTGTGGGCGGTGTTCGGCTAGTGCACGACACGTCGGGTGACGTCGAGGTCCAGCACGTGCAGCCGTACCAAGCGGTGAAGACCTACCGGTGTCCGGGGTGCGACCACGAGATCCCGCCCGGCCTCGGGCACGAGGTCGTGTTCCCGCGCGGCACTCCCAAGGAACGGCGCCACTGGCACACGGGCTGCTGGCGGCGCGCCGCACGCCACCGGCGCTCCTAGCCGGCGCCTCGTCGCCTGTTCAGAAGGCGGCCTCGAGGACCTCGATCATCGGCGGCCGTCCCGGCTCGGCCACCACCGACGCCACGTCGAAGCGCACCTCGGGCGCCCGGTGTGCCGGGTGCTCCGCCAGCCAGCGGAGGGCGAGCGTGCGGAGGCGCCGCTGTTTGGTCGGGGTGACCGCCTCGAACGGCGCGCCGAACGCGAGCCCGCGACGCGTCTTCACCTCGCAGAACACCAGCACGCGACTGCGTGCGACCACCAGGTCGAGCTCGCCCTCACGGCACCGCCAGTTGCGGTCGACCACGACATAACCGGCGGCGGCGTACCAGCGCGCCACAGCTTCCTCCCCGGCCACCCCCAACGCCCGGCGGTGGTCGGACGGTTTCATCTCGGTCTCTGCGTCACGGGTCGCGGGCGAGTTCCTCGATGTTGACGTCCTTGAAGGTGACGACGCGGACGTTGGCGACGAAGCGCGCCGGGCGGTACATGTCCCAGACCCACGCGTCGTTCAACTCCAGCTCGAAGTACGTGGCGCCGCCCTCGCTCCTCGCGTCGAGCTTCACCGAGTTCGTGAGGTAGAAGCGTCGCTCCGTCTCGACGACGTACGAGAACATGGGCAGGACGTCGCGATACTCCTTGTAGAGCTGGAGCTCGATCTCCGTCTCGTACCGCTCGAGGTCCTCGGCGCTCACGACTCCCCTTCCGAGCCCGCAGTGTACGACCACGCGCTCCCGAACGGTGAGGGGCCGATGACGAGGTTCAGTCGCGCTTCTCCTTGACCTTCGCGGCCCGGCCGACCCGGTCACGGAGGTAGTAGAGCTTGGCGCGGCGGACGTCGCCGCGGGTGACCACCTCGATCCTCGAGACGATCGGCGAGTGCAGCGGGAACGTCCGCTCGACACCGACGCCGAAGCTGATCTTGCGGACCGTGAACGTCTCGCGGCTGCCGCTCCCCTGACGGCGGATGACCACTCCCTGGAACACCTGCGTACGCTCGCGGTTGCCCTCGACGACGCGGACGTGGACCTTGAGAGTGTCCCCCGGCCCGAAATCGGGGATGTCGCCGCGCAGCTGGGTGCGGTCGACGAGGTCGGTGGCCTTCATGACGACGACTTTCGCGTGAGTGGTCGGTCGGATCGGGGAAGTGACGAGACTAGCCGAGGGTGTCTGGCGATCCCGAGGCGTCCTCCGGGAATTCCGTGAGGAGCGCCTCCTCGCCGGGAGTGAGTGGACGGCCGCCGAGCAGGTCGGGTCGGCGGCTGAGCGTCCGCCGCAGCGCCTGGGCACGGCGCCAGCGGGCGACGCGCGCGTGGTCGCCCGTGCGGAGCACGTCCGGCACCGCGTGACCCCGGAACTCGGCCGGCCGGGTGTACTGCGGGTACTCGAGCAGGCCGGTGGCGAACGACTCGTCCCGCTCGGACTCGGCGTTGCCCATCACGCCGTGCACGAGCCGCGCCACCGCGTCGATCACGACCAGCGCGGCGGCCTCGCCACCGGCGAGCACGTAGTCACCCACCGAGAGCTCACCGTCGCAGAGGTAATCGGCGACGCGCTGGTCGACGCCTTCGTAGCGTCCGCACAGGAGCGAGAAGCCACCGCGGGCGGCGAGCTCGGTTGCCACGGCCTGGTCGAAGCGCCGGCCGGCCGCCGACAGCAGCAACAGCGGCCGCGGCGCGTCGCTCGCGTCGAACGCAGCAAAAAGCGGTCCCGGTGCCATGATCATGCCCGCGCCGCCCCCGAACGGCGTGTCGTCGACCGTCCGGTGCCGGTCGGCGGCGAAGTCGCGGGGATCGTGCAGGCGCACGTCGAGGAGCCCAGCTTCGCGTGCCCGCCCGAGCAGTGACACGCCGAGGGGACCGGCGAAGTAGTCGGGGAAGATGCTGAAGACGTCGATGCGCATCACAGGTCGAGCAGGCCGTCGGGCACGTCGACGACGACGGTGCCGTCGTCGCGCCGTTCCACGACAAAGGTGATCGGGATCAGCACGTCGTCCTCGAGCACGAGCAGGTCGTGCGCGGGGTTCGCCTCGACTGCGAGCACGCGGCCCAACTCGATGCCGTCACCGGTGACCGCGCACGTGCCGATGAGCTCGTGCACCCAGAACTCGCCGTCGCCGAGTGCAACCGTGGGTGGCAGCGGGTCGGCCACGAGCAGTGCCCCGCGCAGCGTCTCTGCCGCGGTGCGGTCGTCGAAGCCTTCGAAGCGGACGAGCCACTTCCCCTGATGGGGTCGCGCCGTCGCGATCACGAGCGTTCGGTCGGCCGCGCGCATCACCGCGCCCGGCTCGACGCGCTCGGGTCGATTCGAGACGAACGTGACGGTGACCTCGCCGCGCACGCCGTGAGCACCGCCGACCCGTCCGACCTCGAGCTCGCCCGGCGCGGGCGTCACGTCACTCCGCGATGTCGACGCTGGCCTTCACGCCGTCGGCGCTGCCCGCGGCGCGAACGAGCTGGCGGAGCGCCTGGATCACGCGGCCACGGCGGCCGATGAGACGGCCCATGTCGTCCGGGTTGGCGTGCACGAGCAACGCCACCTCGCCGCCACGGCGTTCCTCGACGTCGACCTCGATGGCGTCCGGGTCCTCGGCGAGGCTTCGCGTCACGTGTTCCACGACGGCGCGTGCGCGAGCGCCGGCGATACGGTTGCCCTCGCCGCCGACCTCGTCGAATTCGTCGTCGAACTCCTCGTCGTCGAACTCGTCGTCGCCGCCGGTGGTCACGCTCCCTCCTGTCCTTCGGCCTCGTCGGGCGCGCGGTCGGCTGCCGGTTCGTCGGTGGTCCCGCTGTCGGCGGTGT
>DASPTH010000422.1:0-7034 GCA_035623515.1 Acidimicrobiia bacterium
GGACGCGAGACGAGTGTGCGGAGGCTCGCGGCGAACGTCACCGTCGCAGTGAGGACTGTGATGGCGAGTACGGCACCGACGATGGCGGAGCGGACCGGCACGGCCGACGCACCGACGCCGGGATCGAGTGCGAAACGGATGCCGGTGGCCGCCGATGTCGGCAGGCCGGCCTCGTTGGCGGCGCGTGCGACGGGTGACCGGCGAGGGCGGTGCGCCGAGCTTCGGTCGAGGCGGTGCGGTGCCTGGCGGTACGCAGTGACCACCGCGACGCCGGTGAGGACCAGAGCCAGGCCCCCTGTGCCGATTCCGAGCACCGTCCAATCGAAGGCGATGCCGGGCTGCTCGACGTGCCGCACGGGGCCGAGGAGCGTGAGCGGCGACAGCGCAACCGCGACGACGCCCGCGAACAGTGCCCCGGCGGCGACGGCGCCCACGACACCGAAGATGCCGTCTCCGGCGGTTGTCGCCGGGCCGGCCCCGAGGGCGCGCAACACTGCGCGCTCGTCGCCGGCGAGGCGGAGTTGTCGACTGATCAACTGGCCCGCGATGAGCAATGCTGCGATCGCGGCGATTCCCCCGAACGCTCCCAGTGCGATGGATTCGGGTTCGATCGCCCGTTCCGCCTTGGCGACCTCGACCGACGTCGGATCGCCGCCACCGTGTGCACCGATGCGACGGAGGGAGGGGACTGCGCGGGCGACTTCAGCTTGCACGGTCGCCGCGTCGCCGTCGCCACCGTCGGTGGTGATCGCCGTCTCCGTGACGTAGGAGCAGCACGAGACGAGCTTGTGCATCAGGGCGGGGCTCAACAGGACCCAGTCGTCCTGGAGCGCGTCGACGTCATCTTCGATGATCTCGGTGTGCAGCTCGACGATCCCGACCACCTCGAGGTTCACCTCGACGTGCGGTTCGAGCGTTCCCGAGCCGTCGGCGCTGCAGCAGTCGCTCCGCTGCAACTGCGCGTTGGTGTAGAAGGCCGATGGAACCACCGACCCCGGATGCACGCCGAGCTCACGCGCTGCGCGCGGTGACATGACAACCTCGTCGACGCGGCGCGGGTTGGCGCGGCGGCCACTCACGAGGCTGACCCGGTCGAGCGTCGAGTACTCACCGTCCAGGCTCCCGCCGATCGTCGGGGGCGCCTGCCCGGGCGCCGGATGGAACTGGTGCGGCCCGATCGGTATCAAGTTCGGGTTGACGATCGTGAAGTCCGCGACCTGCCTCACGTGAGGCAACCGGGCGATCTTCGCAACGGTCGTTGCGTCGTACGAGGAGTGGAAGCCCAATTGCGGGTCGTAGATGCTGGTCAGGACGCCGAGATTCCGGGCGTTCTGGCGGGCCAAGTACGCGGGGAACGACGATTGCGTTCGCCGAGCTCCGGCAACGGATCCCAGGGCGAGGCCACCGACGAGCGCCAGCAACGCGACGATCGCGAGCAGGCCGCCCCAACGCCGCGCGAACGTCGTGCGGAACCGATACCAACCAACCCGCCAGAACTGCTTCAACGGGAGACGCCGCCTTCTCGAACCGCCGGCACGCAATGCCCGACGGGTTACCGCCCCGTGCCCCCTGCTGCTCAGTGTCGCCCAACTGCTGAGCGACGCCAAGGAGGTCAGCCCGCTCGCAGCAGTCGTGTTAGCACCACAGAGCCGGCGGTCGCGCGCGAGCGACCTCCTCTCCGTTTGGCTCCCTTTTTGGATGACGTCGTCCGCCCTTTGTCTGGTTGAATTCTTCGTCGGAGGACCCGGGAGGGGTCGATGGGCGTGCTGCCGACGGGCACGGTGACGTTCGTGTTCACCGATGTGGAGAAATCCTCGCGCTTGTGGGAGGCCCAACCCGAGGCGATGCGGTTGGCGCTCGCGCGGCACGACGCGATACTCCGCGAGTCGGTCGATTCGCATCGCGGTGCAATCGTCAAGAGCACGGGCGACGGCATTCACGCGGTGTTCGTGTCGGCGCACGACGCGCTCGATGCCGCGGTGGACGCGCAACGGGCGCTCGGCGCCGAGCGGTGGACACTTCCGAGCCCGATCAAGGTGCGGATGGGCCTGCACACCGGGGAGGCGGAACACCGTGACGGCGACTACTACGGAACCGCCACGAACCGCGCTGCACGCTTGATGTCGGCCGGGCACGGCGGCCAGGTGCTGGTGTCGTTGAGTACCGAGCAGTTGCTGTCCGACCAGCTGCCCGAGGGCATCACTCTGGTTGATCTCGGCGAGCACCGCCTCAGGGACCTGTCGCGTCCCGAGCGCGTGTTCCAGGTCGCGCATCCCGAGTTGGAGCGGGACTTCCCGGAACTGCAGTCCCTGAATTCGTTCACGGGGAATCTGCCGGTGCAGTTGACGTCGTTCGTGGGCCGTGAGGACGAGCTCGTCTTCGTCGCAGACGCCCTGAAGAGAGCCCGGTTGGTGACCCTGACCGGGGTGGGAGGCGTGGGGAAGACGCGTCTTGCGCTCCAGGTCGGCGCGGGGGTCTTGCCGCAGTTCAGCAACGGTGTGTGGTTGTGCGACCTCGCCGCGACCAACGAAGCGGAGCTCTTGGGCCAGGTGCTCGTCGCGGTGTTGGGAGCGCAGCCGCGTCCGGGACGATCGCTGCTCGAGAGCGCGTGTGACTTCCTGGCCGGGCGACAGGCGCTGGTCATCTTGGACAATTGCGAGCACCTGCTCGATGCCGCAGCGAGGATCGCGGAAGCGATCCTGCTGGCCGCTCCCGAAGTGCGAGTGCTCGCGACGAGCCGCGAACTGCTGGGCGTGTCAGGAGAGTGGGTGGTCGCGGTGCGGTCGCTCAGCGTGGCGTCCGAGCCCGACGTCGAGGCGATCGCAAGATGTGAAGCAGCGCGGTTGTTCGTGGAACGGGCGAGCGCGACGCGGTCGGGATTTCGACTCGAGGCCGACAACGCCGGCCCGATCATCGACATCTGTCGGCGCCTGGATGGGATCCCGTTGGCAGTGGAGCTGGCCGCAGCGCGGATCACGAGCATGACTCCGGGTGAGATCGCAGGCTTGTTGGACGAGCGGTTCCGGCTCCTGACCGGGGGCCATCGCCGTGACGTCGAGCGCCACCAGACACTACGAGCCACCGTCGAGTGGTCCTATGCGCTGCTGGACCAACGTGACCGTGCTGTCTTCGACGCCCTGGGGGTGTTCGCCGGGAGTTTCGATGCTGCTGCCGCCGCCGCCGTTGCGGGACCCGCGGAGCTCACAGCATGGGATGTCCGCGACGCGCTCGACGATCTCGCCTCGAAGTCGATGGTGGTATTCGACGACCGCGCCGAGGCCGGAACCCGTTTCCGCTTGCTCGAGACGCTCCGCCAGTACGCGCTGGAGCGTCTCGACGAGGCCGGGACGGCCGAACAACACCGCCGTTGCCATGCCGAGCACTACGCCCGCTTTGCCGAGGAGGCCGGGCCCGGATTGGAAGGCCCCGATGAGGTCAGCTGGGCCGAACGCTTCGATGCCGAGCTCGACAACCTGCGCGCCGCCGTCGCCTGGGCTCTCGACGCGGAGGCGCCCGGCGATTGCGAGTTGGGTCTCAGGATCATCGCCGCGCTCGCCAGCCAGGCGAATTTTCGTGCGTCGGTCGGCGTGGGGGAGTGGGCGGAGGCCGCAGCTGCACGCGTCGAGTCCTCGACCCGCGGGCGCCGTATGGCGGTGCTGGCGGCGGCCGCGTTCAAGGCATTCGCCGACGCGGACCTCGCTCTCATGCGCTTGCGCGCCGCGGAGGCGTTGCGCGACGGGTTTGCCGTCGACACACCCTCGCCGGCAACGGCCTACGTCGCGCTCGTGGTGGCCGATGCGTTTGCAGGCGATCATGACGCCGCCCTTCGGTCGGCGGCAACTGGTCGTCGAGCACTGGACACGATCGCGGTCGACGAGTTCGCCGAAATGTGGCTCCTGATCGCGGTCGTCGCCGCGCACCTGCTCGCTGCCCGCTACGAGGAGGCCCACGCCACCGCCGAAGACGCCCTCGCGCGTGCCCGGACGCTCGCCAACCCGAGCGGGCTCATCCTCGCCCTGTTCTATTTCGCGTGGACGCGGCGGTCCGACGAGCGCGACGACACGGTCCGCGCACTCGACGAGTGCTTGAACGTCGGGCGCATCATCGACACGCCCTACCGCCCCCACGTGCTGCGCGCGCTGGCACTTCTCGCCAAACTCCGTGCCGCACGCGGCGAACGACTCGCTGCCATCGAAGCGCTTCGGGAGGCGATCATCGGTGCGCACGACAGCGGACAGTTGATCGCGCTCGCGGTCGCCGTCAACCACGGCGTGAGTGTGGCGGCCGACCTCGACGCATGGGAGCTCGCGGCAACGCTCGGCGCGGCTCTCGGTGAAGGGAGTCTCGAGGGAATGACGCTCCTCGTACACCCCTCCGAGCACACGGACCGACAGGCGGCCGTGGACCGCGCGCGACGCGAGGTCGGACCCGACCGCTACCACCTGGCGCTCGACCGGGGTATCACGCTGACATACGAGCAGCTCATCGACTACACGCGCGTCGAGCTCGACCGGCTCCACGCGGACGCCGGCGACGATCGTTGAGCCCTCTCGGCGTCCGGTGGCACCGGTCGGCCGGTGCGGGCGCGACTGTCGGTCGGCGGCCTACGGTCGTCCGACGTGGTTCTGAGTCGTGCGGACGTCCAGCGGGTGTTGGAGCAGATCCTCGAGCGGGTACCCGATGATCCGTTCCGCCTGGTCGGAACCGCATCATGTGTTCTCCGCGGCATCGTCGTGCCGGCGACCGACGTCGACGTGCTCTTTCGGTCTCGCGACACGATCGACGGGTGGGTTGCGTCATTGTCGAGCGTGGGGGAAGTCGACGACGGGCCGGCCTGGCTCGCGGACGCCAACCAGTACTTCGCCCGTCTGACGATCGAGGACGTCGCCGTCGAGCTCAGCACCGTCGAGATCGATGCCGACACCGACACGGCCGAGTGCATCGGCTCGGGACCATGGGCGCACTTCGATCTTGTGCCCTGCGGGGCCGGCACCGTGCCCGCGGTTGCGCTCGAACTGCGTTTGGTGACGGAGGTGGCGCGACGGCGACCGGATCGCTGGCAGCCGATCGTCGACCACCTCCGCACGCATCCGTGCGATCTCTCGCTCGTCGAGCGGGGGTTGGCTGCGTACGCGACGCCGCCCGACGAGATCGCGGCGCTGCTCGAAGCGCTTTCGGTCCCGTAGCTCCTCCGATCGCCCGGCCCACGCGCACTGTCCTCAGGGCGCGGTCAACGCGTCGACGGTTGCGTGATAGAGCCTGTGGAGCGGGTCGATCGCGTCGTGGAACTGGCCGTGCCAGCGGTCGTCGGTGAGGAGGTCGCTGATGACGAAGGCGGCCGCGACGTCGACGCCGCGGTGACTGCCGACCGCGAAGAGGGCCGCCGCCTCCATCTCGACGGTGAGGACGCCTTCGGCGTGGTAGTGGCGAACCTCGTCGAGCGTCTCCCGGTACGGCGTGTCGATCGTCCACGTCCGACCGCACGCCACGGCGAGTCCGGCGTCGTGCAGGCACCGTTCGAGCCGAGCGGTCAGTGCCGCTGACGGCGTGATGCTCCGGCCCGGCGGTACGTAGTGATGCGAGACGCCCTCGTCGCGGATCGCATCGGTGCACAGGACGACGTCACCGACGCCGAGGTTCGTGGACAGCGCTCCTGCCAGCCCGATGCTGACGAATCGCCGAGCGCCCAGTGCGATCAGCTCCTCGAGCACGACGGTCGCCGCCGGGGCACCGATCCCGAACCCGCCCGCGACGCCGACCCGTCGTTGGTCGGAGCCGAGCGCAAAGTACCGACGGTTCCGGTGCGCGACGGGTTCCCTGTCGGGGCTGCGTTCGAGTTCGTCGAAGAGGCGCCGCTCGTAACAGATGACGAAGGACTCCGGGACCTGCCCGGGGTGCAAGCCACCCTGCTCGCGCAAGTACGCGAGGAACTCCTGAGGCCCGAACAATGCTGCTCGATCGTGCTTGTCCGCGAAGTTCGGATACGGCACGCCCTCAGCCTGGCCCAACCCGCAACACCCGGACCAGCGAATACCCGCGCTCCTCCCCCGATCGCCCGCGCCCATCCGAACTCGCCCACTCGGGCGGGGATGAGACAATCGAGGTGTGGCGGATCTCTTCCCGGGCGGCGCGTCGAAGGCGCTCAGCCTGACCTTCGACGACGCGCGGCCCAGCCAGCTCGCGGTTGCAGTGCCCATGTTCGCTCACTACCGCGTCTCCGCCACTTTCTACGTGCTGGCACACGAAGTTCGGTCACGACTCGAGGCGTGGCAACACGTCGCCGCGAGCGGCCACGAGATCGGCAATCACACCTCCACCCACCCCTGCTCGGCCAACCATCATCTTGTCTTCGTGCCCGCGCTCGAGGAGTTCACGCTCAGGCGCATCACCGCCGACATCGATCGCGCCAGCGACGACATCGAAGACATGTTCGGCTTCCGGCCCGCCACCTTTGCCTACCCGTGCGGTCAATCCTTCGTGGGTCGAGGCACCTCCAAGGCGAGCTTCGTGCCCGTCGTCGCGCGCCGCTTCACGGCCGGGCGCGGCTATCGGGGAGAGAACCCCAACGACCCCGCACTCTGCGACCTCGCGGAGCTCGACGCCTACCAGATCGACGGCCTCACGCCGACCGAGCTCGTGGAACTGGTCGACGACTCGGCGCCGGGATCTTGGGTCGTGCTGGTCGGCCACGACATCGGAGAGGGCGGCGAGTCCGCCGTCGACGCCACGGCGCTCGAAGCGCTGTGCCGTCACCTCGCGACCGACCGACGCATCTGGGTTGCTCCCGTCCGCGACGTTGCGCGCCACATCCTCGAAACGGTGCCCCGTCAGAGCGCGACGCCGTCGACCTCGCTCCTCACCCGCCTGGCCAGACGCTGGACGAGTTACGGACACACCGTGAGCGGCTGACCCGATGCACATGATCAAGGATCCCGACGGCAACTCGATCGCGTTCGCAATGTCCGAGGACGAGGCGCTCGTCGACTGACGCACGCGGACAACGCCCGTTCGTCCCCGCCTCCTCGGTTCCGCTC
>DASPTH010000009.1:0-14764 GCA_035623515.1 Acidimicrobiia bacterium
TCGACCTCCCGGCGGCCGACCCCGACCGCTACGCCGAGGAGATCGAGCAGGTGCTCGGTCTTGCCGCCGACGACATCCTGCGCATCTCCGCCAAGACGGGCGAGGGGGTCGAGTCGCTCCTCGACGCGGTCGTCGCCCGCATCCCGGCGCCCACCGGCGACCCCGACGCCCCGCTCCGGGCACTGCTGTTCGACTCCTACTACGACCCGTACCGCGGGGTCGTGAGCGCGGTCCGCGTGTTCGACGGCACACTCTCCACCGGCGCGCGCCTCCGCTACGTACAGGCGAACGCGACGCACGACGCCGAGGAGATCGGCGTGCGCACACCGGCGCCCACCCCGGTCGCGAGTCTCGGTCCCGGCGAAGTGGGCTACCTGATCGCGGGCATCAAGGACGTCGGCCAGGCGCGCGTCGGCGAGACGATCACCACGGCGGCGCGTCCCGCGCCGGCGCTCCCCGGCTACCGCGACCCGAAGCCGATGGTGTTCTGCGGCCTGTACCCGGTCGACGGCGACGAGTACGCCGACCTCCGCGACGCGCTCGAGAAGTTGCGACTCAACGACTCGTCGTTCACGTACGAGCCCGAGACGTCGGGTGCGCTCGGGTTCGGTTTCCGATGCGGTTTCCTCGGGTTGTTGCACATGGAGATCGTGCGCGAGCGGCTCGAGCGCGAGTACGACCTGTCGCTCGTGGCCACCGCGCCCAACGTGGAGTACCGCGTGGACCTCGTGAGCGGCGGCGCCGAGGTGGTCGACAACCCCTCCGCGATGCCGGACTCGAACCAAGTGGCGGCGATCCAGGAGCCGTACGTGACGGTCACCGTCCTCACACCGACCGAGTACATCGGACCGGTGATGGAGCTGTGCCAGCAGCGCCGGGGCGAGATGGCGCGCATGGAGTACCTCTCGGAGGAGCGCGTCGAGCTCGTCTACACGGTCCCGCTCGGCGAGATCGTCATGGACTTCTTCGATCAGCTCAAGTCGCGTACGCGCGGCTACGCGAGCCTCGACTACGAGCCGGCCGGGTACCGGCCGTCGAACCTGGCGAAGGTCGACGTGCTCCTCAACAGCGTGCCGGTCGACGCGTTCTCCACGATCGTGCACCGCGACAAGGCCTACGACTACGGGCGGCGCATGACCGAGAAGCTGCGGGAGCTGATCCCGCGGCAGCTCTTCGACGTCCCGATCCAGGCGGCGGTCGGCGGCCGCATCATTGCCCGCGAGACGGTCAAGGCGAAACGCAAGGACGTCATCGCCAAGTGCTACGGCGGGGACATCACGCGCAAGCGCAAGCTGCTCGAGCGCCAGAAAGAGGGAAAGAAGCGCATGAAGCAGATCGGGCGCGTCGAGGTTCCCCAAGAGGCGTTCGTCGCCGCTCTCCGCCTCGACGAGTGACCGCGCGGCTCGAAGCGGGTTCGGCGGCGTGCCATTACCCTTCCGGCATGGAGGGACTCGGCGCACCGATCATGGACCTCGACGAGTTCGCGGAGTTGCGGCCGACGCTCGGCCGGGTGGTCGCGACGAGCGGTGGCTTCGACCCGATCCATCCCGGTCACATCAGCTGCATCATCGAGAGCGCGGGCTTCGGCGACGTGCTCGTGGTGATCGTCAACGGCGACAGCTTTCTCACCGAGAAGAAGGGCAAGCCGTTCCAGGACTGCCGGACGCGATGCCTGATCGTCAGCGGTCTCCGCGCCGTCGACTTCGTGGTGCCGTTCGAGGTGCCCGGGGACCCCACCGTCTCGAGAGCGCTCGAGTCGATCCGCCCCGCCGTCTTCACGAAGGGTGGCGATCGTGTCGATGCCGAGAGCATCCCCGAGTGGGAGGTCTGCCGCGCCATCGGCACCGACATCGTCACCGGCGTGGGGCTGAGCAAGGAGTGGTCGAGCAGCTGGTTCCTCGAGAACTGGCGACGCGGCTAGCCGGCACCCGCACGCGTTCAGGCGAAGAGGTCGCGGTCGGGCGGGAAGAGCAGCTCGTCGGTGCCTCCGTGCGCGGGGCGCAGCCGGACGCCGCGTACGAGCACGATCGGCAGGCCCTCCGACGTCTCGCCCGACACCAGCGCCGCCGCGGCGGCGATCTCGTCGCCGAGGGGCACGATCGTCGCCTTGAGCTCCCGGCCGAAGAGGTCGTGATCGCCGATCATGTCCACGACGGGTTCGAACCCCGCGACCCCGACCGCGACCCCGATGTTCCCGCGGCGGAACGGCCGGCCGTGCGTGTCGGTGACGAGCACGCCGATCCCGTCGCCGAACGCGTCGTCGAGCGCCCGTTTCACGCGCGCAGCCGACGCGTCCGGGTCGACGGGCATCAGCAGCGCGGTGTGGTCGCTGCCGTCGACGTTCGATCGGTCGATGGCCGCGTTCGCCGACATGAAGCCGAGCCGGTGCCGGACGAGGAGCACACCGGGAACGGCACGGACGACGTCGGTCGACTCACGGAGGACCAGCTCGACGAGCTCCGGCTCCTTCTCCGTGATCGCCGCGAGCTCTTGGGCCCGCGCCGACGGCAGGACGGTGCGGAGGTCGACGACCCGGCCCTCGGCCTTCGAGACGATCTTGCTGGTGACGACGACGACATCGTCGGCCTCGGGGCGGAGCCCGGCGCGGTTGAGGGCGTCGACGACGACCGTGGGGAGGTCGTCGCCCGGGCGCACCAGCGGCACGCCGGGCACGCCGACGAGGGTCACTCTTGGCCCGTCCACGGGCGGAATGTACGTCAGCGCCGCGCGAATTTCTTGCATTCCGTGCCATCACGATATATCGTGATGCAACAGAACCGATCACAGGGATCGGTGAGAAGAAGTTCACCAACGAAGGGGAGACGAACGACGATGCGAGACATCGAAGGCGGCGGTCGACACCGCCGCGGAAGGGCTCACGGCCGGGGCGGCGAGCGACGCCGTGGAGGGCGCATGCGCCGAGGCGACATCCGCACCGCGGTGCTCGCCGCGCTGAACGAGGGACCGGGCCACGGCTACGAGGTGATCCAGCGTCTCGAGGACAAGACCGAGGGCGCCTGGCGCCCGAGCCCCGGCTCGGTCTACCCGACGCTCCAGCTGCTCGCCGACGAAGGTCTGGCGAACGCGGTGGAGCGCGACGGCAAGCGCGTCTACGAGCTCACCGATGCCGGCCGGGCCGAGACACAACGACGGATCGAAGAGGCGGGGGGCGCCCCCTGGGAGCTCGACGACAAGGCCGATGCCAGCTACGGCCAACTGCGCGACAACATGCGCCAGCTCCACATGGCGACTCGGCAGGTGGCCGCGAGCGGTCGCCCCGAGCTCGTCGAGCGCGCGGTGATCATCGTGCGCGAGGCGCGCAAGCAGCTCTACGGCATGCTGGCCGAAGACTGAGCTCCCGAGGCGGGGCGCGCGACAATCCCCGCGTGAACCGTCGCCCGTTCGGCGTGTACGTGCACGTGCCGTTCTGTGCCGCCCGTTGCGACTACTGCGACTTCGCCACCTGGACCGACCGCTCACACCTGGTTGGCGAGTACGTCGACGCGTGTGTCCGTGACGTCGACCGCCGCGAGCTGCCGCCGGCGACGAGCGTGTTCTTCGGCGGTGGCACGCCCTCCCTGCTCGACGCGGCGCAACTCGCGCGGATCCTGAGCGCGATCACGCGAGCTGCGGGCGCGGAGGTCACGGTCGAGTGCAATCCCGATTCGGTCGACCGCGCGTTGCTCGAGGCGTACGCGGCGGCGGGCGTGAACCGGCTCTCGTTCGGCGTGCAGTCGATGCGCCCGCACGTGCTGTCCGCCCTCGGGCGCACGCACGATCCCGGTGCCGTCACGCGTGCCGCCGAGTGGGCGCGGGCTGCCGGGTTCACCAGGGTGAATCTCGACCTCATCTACGGCGGCGACGGCGAATCGCTCGCCGACTGGGACGACACGCTCGATGCCGCGCTGGCTCTGGAGCCCACCCACGTCAGCGCCTACGCGCTCACGGTCGAGCCCGGCACCCCGCTCGGTCGTGCCGTCGCCGACGGACGTCGCGCCGCGCCCGACGACGACCTCCAGGCCGCGAAGTACGAGCGGGCCGACGAGCGACTGGGCGCCGCGGGCTTGCGCTGGTACGAGATCTCGAACTGGGCGCGCCCCGGCGACGAGTGCCGGCACAACCTCCTGTACTGGGCGCAGGGTGAGTACGCGGGGATCGGGTGTGCCGCCCACGGCCACACCGTGGGGTCCGCCGGCACCGCGCGGCGCTGGTGGAACGTGAGGACCCCCGAGCGGTACATCGCCGCGGTCGCCGCCGGCGAAGGTCCGGTCGCGGGCGAGGAGACGCTCCTCCCCGCGGAACGGACGGCCGAGCTGCTCGGGCTGGCGCTCCGGACCCGTGACGGGATCAAGCTTCGCCGTCTGGGCGCCGACCTTCTCGGGGTGGACCAATGCCTCGACGAGCTCACCGCGGCCGGGCTGGTCGTGCGGCGTGGGGACGCCGCCTCGCTCACGCGCCGCGGACGGCTCCTTGCCAGCGAGGTCTCGGCTCGTCTCCTCGCCGCGCTCGACGCGGCCGGCGAGCCGTCGCCGCCATCGGCGCCCGCCGCGGCTGGCACTCGGTAGAATCGAGTGCCAATGGAGCTCGACGAGCGCAAGGCTGCGATCCTCCGGGCGATCGTGGAGGAGCACGTCGCGACCGCCCAGCCGGTCGGTTCGCAGACTGTCGCGCGGTCGCCCGGGTTGAACGTGTCGAGCGCGACGGTTCGCAACGACATGACCGTGCTCGAGTACGACGGCTACATCGTGCAACCGCACACGTCGGCGGGACGGATCCCCACCGACCTGGGCTACCGCTACTTCGTCGACCATTTCAGCCGGCAGAGCGCCCTCTCGGCGCGGCATCGCCGCGCGGTGGCCGACTTCTTCACGCTCTTCACGTCGGCCAACCAGGTGCTCGACGAGCTCCTCCAGGAGACGAGCCAACTGCTCGCGCGTGTGAGCTCGCACACCGCCGTCGTGGTCGGTCCGCACCCCCACTCCGAGACCGCCTCGGTGCGCAGTGTGCAGCTCGTGAGCCTGCAGCCCACGCTCGTGCTCGTCCTGGCGATCCTCTCGAACGGCAACGTCGAGAAGTGCGTGCTGCACCTCACCGGCCCGGTCGACGACGCCACCATCGCGGCCGCCGGCGTCGCCGTCGACTCCCAGCTGAGCGGTGCGCGTTGGTCTCATCTGCCGGAGACCACCGTCACCGCCACCGGCAACCGGGCGGCCGACGCCCTCGCCGGTCAGGCCCGCGACGCGCTCGCCGCGCGCGGGGGGCACGAGGTCGTCGACCCGCTCTACGTGGGCGGCGCGAGCCGGCTCGCGGCCGAGCACGAGGCGTTCCCCACGGCCACCACCGCGGCGCGCCTGCTCGAGCTGCTCGAGCACCAAGTGGAGCTGGTCTCGCTCGTCCAAGAGCTGCTCGCGCAGGAGCCGATCGTCTCGATCGGGTCGGAGAACTCCCTCGACGATTTGCGGGACTGCTCGATCGTCGTCGCTCCCTACCGCGTCGACGGGGAAGTCGCCGGCACGGTCGGCGTGCTCGGCCCCACGCGGATGGACTATCGGCAGGCGCTCGCCGCGGTCGAGGCCATCTCCGAGCAGCTCGGGCGCGTGCTGTCATGAGCGGAGCGGCCACGACCCGCGCAACCCGGCGACCGTCGGAGCACGGCCCGAGCACCGAGAGCGGGAAGACATGACCGACTACTACGAGGTGCTCGGCGTTTCGCGGAACGCCACCGACGACGAGATCAAGCGTGCCTACCGCGCGCTCGCGCGCCGATACCACCCCGACAGCAATCCCGACGCACCCGACGCCGAGGCGCGGTTCAAGGAGGTCAGTGTCGCGTACGAGACCCTGCGCGACCCCGAGCGCCGGCGCCGGTACGACCTCTTCGGTGAGGACGGCGCGCGCGCGGGCGCGACCAACGGTGGGCCCGCGGGCGACGCCTTCGGCTTCGGCGACCTCTTCGACGCGTTCTTCGGTGGCGATCCGTTCGGCGGACGCGGCCAAGCGGGCCCGGCCCGCGCGCCCGACGCCGAAGCCGTCGTGAACCTCGAGCTCGTGCAAGCGGCGTTCGGCACGACAGCCACCGTCGAGATCCGCCTGCCCGTCGCGTGCACCAGGTGCGACGGCTCCGGTTGCGAGCCGGGCACGCACCCCGCTAGGTGCGACGTGTGCGGCGGCACCGGCGAGGTACGCGAGGTGCGGCGTTCGATCCTCGGGCAGATCGTCACCGCGGCGCCGTGTGTGGCGTGCAGCGCGACCGGGAGCCGCATCCCCACGCCGTGCCGCGACTGTCGCGGCGACGGTCGAGTGCGCGCGTCGCGGTCGATCGACGTCGAGGTGCCCGCCGGTGTCGACGACGGCCAACGACTCCGTCTCTCGGGCCGCGGCCCCGCGGCACCGCGAGGTGGGATCGCGGGCGACCTCTACGTCACGGTGCGCGTCGCGCCCGACCCGCGCTTCGAACGTCACGGCGACGACCTGTTGCACGTGCGGACGGTCGCGTTCACGCAGGCCGCGCTCGGATCCCGTCTCGACATCGACACGCTCGAGGGGCCCGAGGAGCTCATCGTGCCGCCGGGCACGCAGCCCGGCCACGAGATGCGGCTCAAGGGCCGGGGGATCCCGGCGCTGCGCGGCCGCGGTCGTGGCGACCTGATCGTCCGGGTCGACGTCGAGGTTCCCGGCCGGCTCACGGCCGAAGAGGACTCGCTGTTGCGCTCGCTCGCGGAGTTGCGTGGGGAAGAGGTCGCCGCGCCCGACAAGGGCGTCTTCTCGCGGCTGCGGTCGGCCTTCCAGTAACCGGTTCATGGCGAGCTCCGGTCTCCCGATCGGGTGCCCGGCCGACGTCGCGGCGAGCGCGCACGTCTACGTCGACCGTCTCGACGACGCGCTGCGCGTCGGTGACGACGACGGCCACCATCTCGTGCGCGTGCGCCGGCTGCGGTCCGGCGAGACCGTCACCGCCGCCGACGGCTACGGGCGCTGGCGCGCGTACTCGGTGACCGGTGTCGAGGCGGGCGTTGTCGACCTGCGCGCGACGTCGGACCTCGCGCACGAACCCGCGTTCGCGCCCGGCGTCGTGATCGCGTGCTCCCTCACGAAGGGCGAACGCCCGGAGCTCGTCGTGCAGAAGCTCACCGAGCTCGGTGTCGACGCCGTCTTCCTCGTGCGCGCGGCGCGCTCGGTCGTGAAGTGGGATGAGCAACGCGAGGCCACCGCGATGGAACGGTTGCGCCGCGTCGCGCGCGAGTCCGGCGCGCAGTGCCGCCGCGCGCGTCTCCCGGTCGTCGACGGCCCGATGCCGGTGACCGAATTGGCCGGCCTCAGCGGGCTCGTCGTCGCCGACCGCGGTGGGGTGACGGCAGCCGAGCTCGCGGAGCCGGCCGGCGGGCAGTGGGTCGTGGCGGTCGGGCCCGAGGGGGGTTTCGACGACGACGAGCTCGCACTCCTCGCCAGGGCGCCGCGGCTCGCGGTCGGCCACCTCGTCCTCCGTGCGGAGACCGCCGCGATCGCGACGGCCGCCGCGCTCACGGGCCGGCGGTCACCGGAGGTGACCGGGTGAGCGCGGTGAGCGAAGGCCCCAAGCGGGGCGAGATCTCCACAGACCGAACGCGAAGAGTGGTGGAATCGACCCATGACTGATACTCTGCGCGCGTAGGGATACCGGGGGCCAGGGGACGATGGACGAACGGTACGTGGGCGAGCGGCTGCGCGCGATCCGCCGCCAGAAGGGCTTGTCGCTCCACGACGTGGAGGCGCGCTCGAACCAGGAGTTCAAGGCGTCGGTGTTGGGCGCCTACGAGCGCGGCGAGCGGGCGATCTCGGTGCCGCGCTTGCTCCGCCTCGCAGAGTTGTACCGCGTACCCGCCGACCAGTTGCTCCCGCGCAGCACACACGACGTCGACATCGACCTGAGCGAGCCGGGCGTACCCACGGGCGAGAGCTTCACGATCGACCTCGTTCGGCTGCACGAGATCGACGACGAGGATGCCGCCGTCATCGCGCGCTACGCGGCGACGATCCAGTTGCAGCGGCAGGACTTCAACGGCCAGATGCTCACGATCCGCCACGACGATCTTCGTGTCCTCGCCGCCGTGATGGGTCGCAGTCCCGAGGAGCTCGGTGTCCGGCTCGAGGCCCTCGGTCTGCGAGCGTCCGGACCGAACTAGCCGGAGCGCAAGGGATCTCCGCCACGTCGAGGTACGGCTACGCTCGTCCTCGACGTGCAAGCATCGTCGCCGACCCAAGTCAAGATCCTCGTTCCCGGCAATCACCTGATGGTCGGGCTGCTCGGTCAGCGCGACGAGCTGTTGCGTCTCGTCGAGGACTCGTTCCCGGTCGAGATCCACGTACGCGGCAACGAGATCACGATCCGCGGCGAAGAGGTCGAGTCGGAACGAGTCGGGCGTCTCTTCGAAGAGATGGTCGCGCTGCTCGAGTCCGGGCACGTGCTCGATCGCGACGGTGTCGGTCGCAGCATCGAGATGCTGAAGCGCGACCAGCGACCCACCGACGTGCTCACCACGGAAGTGCTGCGCGGCCGCAAGCCGGTGCGACCGAAGACTGTCGGTCAGAAGCGGTACGTCGACGCGGTCCGATCACACACGGTGACGTTCGCGATCGGGCCGGCCGGAACCGGGAAGAGCTACCTCGCGGTGGCGCTCGCGGTGCAGGCACTCCAAGCGAAGGAGATCCACCGCATCATCCTCACCCGGCCGGCTGTGGAAGCTGGGGAGCGGCTCGGCTTCCTCCCCGGCGACATCCTCGCCAAGGTCGACCCGTACCTGCGTCCCCTCTACGACGCCCTCTACGACATGTTGGAACCCGAGGTGGTGAGTCGGCTGATGGAGCGCGGCACGATCGAGGTCGCGCCACTCGCGTTCATGCGCGGCCGCACGCTGAACGACTCCTTCATCATCCTCGACGAAGCGCAGAACACCACGCCCGAGCAGATGAAGATGTTCCTCACCCGGCTCGGGTTCGGCTCGAAGATCGTGGTGACGGGTGACGTCACCCAGATCGACCTGCCCGAAGGCCGCGGGCGCTCCGGGCTGCTCGCGGTGCGTGACGTCCTCGTGGGCATCGACGACCTGCAGTTCGTCGAGCTCGACGCGCACGACGTGGTCCGTCACCGGATCGTGCAGGACATCGTGAACGCGTACGAGCGCAACGCTCGTTGAGCGCGCGACGCCGGTGACGTCACGTCCGAGCCGTTCGTGCAGGTCCGGTGACCGCGAGCAAGCGTCCGCGAGCCGGGTGTCCCGGCTCGCAGCGAGCGAGCCAAGAGTGCAGGTGAGCAAGCCGTTCGTGCAGGTCCGGTGGATGCGGTGAGGAGGCGAGTGGAGCGAGCCGAGGAGCTCGCCGCGAGCGAGTGTCCGCGGCCGGGGTATCCCCGGCCGCAGCGAGCGAGCAAATAGTGCAGGTGAGCAAGCGTCCGCGAGCCGGGTATCCCGGCTCGCAGCGAGCGAGCCAGTGGTGCAGGTGAGGAGGCGAGTGGAGCGAGCCGAGGAGCTCGCCGCGAGGGAGTGTCCGCGGCCGGGGTATCCCCGGCCGCAGCGAGCGAGCAAATAGTGGGGGTCTTCGTCTCGGACGAGCAGTCAGTGGTACCGCTCGACCTCGCGCGCTGTGTCCGCCTCGCGACGCTCACGCTCGCCGAGGAGCGCGTGCCGAGCGACGCCGAGGTCTCGCTGATCTTCGTCGACGAAGCGTCGATCGCCGACTTGAACCGGCGGTTCCTCGACGGTGCGTCGGCGACGGACGTGCTCGCCTTCCCCATCGACGACGACGCCCTGCCCGGCGGCCGGCGCCCGGACGAGGGTGGCCGGGGGCCGGGCTCGCCGCCGGAGGCCGACGACCCGCCGATCGTGCTCGGCGACGTCGTGATCTGCCCGTCGGTCGCGGCGCGTCAAGCGCCCGAGCACGAGGCCTCGTTCGACGACGAGCTCGCGTTGCTCGTCGTCCACGGGATCCTCCATCTGCTGAACTACGACCACGCGGAGGAGCGTGAGGCGCAGGCGATGAGACGCCGAGAACGCGAGCTGCTGGAACGCTTCCGGCAGTCCGAGGAGAGCTGAGCCCACCCGATGAGCGGCGCAGATTGGCTCCTCCTCGCGGGGATCCTGGTCCTGTTCCTGGCGTCGATCTGGTTGGCGATGGCCGAGACCGCGTTCGTCCGCATGAACCGCATCCGGGCGCTGGCGATGGCCGACGAGGGAAGCCGCCGCGCCGAGCGCCTCGCCGCGATGCTCGAGCACCCCGAGCGGACGCTCAACGTCGTGCTCCTGCTCGTGATGGTCACACAGCTCACGAGCGCGTCACTGCTCGGCGTGCTCCTCGAGGGCACGGCGGGCACGCTCGGCGTGATCATCGGGATCGTGTTGCAGATCATCGTGTTCTTCACCGTCGGCGAAGTCGTGCCCAAGACGTACGCGGTGCAGAACACCGAGCGGGCGGCGCTGCGGGTCACGCCCGTCCTCTGGTTCTTCACCAACCTCGGGCCGCTGCGCGTCCTCGCACGCGCGCTGATCGGCTTCGCGAACGCCGTGCTCCCGGGCAAGGGCTTGGAGCAGGGCCCGTTCGTCACCGAGGACGAGATCCGAGCGATGGCCGACGTCGCGGCGGAGGAAGAGGTGATCGAGGTCGAGGAGCGCCGCCTGATCCACTCGATCTTCGAGTTCGGCGACACGGTCGTGCGCGAGGTCATGGTGCCGCGTCCCGACATGACGTGCGCGGAAGTCGACCTCACCATCGAAGCCGCCCTGGCGATGGCGATCGCGAGCGGGTTCTCCCGCTTCCCGGCGTGCGAGGGCGGCACCGACAACGTGGTCGGGCTCGTGTACCTGAAGGACCTGGTCGGCCGGGCCCGCAACGGTGAAGGCGGTCGCCTCGTGCGCGACGCGGTCCGCCCCGCCGTCTTCGTGCCCGAGCAGAAGCGCGTCGCGGAGCTCCTCCGTGAGATGCAGAGGGAGAAGTTCCACATGGCGGTCGTCATCGACGAGCACGGTGCCACGGCCGGATTGGTGACGCTCGAAGACCTGCTCGAGGAGATCGTGGGTGAGATCGTCGACGAGTACGACCGCGAGGCTCCCGCCGTCGAGCACCTCGCCGACGGCTCGTTGCGGGTTCCCGGTCGTACGCCGATCGACGAGGTGAGCGACGAGCTCGGCATGGATCTGCCCGACACCGAGTGGGACACCGTGAGCGGGCTCGTGTTCAACCTGCTCGGTCATGTTCCTGCCGAGGGCGAAGCGGTCCGCTTCCAGGATCTCGAGCTGCGCACCGAGCGCGTGCAGGGTCGCCGAATCGAGTCCGTGATCATCAGCCGGCTGCCGGTTGCGTCGGCGGGGAACGGCACGGCCGACGTGGAGGCCGGCGAGCATCCGGTCACTGCGCCTCCACCTTCGTCGTGACGTTCCGTTCCGGGTTCGTCACGCTCGTCGGTCGCCCCAATGTCGGCAAGTCGACGCTCCTCAACCAGATCGTCGGCACGAAGGTGAGCATCGTCTCCGACCGGCCACAGACGACGCGCAGCCAGGTTCGTGGCGTGAGGACGAGCCCCGACAGTCAGATCGTCCTGCTCGACACCCCGGGGATCCACCGGCCGCGCACGCTGCTCGGCGAACGCACGAACGAACGCGCGCGGGCGACCCTCGCCGAGGTCGACGTGGTGTGCATGCTCGTGGACGCGTCGGGTCCGATCGGCCGCGGCGACGCGTTCGTGGCCGACGTGGTGCACCAGGTCGCGACCCCGAAGGTGCTCGTCGTCAACAAGATCGACCTTGCCGACCGCGGTGCCGTCGCGGACCACCTCGCGGCGGCCGCGTCGACTCTGGGCGACTTCGACGCGTTCGTCCCGCTGTCGGCCCGGACCGGTGTCGGCGTCGACGCGCTCGTCGCCGAGCTCGAGGCGCACCTTCCGGAGGGGCCGCACTACTACCCCGAGGGAGTCGTGACCGACCAGCCGGAGCTGGTGCTCGCCGCCGAGTTGCTGCGTGAGCAACTCCTGCGCGTGGCACGCGACGAGCTTCCGCACGCGATCACGGTGATCGCCGAGGAGATCGAGCCCGAAGCGGGTGAGGGGGACCAGGACGGAGCGCGCGAAGTGGGCGACATGCTCCGGATCCGGGCACGGATCCTCGTGGAGCGCGAGTCGCAGAAGGGCATCGTGATCGGGCGGGGCGGCGCGAACCTGAAGGACGCGGGCACCCACGCGCGCCAGGAACTCGAGGCGCTGCTCGGCACCCGCGTGTACCTCGAGACCCGGGTCGCCGTCGAGCGCGACTGGCAGCGCCGTGCGCACAGCCTCGACCGCCTCGGGTACTAGTTCACAAAGTCTCACCCCCGGTGGCGAGAGCGCCTCACAAGTTGCTGACGGCGAAGACGGCGCAAGTAGAGTGCCGACGCGCTGGGGTGCAGTCGACGCCGCCGCATCGGCCGGCGGCGCTGGAAGGGGATATGAGGTCACGTACCGGGAGACCGCGGCGTCTGCTCCTCGTGGTGGCTGCCGCAGCGCTGGTCGTCCTCGCGGGCTGCGGCACTGCCAAGAACAACGGTCAGAACGCGCTCCAGCCGAAGGGTCCCGCTGCTCAGAAGATCAACAACCTCTTCGTGCCGATCGCGATCATCGCCATCGTCATCGGCATCCTCGTGCTCGGCGCGACCGTCTGGTTCGCGATCAGGTTCCGGTACCGCGCAGGGAAGAACGACAACCCCAAGCAGGTGCACGGCAACACGAGGCTCGAGATCGGCTGGACGATCGCGCCGGCGCTCCTGCTCGCCGTCATCGCCGTCCCCTCGGTGAGCGCGATCTTCGAGCTCGCGCAGAACCCCGGTCCACAGGCGCTGCAGGTCACCGTGGTCGGGAAACAGTGGTGGTGGCAGTTCGAGTACCCCGACGCCAAGGTCGTCACCGCCGACGAGCTCGTGATCCCGGCCGGCCGCGACGTCCACCTCAGCCTGAAGGCGTGCGAGGACCAGGTCTGCAACGTCATCCACAGCTTCTGGGTACCCGAGCTGGCCGGAACCCGCGACGTGGTGCCGGGCCAGACGAACGAGCTCACCATCAAGGCCGACAATCCGGGGACCTACCTCGGGCAGTGCAAGGAGTACTGCGGGCTGTCGCACGCCAACATGCGCTTCCGCGTGATCGCGAAGACGCCGGCCGAGTTCCAGGACTGGATCCGCGGCCAGCAGCAGGGCCCGGCCAACCCCTTGCTCCAAGATGGCAAGCCTGCAGGGGACGCGCAACGGTTGATCGTCAACACGTTCGAGTGCACGAACTGCCACTCCCTCGAGGACTCGTCGGTGCCTTCGTACGGCCCGAACCTCACCCACCTCGCGAGCCGTGATTACTTCGCGAGCGCGAACCTCCCCTTGAACCGCACGAACCTGGTCGACTGGATCATGAACGCACCGGGCATCCTCCCGATGCAGACCGAGCAGACGAAGTGCCGGCCCGCGCCGCAGACCGGCTGCGTGGGGATGCCGTCGTTCACCGAGAACGTCCCCGCGGGCCAGCCCAAGATGACGCGCGCCCAGGCTGAACAGATCGCCGACTTCCTGTTGGAGCAGAAGTGAGCACCTTTACCGAGACGCTCCCGCAGGTGGCGACCCGGCCGCTCGTCCTGCGGCGACCGAAGTCGACCACCGGCTTCTGGAGCTGGTGGACAACGATCGACCACAAGAAGATCGCGATCCTCTACGGCACCGCCGCGCTCGTGTTCTTCGTGATCGGCGGCATCGAGGCGTTGCTGATCCGGCTCCAGCTGGCCCAGCCGAACGGCACGGTGCTCACCGCGTCGCAGTACAACACGCTGTTCACGATGCACGGCACCACGATGGTGTTCCTCGTGGGCATGCCGATGGCGGTTGCGTTCGGCAACTACTTCATCCCGCTCCAGATCGGCGCGCGCGACGTCGCGTTCCCGCGCCTCAACATGTTCGGATTCTGGGTCGTCCTCTTCGGCGGTCTCTTCATCTACTCCGGCTTCCTCCTCGGCGGCGCCCCGAACGGAGGCTGGTTCGGCTACGCGCCGCTCACGAGCACGCCGATGTCGGTCGGTGTGCTGCCCGGCCACGGGGTCGATTTCTGGGTCACGGGCATCGTGTTGCTCGGCATCGGGTCGACCGCCACCGCGATCAACTTCATCGTCACCATCATCAACTTGCGCGCCCCGGGCATGACGCTCATGCGCATGCCGGTGTTCACGTGGATGATGTTCGTGGTCGCGTTCCTGACGCTGTTCGCGATGCCGATCGTCACCGCGGCGATGATCATGGTGTTCTTCGACCGCAACTTCAGCACCACGTTCTTCAACGCCGCGTTCGGCGGTGACCCGCTGCTCTACCAGCACCTCTTCTGGCTGTTCGGCCACCCCGAGGTGTACATCCTCATCCTCCCGGGCATGGGCATCGTGTCCGAGACGCTGCCGGTGTTCTCCCGCAAGCCGCTGTTCGGCTACTCGGTCGTGATCTTCTCGGGCATCGCCATCGGGTTCATGGGCTGGGGCGTGTGGGCGCACCACATGTTCGCCACCGGCCTCGGCCCCGTGGCCATCTCCGCGTTCGGGCTCTCCACCATGCTCATCGCCATCCCGACCGGCGTGAAGATCTTCAACTGGCTGGGCACGGTCTACGGCGGCGCGGTGAAGCTGACCACGAGCATGTTGTTCTCGCTCGGGTTCATCGCGATGTTCACGCTGGGCGGGCTCTCGGGCGTGCTGCACTCGATCGTGCCCAGCGACACGCAGCAGACCGACACCTACTTCGTCGT
>DASPTH010000016.1:0-11926 GCA_035623515.1 Acidimicrobiia bacterium
GCCAGCACCGGGGCGGCGACGAGCGCGTAGTCGGGGGCGATGCAGGTCTGTCCGGCGTTCAGGAACTTGCCCCACGCGATGCGCCGGGCCGCGACCTCGAGGTCGGCGTCGGCCGCGACGATGGCCGGGCTCTTCCCGCCGAGCTCGAGCGTGACGGGCGTGAGATGGCGGGCCGCGGCCTCCATGACCAGGCGGCCGACGCGCCCGTTCCCCGTGTAGAAGATGTGGTCGAAGCGTTCCGCGAGCAGGGCCTGCGTCTCCGCCACGCCGCCCTCCACGACGGCGACCGCAGCCGGGTCGAGGTAGCGGTCGGCCAACGCGGCGATCGCGGCCGACGTTCTCGGCGTGAGCTCGGACGGCTTGCCGACGACGCAGTTCCCGGCCGCGATGGCGCCCAGCACGGGCCAGAGCAAGAGGTGGACCGGGTAGTTCCACGGCGCGACGACCAGCACGACGCCGAGCGGCGCGCGCACGATGCTCGATCGCCCCGGGCGCTGCGCGAGCGGTGTCCAGGCGTGCTGTGCCCGTGTCCAGCGCCGGAGGTGGCGGCGGGTGTGCTCGAGTGCCCCGAGGACGATGCCGAGCTCGGTCGCCCAGGCTTCGAGCCGGGGCTTTCCGAGGTCCGCGTGCAACGCGTCGAGCAGCTCGGCCTCGCCGTCGACGAGCAGCGCGCGCATCCGGTCGAGCTGCTCGAGCCGCCACGCGAGCGGCCGCGTCCGGCCGGCGTCGAATGTCGCTCGCAGCCGCGTCACCAGCGCGGTCGCGGTCGCGGGATCGGCGATCGCGTACCCCGTCACACGAGCTCCAGGATGCCGGCGAGATCGCGCAGAAGCGGAACGTCGAGCGCGGGCGCAGACGGCCGGGTGGTGTCGGGCCAGTGCTCGTCGCGCTCGAGGTACGCCGCGTCCATGCCGAGCGCACGCGGCCCTTCGACGTCGGGGCCCCAGGTGTCGCCGACGAAGAGCACGTCTCGGGGTGATCGCGCGACGCGTTCGAGCACGTAGCGGAAGATTCGCGGGTGCGGCTTGCGGGCACCCGCCCAGGCCGACGACACGAGCACGTCGACGAGGTCGTCCAGCCCGGCCTCGGCGACCGCCGGCTCGAGGTCCCAGTCCCAGTTCGAGCAGATCGCCAGCGTGAGCCCCCGCGCGCGCAGCTCGCGCAGCACGTCGGGCACCTCGTCGTAGGCCCGCAGCTTGCGGTCGGAGCGCCCGGCGTGCAGTTCCGCGAGGATCACTTCGTACTCGCCCGGATGCACGTCGGCGTCGGCGAGCAGGCTCAGCATGCGTTCCTGCTGGAACGCCGCGTAGTGCTCGCGGCTCTGTGACTCCGCGACATGCTCGATCCCGTCGAGGTCACCCTGCCACCACTGTTCGCGGACGTGGCCGGGAACCGAGTAGCCGCGTGCCCCCAGGACCTCGTCGATCGTCAGGGGATGCACGTCGCACGCGAGGGTGCCGTAGAAGTCGAGGAGAACAGCGCGCGGGCCCTGAGGCATTGCGGCCGATTCTACGGACGGGGTCGCGCGTCACCGGCAGCCGGGCGCCCCTCAAGATTGCATCAGCGGTCTCCGACAACTGGTCGTGGACAACACGCTGCTCGTCGTGGTGTGGGCGGTCGCCGCGGGGGTCACGATGGCCGCGACGGTGGTGGCCCTCCGGGCCGGCCGCCGGGCTCGGCGCGCCGCCGACCTCGTCGCGCAGCTCCTCGAGCCCCCAGTGGTCGCCCCCGACCTCGATCCGGCCCAGGCCGACGCGGCCCGCGCGGCCGCCCCCGCTCCGGCGTCGGCGCCGCCCGCGCCGGTACCGCCCGCCCCGCCGGTTCCTCCCGCCGCGCCGGCTGCCGCGGGGCCCGCTGGTCCACCGCTGGCTGGTCCACCCCTGGCTGGTCCACCCCTGGCTGCCCCGGTCCCCGGCCTCGACCTTCCGGCGCCCGGCCCGATCGCCCCGGAGGGCGCTGCGCCCGTCGCACCCGCGGTGGCCGCCGCGACGGTCGCGGCGACCCCGGGAGCCGAGCGCCGGGCCGCGCCCGCGGACGGAGGGGGCGACCGCGAGCCGGGACAGGCGAGGATCCCCGTCTTCGACCTCGACCGGTTGCGCTGGTGGCTGACCGACGGCGAGGTCGTGCTCGGGCGCATCGCGGTGGTGTCGGTCGAGCTCGACAACCTCGCCCACGTCAACGATCGGCTCGGCTACAAGGCGGGCTCGCACCTGATCGAGGCGATCACGGCCCGGCTCCGCGCCGTCACGCGGCCGCGCGACGTCGTCGCGCACGTGAATCCCGAGCGCTTCGTGCTGGTCTGCCGCGACGTGCCCGACCGGGCCGCGGCGGAAGCGCTGGCCGAGCGCATCGCGATGGGTGTCGCCCACCCGTCGGTCGTCGTCGCCGGTATCGCCGAGGTCACCGCGAGCATCGGCGTCGCGCTGGCCTTCGCCGCGCACGAACGCCCCGAGAACGTGCTCCGCCGCGCGATCAGAGCCGGCAACCACGCTCGTGAGCTGGGGGGCGCGCGCATCGAGATCTCGTCCGACATGCCGGCGCCGACGATCGCGGACGACGAGTTCACCACTGCGCTCTCCCGCAACGAGTTGGTGCTCCACTACCTGCCGATCGTGAGCTGCGCGACGGGGCGGGTGGCCGGCCTGGAGTCACTCGTGCGGTGGGACCATCCCGAGCGGGGCCTGCTCCTCCCGTCGGATTTCCTGCCCGACGCGGAGCGTACGGGGGCGATCGTCGCGATCGGCACGTGGGCCATCGAGCAGGCCTGCCGGCAGATGGCCGAGTGGCACGGGAGCGCGGGTGAGGCACTGAAGCTCGACGTCAACGTGTCGGCGCGCGAGTTCGCCGAACCCACCTTCCCCGCGCAGGTGAAGCGCGTGATCAGCAACTCCGGACTGTCGCCGGGCGCGCTGTGGCTCGAGATCACCGAGGACACGCTCGCGCAGGATCGCGACGCAGCCGACCAGGCGCTGCGACAGCTGCGCGAGGTCGGGGTTCGCCTCGTGATCGACGACTTCGGCACGGGCGCGTCGTCGCTCGTCTCGCTCAAGCAGTTCCCGTTCGACGCGATCAAGATCGACCGCGCGTTCATCGCCGACCTCGGACGGAACCGCGAGAGCGACGCCATCTGCAGCGCGATCGTGGAGCTCGCGCATTCGCTCGGGCTCTGCGGGATCGGCGAAGGCGTCGAGACGATGGAACAGTTCGCGGCCCTCCGCGCGCTCGGCTGCGAGCTCGGTCAGGGTCACCTCTTCGGACCGGCGCGGCCGGCCCAGGAGTACGGCCCCGTTCCCGCGGCCACCCTCGGCGTCGAGCCGTCGGACTGACCGGTCAGTCGCGCGGCCGGCGGAGCTCGGTCACGAGCTCGTCGAGCTCGGGCGGCCGGGGGGTGTCCTTGAAGCGGACGAGCCGCCGGTACACCTCGGCCGCGGCCCGGTGGAACCCGTCGGGCACGCCGGCGTCGGCGAGGGCGTCGGCGATCTCGTCCATCTCGCCCGCGAAACGCCACGCCTTCCGCGCGCTGGTCCGCGGCGAACGCTCGGAGCGGTCGACCAGATCGGGTTGCGAGGTCGCCCACTCGTCGAGGAGGGCGTCGTCGACGCCCTCTGCGTCCGCGAGGGCGCGGATGGCGAGCAGCAGCGCGGTCGTGCCCTTCGTGTACGCGGCGTAGCAGACCTTCAGCGCCGAGGCCGCGCCGGGTGGGCCGTCGATGACGACCGTCGCCAACGGGCTCTCGCGGAACAGGTTCGCGACGTCGTCCGCGCCGTCACCCGAGAGATAGAGGCACGTGCGCGACGTCGCGCCGTGCGCCGGCGGCCCGCCGACGATCCCGCCGTCGATGAACCCGGCGCCGCCATCGGTGACGATCCGCCCTACCGCGCGGGCGGTCACCGGCGACACGGCATTGGCGTCGACGAACACGCCCGTGTAGCCCGCCGCCGCCACCCGGCCGGCGACCGAGCGCGCGGCGTCGGGAGGGCACACCGACAGCAGGAGATCGCTCCCTCGCGCCAGCGCGTCGACGGTACCGACGTCGGTGAACCGGGTAGCGCGGTCACGGGACGCGGCACTGCGCCCCTCGGACGCCCAGCCCACGTCGTGCCCGCGATCGCACAGCAGGTCGCCGATCGCCGCGCCCATCTCTCCCGGGTGGAGCAACCCGACGCGCACGGCGCGCCAGGGTACGCCGTTACCCTGCGGGCGGTGCGACGAGTGGCGCTGCTGGTGGCCGTGTCCGCGTGGGGCGCGCTGCTCTTCCCCGTGCCCTCGGCCGCCGCCGAGGGGGCTCCGGTGCCCGCGAAGCTCGTGTGGCGGTCGTGCGGCCGGCCTGTGCAGTGCACGAAGTTGCGGGTTCCCCTCGACTACAGGTCACGCGCAGGGGCGAGCATCGACCTCGCAGTCGCCCGAGTGCGGGCGCGCGACACCGGCGACCGCATCGGGTCGCTCGTGGTGAACCCCGGTGGTCCGGGCGCATCGGGGATCTCCTACCTGCGCGGGATCGTCGACCTGTTGCCGGGCGAGCTCCGCGACCGGTTCGACCTCGTCTCGTTCGACCCGCGCGGTGTGGGCGAGAGCGATCCCGTCGAGTGCTCCGTGGACATCGACCCGCTGTTCGACCAGAGCTTCTCGCCGGCCACTCCCGAGCAGCGCGCGGGTCTCGTCAACCAGTTCCAACACGTCGTCGACGCGTGCGGCCGTGCAAACGGCGACCTCCTGCGCCACGTGTCGACACTCGACACCGCCCGCGACCTCGACGCGCTGCGCGCCGCGCTCGGTGATCGCAAGCTCTCGTTTGTCGGCGAGTCGTACGGCACCTACCTCGGCACGCTGTACGCCACGCGCTTTCCGACGCGCGTTCGCGCGATCGTCCTGGACGGCGCGATCGACCCGGACGCCGATGCCGCTGACGTCGCCCTCGGCCAGGCCCGGGGCTTCGAGCAGGGGCTCGACGCGTTCCTGCGCGACTGCGCGCGGGAACGCGCCTGTGCCTTCCACCACGGTGGGCACGCTGCCCGCGCCTACGACGACCTGCGCGCCCGGGCTGCGCGCGTACCACTCGCGACGCGTGAGAACGGCGGCCGGGTGGTCAACGAGACGCGGTTCGACGCTGCGGTCCTCGAGGCCTTGTACGCCGGCACCGCCGGGTGGAGGTCGCTCGGGCAGGCGCTGGAGGCGGCCGAGCACGGCGACGCATCGACGCTGCTCGGGATGGCCGACTCACTCGTGGGACGCGGATCGGGGGGCAACGAGCACACCGCGCTCGACGCGTACTGGGCCATCACGTGCCTCGACGGACCACCCGTGGGCGATCTGGCTGCCGCCGAACACCTCGAGGCGCGGGCGGTGCGGGTCGCGCCGCGCCTCGGCGCCTTCCTCGTGAACCTCACGCTCTCGTGCTCGCTCTGGCCCGTGCCGACCGAGCCACGCCCCGGCTCGCTGCGTGCCGCCGGCACCCCGCCGATCCTCGTGATCGGGACGACGAACGATCCCGCCACACCGCTCGCGTCAGCTCGCGCGCTCGCTCGCGAGCTCGACCATGGCGTGCTCCTCGTCGCCGGCGGTTACCAGCACGGGTCGTTCGTCGCCGACAACACCTGCGTCGACCATGCGGTGACGCGTTACCTCGTGACCCTGGACGCGCCCCGCTCCGGCACGCGCTGCTAGGCGCCGCCGGGTTTGCGCCCCGGCGAGCGAGCCATGGAGGAGGACACGATCACCCCTTGTGCAGCTTCCAGATCTGTTCGCCGGGCCAGCGCCGTGCCCACCGCGCGTCCCAGCCGAAGGTCGTGGTCGCGTGTCGGGGAGCCTGCAGCTCCACGAGATCGTCGATGACGAAGCCGTGCGCCCGGAAGAGCCGGATCGACTCGCCGTACGGGAGCACGAAGTCGACGGTGCCCTCGCCGTCGTCCCACATCCGGATGCCGAAGTACGGCTCGCGCAACCGCCGGCCGACGCGTTCGCGCTTGCGGTCCCACGCGAGGTATCCCCACGGGGTCGAGTGCGCGAACACGAACCGGCCTCCCGGCCGCAGGAGCCGCGCGACCTCGGGCACGCTGCGGTCGGGATCGCAGAACGACATGGCGCCGTGGTCGCAGAACACCACGTCGAAGGACGCGCCTGCCAGCGGGACGTGCTCGCCGCTCGCGCACACCAACGGGAACTCGACGCGGTTCGCTCGTTGCAGCGCCCGCGCGTGCGCGAGCTGTGCACGTGACTGGTCGAGCCCCACGACGCGTGCGCCCTCACGCGCGAGCGCGAGGGACCACTGCGCGGCACCGCAACCGAACTCGAGCACGTCGAGCCCGCTTGTCTCGCCCAGGACGCGCAACTCGGCTTCCGGTAACCGCCACACGCCCCACGCCTTCGGTTGGCTGCCGAGCAGCGTCCCGTGCACCGCCTGGTAGTCGTCGGCGTCGGCGTCCCAGAACGCGCGATTCCGCCGTTCGTGATCCGTCATTCCCCGGCGAGGTCGGCGAGCAGGTCGACGAGCAGGTCCGGCCGAGAGAGGAAGGGCGAATGGCTCGTGGCCCACACCACCGAGTCGGTCGCGCGTTGGGCGAACGTCTGCTGGATCCACACCGCGATGGCGCGGTCCTCCGAGCACACGACATAGGTGGACGGGACACCGCGCCAGGCCGCGGCCGTGGCGGGCTGCTCGAACGCGACCGTGGGATGGGCGTCGAGGTGCGCGAGCGCTCGGTCGACGTCGCCGTCGCTGCAGTCGGCGTAGAACACCCGGCGGGCCGCACCGTGGTCGACTGTGACCGTCCGGCCGTCGTCGCTGACGCGCATGGCCGGGCCGACCTCCGACGCGCCGCCGGGCGCGCCGCCCGGGGGCTCGGGCACCGAGTGGCTCGCGGACTCACCGACGTCGAGCATCAGCGCAGCCAGGTACACGACGTGGCGAACCGCGGGGTGCGCGGCGGCGCCCTCGCTCACCACCGCCCCGCCGTACGAATGGCCGCACACGACGACTGGCCCGTCGAGCCCGTCGAGGGTCCGGCGCAGGGCGGCGGCGTCTCCGTAGAGGTCCCCGAGCGGCTCGGCGCTCCGTCCGTGACCCGGCAGGTCGATCGCTTCCGCGCGGATCCCGCGCGCCTCGAGTCCCTCGAGCACACGATCCCAGCACCATGCACCGTGCCAGGCACCGTGGACGAGGACGACCGTCGCGGGCATCGGCGCAGGCTACGACTCGAGCGGCAACACGCAGAACGCGATGGCGCAGTAGTGCAACAGCGCGGCCGCGATCACGAGCAGGTGGAACAGCTCGTGGTAGCCGAACACCGCGGGCCACGGGTCGGGACGTCGCGACGCGTGCACGATCGCGCCCACGGTGTAGAGCAGGCCGCCGCCGGCGACGAGCGCGACCCCGGCGAGCCCCGTGGCGTTCCACAGGCCGCCGACGGCGAACACCCCGATCCAGCCGAGGACGAGGTACACCGCGGTCACGTATCCGCGTGGTGCCTTCGTGGGCAGCCACTCGTAGACGATGCCAGCCGATGCGATCGCCCAGACCAGCGCGAGCATCACCACGCGGCCCGGGCCGCGGTCGGTGACCAGCAGGATCGGTGTGGCGGTCCCGGCGATGAAGAGGAAGATCGCGGTGTGGTCGAGCTTCAGCAACGAGCGCGCGCTGTGGTGGGACCAGTTCGGGCGGTGGTACAGGGCGCTGGCGCCGAACATGCCCACCAGCGTGACGGCGTAGATCGCCGCGCCCACCGTGGCCAGCCCCGACCGTGCCGACGCCACGAGCGCGATCGCGAGTGCGATCGCCACGAAGAACGCGTACAGGTGCGACACGCCGCGCAGGCGCGGCCTGACGGCAACCGGCGCGGGCGTCGTCACGCGCCCGGCTCCGGGTGCTCGCGCGCGGCGAGGCCGCGCGCTTCGGCTCTCCTCGTGGACGGCGCGGCCACCGCGCCGATCACCACCGCGAGCGCGGCGATCGCGAGCAATGGCGCACCCAGGATCAGGCCCAGCACGACGAGCGCGAGGAAGGCGACGGCCGTGTCGACGGCGAAGTGGACGAGGAGCGACCGCGGTGGCCGGGGCGGGAGTGGAGGAGGGAGCGGAGGCGTTGGTTCGCTCGTCAAGTGACGGTGATGGTACCAACCATCCCGGCGGCCCGATGACCGGGGATCGAGCAGTAGAAGGTGTACTTCCCGGCCTTGGCGAGCGTGAAGCCGCCGGTGGCCGTCTTTCCCGGGTCGACCGAGACGACGAGGCCCTTGTTCTGGATCGTGAAGTTGTGGAGCGAGTCCTCGGAGTGCAGCTTGATCGCGATGTTCTCGCCCGCCTTCACCGTGAGGTTGTTCGGCTTGAAGTCGTAGTTCTGGGCGTCGACGGTGATCTGGCGCGCACCGGGCTTCACGGGCGCGTTGCTGCTCCCGCCGCCCCCGCCCCCGCCCCCGCCGCCGCACGCTGCGAGCGCGAGCACCAGACCCAACGCGAACGTCACCGACCTGCGCATCACGAGGGAGGGTATCGACCGCTAGCCGAGGATCACGAGTCGTTGCTCGGTCATCTCGTGGACGGCGTACCGCGGGCCCTCTCGCGTGTTGCCGCTGTCGCGCTTGCCGCCGTAGGGCATCTGGTCGGCTCGGTACGTGGGGACCTCGTTCACGAGGACGCCCCCGAAGTCGAGCTCGCGCGCGGCCCGCAGGGCGATGGACAGCTCCTTGGTGAAGATGGCGGCCTGCAGCCCGTAGCGGGTGTCGTTGGCGAGCCGGAACGCGTCGTCGATGTCGTCGAACGTCTGCACGCCCACCACCGGCCCGAACACCTCTTGGGAGCACACCCTCATGTCCGGCTCCACGTTCGTGAGCACCGTGGGTGCGAGCACACCCTCGCGGACGATGCCCCCCGTCGCGACCTTGGCGCCTGCGGCGACCGCCTCGTCGATCCACGACGCCACACGGTCGCGGTCGCCGGAGGAGATCAAGGACGACACGTCGGTCGCATCGTCGAGGGGATCACCGACGACGAGCGCCTCGACGAGCGGCACGAGCTCACCGAGGAACGGCTCGGCCACCGACTCGTGCACGTACACGCGCTGCGTCGAGATGCACGACTGTCCCGCATGGCTGAAGCCCGCCACCGAGATCTTCTTCGCCGCCGTCGCGAAGTCGCCGTCGGCGGTGAGGATGACCGGCGCGTTGTTGCCGAGCTCGAGGCCCACCATCTTGCGTGCCGCGCGAGCACGGATCGACCAGCCGACCTCCGGTGAGCCGGTGAAGGTGATCATGGCGACGTCGTCGTGGTCGACGAGCGGGTCGCCCACCTTCGCCCCACTGCCGGTCACGACGTTCAGGTAGCCGGGTGGCAGCCCGCACTCGCGCAAGAGCAGCTCGGCGAGCCCGATCGCGGACAAGGGCGTTTGCGACGCCGGCTTGAGGACGACCGGGCAGCCGGCGGCGATCGCAGGTGCGACCTTGTGCGCAACGAGGTTGAGGGGGAAGTTGAAAGGGCTGATCGCGCCCACCACCCCGATGGGGACGCGCAGCGTGAACGCGAGCTTGCCCTCGCCGACGTCGGCGGCCTCCATCGCGACCACCTCGCCGGCGAGCGAGCGGGCCTCGACCGCCGCGAACGTGAACGTCGACACCGCGCGGCGCGCTTCGATGCGCGCGGTCTTGAGCGGCTTCGCGGCTTCGTCGGCGATCGTGCGCGCGAATTCCTCCTGCCGCTCGTCGAGGAGGCGCGCGGCCCGGTCGAGGATCTCGGCCCGCTGCCACAGCGGTATCGGCGTGTGGCGCAGCGCGGTGGCGGCCGCCTCGACGGCACGGTCGACCTGCGCCGTGTCACACGCGGGCACCCGGCCCACTTCATGGCCGTCGTAGGGCGATCGGACCACCAGCTCGTCGCCGGTCGTCACCCAGTCCTCGCCGATCGGCACTGCTCGCATCACGATCTCCTTCACCTGGGGCTGGGCACCTCGGGCTTGGTCACCTCGGGCTTGGTCACCTGGGGCTCGTCGCGGTCCGGCGTCGCGGCCGTCGAGTGGAGCGCCGGGTGCACGGTGAACTCCACCTCGCGATCGGTCACTTTCTCCAACAGGGCGCGCTTGCGTCGAGCGCCCCAGATCTCGAGCTCGGCGTCGGCGCGTGTCCAGAGGCGCACGAGCACGAGGGAGGGGGTCACCATCGTGTCGAGGCCGTCGACGTTCTGCTCGCGGCTGCGGTCGAGCCCGTCCGCGACGCGCAGGATCGCGGTGAGCACTCGAACCCGCGCGATCGCCGCGGCGTCGAGCAGTGGGAACTCGTCGGAGGCTCGCGGCTCGCCGCTGCGGTGCCATCGGGCAATGGCCGCCAGCAGCTCGACCTCGCCGGGCGCGAAGCCCCGGAGCTGTCCGTTGCGGATGAGATACGCGGAGTGCCGGTGGTGGCCCACGCTCGACACGTGCTCACCGATGTCGTGGAGGAGCGCGGCGTGCTCCAGGAGCTCGCGGTCGCCGGCGCCGAGCCCGTGGACTGCCTGCAGCGCGTCGAAGAGCTCGAGCGCGAGCGTCGCCACCTGGCGGGAGTGCCCCTCGTGCCAGTTGCAGCGCCGCGCGAGTCCCAATACCGAGTCGCGCCGGATGGCGCGCGGATCGTCCGCCGCGAGCTGCATACCGCGTCCCACGGCGTCGAGCACGATTCCCTCGCGCAGCGCCCACCCCGAGATCGTGAGGGAGTCGAGCTCGAGCTCCTCCATCGTCGTCATGAGGAACATCGAGCCGGCGACCACGAGGTCGACACGACGCGCCTCGAGCCCGTCGATGCGCAACCGTTCCGACGCGCTGGAGCCGATGATCTCCTTGTGCAACGGCTCGAGCTCGGCGCGTGTGATCGTGAGCTGGTTGAGCGACGCCGGCAGCTCCTCGTCGCGTCGCGCGGCCACCATCTGCGCCAGGCACTCGAGCGTGCCGCTGCTGCCGACCGCGAGCTTCGGGTCGAAGCGGTCGACCTCGCGTCGCGCACCGGACAGTTCGTCGACGATGCGGTCGTGCAACGCGCGCCGATCTCGCTTCGAGAGCGGGTCGGAGTGCACGAGCTCGGCGGTGAGCCGGGCGACGCCGAGCGGGAGACTCGTCGCCCACCGCATGCCACGAGCGTCGCCCACCATCACCTCCAGGCTCCCCCCACCGAGGTCGAAGCACACTGCCGGCGACGGGTCGAGCACGACGGAGGCGCGCACGGCGCCGAAGATGAGGCGCGCTTCTTCGTGGCCGCTGATCACGTCGACCGCGACCCCGGTCTCGTCCTCGATGCGGTCCACCAGCTCCGCGCCGTTGTCGGCGCGCCGGATCGCGCTCGTCGCCTTCGCCAGGATCTCGGTGGCGCCGGCCGCTTCCGCCAGCAGACGGAAGCGCCGCACGGTCGCCACGGCCTGGTCCGCGGCGGTGGGCGGGATCGTCCCCCGCCGGCTCACCACGTCGGCGAGCCGGAGCATCTCCTTCTCGCGGACGAGCGGGTCGAGGTGGCCGTCGGCGTCGACTTCGGCGACGAGCAGGTGGAAGGAGTTCGACCCGAGATCCATCGCCGCGACGCGCACGAACCAGCAGGGTAACGGTCGGTACGGTGACCCGGATGGAGCCGGCCGAGGTGCACTTCCGGGCGATGGGAACCGACGTCACCGTGCTGACGCTCGGTGCGCCGCCGGACGCGGGTGCGGACCCGGCCACCGCCATCGAGCGGCTCGAGGCTCGGTGGAGCCGCTTCCGCCCCACGAGCGAGCTGTGCGTGCTCAACGCCGCTGCACCCGCGCCTCTCGTGGTGTCGCCGGAGACCTTCTCGCTGGTGGAGCTCGCGGTGCGGTCGTGGGAGATGACCGGTGGACGCTACGACCCGACGGTGCTGCCCGCGGTCGTCGCCGCGGGCTACGACCGCGACTTCGGCGACGTGGCCGCGCGCGGCGCCGGTCCCGCCGCCACCACGGGGCCCGCACC
>DASPTH010000046.1:0-2749 GCA_035623515.1 Acidimicrobiia bacterium
CGACGCCGCGAGCGACGTCGCACGCCGCGCGACGCCGGACGGCCCCGCGCCGGCGGGCGTCTCGCCCGCGGCGAGCTCGCCGAGCTCGCCGAGCTCGTCGGCCGCGCCCGTCCCGGCTTCCACGCCGCGGACCACCGGCGCGCGCGGCGCGGCGAACCCGCGGCCGCGCCAGCAACGTGGGAAGAAGCGCCGGTAGGGACAACCGGGGGCGCACGACACCGCCGGTAGACTGCACGCGCCGATGAGCACCACCGAGCCGCGCGTCGAGATCCGCACCGACCGCCGGTCGGTGCTGCCCTGGCGCCGCCACCACACCGTCGACGTCGAGGTCGCGCCCCTCGTCACGGCCTATCGCGAGCGCCACCGGCGCACCGACACGTCGCTCATCGAGCGGGCCTTCGAGCTCGCCCGCGACGCCCACGCCGAGCAGGTCCGCCGCTCCGGCGAGCCCTACATCACGCACCCGCTCGGCGTCGCGCTCATCCTCGCCGATCTCGGCCTCGACGACGTCACCATCGCTGCCGCGTTGCTGCACGACGCCGTCGAGGACACGAGCGTGACCGTCGAGCAGATCGAACGTGAGCTCGGCGGCGAGGTGGCGGCGATCGTCGACGGCGTCACCAAGCTCGATCGCCTCCAGTTCGACTCGAAGGAGGCCCAGCAGGCGGCGACGCTGCGCAAGATGCTCGTCGCGATGGCGAAGGACATCCGGGTCCTGCTCATCAAGCTGGCCGACCGCCTGCACAACATGCGCACGCTCGCGTCACTGCCCGAGTTCAAGCAGCGGCGCATCGCGCAGGAGACGCTCGACATCTACGCACCGCTCGCCCACCGGCTCGGCATCGCCGACATGAAATGGCAGCTCGAAGACCTCGCGTTCGCCACGCTGTACCCGCAGCGGTACGCCGAGATCGAGCAGATGGTCGCGCTCCAGGCGCCCGAGCGCGCCGACCTGCTCGAGATCGTGCTCACCGAGCTGCGCGCCCGCCTGGCCGAGCTGAAGATCGAGGGCACGGTGAGCGGCCGCGAGAAGCACTACTGGTCGATCTACGAGAAGATGATCACCCGCGGCAAGATGTTCGACGACGTGCAGGATCTCGTCGGTGTGCGCGTGATCGTCGAATCCGTCAAGGACTGCTACGCCGCGCTCGGCTCCATCCACGCGATGTGGCGCCCGGTCCAGGGCCGCTTCAAGGACTACATCGCGATGCCCAAGTTCAACCTCTACCAGTCGCTGCACACGACGGTCGTCGGCCCCCAGGGCAAGGCGCTCGAAGTGCAGATCCGCACGCAGGAGATGCACCGGCGCGCCGAGTACGGCATCGCCGCCCACTGGGGGTACAAGGAGCGCGAGCCGGCCGACGACCTGGTGTGGCTCCAACGCATGGTCGACTGGCAGCAGGAGACGTCCGATCCCGGCGAATTCATGGAGTCGCTGAAGATCGACCTCGAATACGACGAGGTGTTCGTCTTCACGCCGAAGGGCAAGGTCATCACGCTCGCCACCGGCGGGACACCCGTCGACTTCGCGTACGCGATCCACACCGACGTCGGCCACCGTTGTATCGGCGCGCGCGTCAACGGGCGTCTCGTACCGCTCGACTCGAACCTCGTCTCGGGCGACACCGTCGAGATCTTCACGAGCAAGGTCGAGGGCGCGGGCCCGAGTCGCGACTGGCTGCAATTCGTGCGCACGCCGCGCGCTCGAACCAAGATCCGCCAATGGTTCTCGCGCGAGCGGCGCGTCGACGCCATCGACACCGGGCGCGAGGAGCTCACGAAGGCACTCCGCCGCGAGGGCCTGCCCGTCCAGCGGCTCGCGCAGTCCGACGCGCTGAAGGCGGTAGCCGACGCGCTGCACTACGCCGACCTCGACGCGCTCTACGCTGCGATCGGCGAGCGCCACGTGTCGGCGAAGGCGGTGGTGCAGCGGCTCCAGAAGGAGCTGCGCGGCGGTGAGGAGCAGTTGCCGGTCACCACGGCACGCCCGCCACGCGCGCCGCGGCGCGACTCGCGGCGCGCCACCGGCATCCACGTCGAGGGCCTCGACGACGTCATGGTGCGCCTCTCCCGGTGCTGCACGCCGGTCCCCGGTGACGACATCATGGGCTTCGTCACCAGGGGGCGCGGTGTGTCGGTGCACCGGACCGACTGCGCCAACGCCGCCGGGCTCGTCGACCACGCCGAGCGTGTCATCGAGGTGGAGTGGGACAACGACCAGCCGTCCACGTTCGTGGCGTCGGTCGAGGTCGAGGCACTCGACCGCAATCGGCTCCTCCGTGACATCTCGCAGGTGCTGGCCGAGTACCACGTGAACATCATGGCGAGCACGTCGCAGACCTCTCGTGACCGCATCGCCAAGTTCCGGTTCGACTTCGAGCTCGCCGACCCGAGCCACCTCGACACCATCCTCGCCGCGTTGAAGCGAGTCGACTCGGTGTATGCCGCATACCGCGTGCTCCCGGGTCACGCGCGCGTGTGACTCGCGGGGGACACGACATCCGTCAACCTTGCACGAGAGGCGCGCGATGACCGAAGCCAGAGTCCTCCCGGCGCAGCCGGTCCGGTCCCTCGACGAGTACGTCGCGGCCGGCGGCGGCGCCGGGCTCGAGGCGGCACGGAGCAAGGGACCCGACGCGGTGATCGCCGAGATCACGGCGTCCGGACTCGGCGGGCGGGGCGGCGCCGGTTTCTCCGCCGGGCGCAAGTGGGCCGCGGTGCGGGCGAACAGCTCGGAGGTGGTGGCGTC
>DASPTH010000058.1:0-8435 GCA_035623515.1 Acidimicrobiia bacterium
GTACACCGCGGCTCGCTCCAGCGGCCCCGGACCGACGACCTGTGTGGCGATGGGCGACCGCCCCGCCGGCAGCTCCCGCAACTCGGTCTTGTCGAGGTCGCCGTAGATCAACATGGCCGCGGTGCGCGGGATCGGGGTGGCGGTCATCACCAGCACGTCCGGTGCGTCGCCCTTCGCCCGTAACAGGTCACGCTGCTCGACGCCGAATCGGTGCTGCTCGTCGATCACCGCCACGCCCAGGTGCGCGAACGCCACGCCCCCGTAGATCAGCGCGTGCGTCCCGACGACGATGTCGACCTCGCCGGTGGTGAGCCCCTCGGCGATCCGGCGCCGGGCGGCGGCGGGTGTCCGGTTGGTGAGCAGCTCGACCCGAACCGGGCGCTCACCGAGCAGCGTCCCGTGCGCCGGCACGACGAGGTCCTCGAGCAACGCGCGCATGGTCAGCTCGTGCTGCTCGGCGAGCACCTCGGTGGGCGCCATGAACGCGCCCTGGTAGCCGCCCTGCACCGCGGTCAGCAGCGCGGTGAGCGCGACGACGGTCTTGCCGGACCCGACCTCGCCCTGGAGCAACCGGTGCATGGGGGCCGGTGCCGCGAGGTCGACGGCGATCTCCTCGATGGCGCGCCGCTGGTCGGCGGTGAGGTCGAACGGAAGGCTCGCGTGGAACTGCTGCACGATCGGGCCGTCGACGATGTGCCGGATCCCGTGCGCCTCCGCCGCGAGAGCGCGCTTGCGCTTCACGAGGCCGACCTGCATGCGCAGGAACTCGTCGAACTTCAGCCGGTGCGCCGCCGCGCGCGCGTCACCGAGCGCCGCGGGCACGTGGATGTCCCAGTACGCCCGCGTGCGGTCGACGAGGTCGTGGGCGTCGCGCACGTCGTCGTCGAGCGGGTCGGCGAACCCCCGGGGCTTCGTGCGCTGGAGGCACGATCCCACCGCGGCGCGTAGCTGCCACGTGTGGACTTCGGCCTTCCCGGACTGCGGGTACACCGGCACGACGGCACCGGTGACGCCCGACGAGTCCTTCGTCTCGCCGTCGGGCGCCGACAGCACGTCGACCACGGGGTTGGTGAGCTGCCGCTTCCCGCGGTACTGCTCGACCCTGCCGAAGAGCGACACTTGCGTGCCGGGGCGGAGCTGGCGCTCGCGCCACGGCTGGTTGAAGAAGACGAGCTCGAGCAGGCCGGTGCCGTCGTACACGGTCGCGTGGACGATCGTGCGCCGCCGGTCGCGAGTTCGCCGGGCGCGGACGGCGCGCACCTCGGCGTCGATCGTCGCTTCGTCACCGATCGAGAGCTCGGAGATGTCGGCGCGCTGCGTGCGGTCGACGTATCGCCGCGGGTAGTGGTCGAGGAGGTCGAGGACCGAGGTGATGCCCATCGCCTCCAGGCCGGTCGCGAGCTTGGGCCCCACCGCTTGCAACTCGGTGACGCGGCGCGACTCGAGCTCGCGCAGCGTGAGCCCGTCGCCCACCGCGGGCGCGCTACTCGACGCCGACGAGGTACGGGTAGAGCGGCTGGTCACCCTCGTGCACCTCGACCTCGACGTCGGGGTGCGCGAGCTCGAGATGCTCGGTGATGCGCGCGGTGTCGGCCGCGTCGGCTTCCACCCCGACCACGATCGTCACGAGCTCGGCGTCGTCGTCGATCAGGCGATCGACGAGGGCGATGGTGGCGTCGGCCGGCGACTTCTCCGAAACGCAGACGCCGTCGCGCGTGATGGCGATCCAGTCGCCGGCGCTGATGGGTCCGCACTCGGCAACGCTGTCGCGAACGGCTCGGGTCACCTCCCCGGCGCGCACGCGGCCCGCGGCTTCGTCCATCGCTGCGATGTTCTCGGCGAGCGGCGCCGCGGCGTCGTACGCGACGAGAGCGGAGAGCGCCTCGACGACCGCGGTGGTGGGGACGACCGAGACGGGCCGGTCGGCGAGATCGGGCACCTGGCGCGCGACGGGGACGATGTTCTTGTTGTTCGGGAGCACGATCACCGACTCCGCCTCGCACGCGTGCACCGCCTCCAGGATCTGCGCGGTCGACGGGTTCATCGACTGGCCGCCGGCCACCACGTGCTGCACACCGAGGCTGTGCAGCAACCGTCGCAGACCGTCCCCGACGGCGACCGCGACCACGCCGGTGGCAACCGGCTCGATCGGCGGCGGCGCGCTCTGGTCGCGTACCCACGCCTCCTCCTCGAGCTGCTCCACCTGCTCGTGCAGGTCGGTGACGCGGATCGTCGCCGGCCGCCCGGCCGCAATGCCGGCTTCGATGGCGGCGCCGATGTCGTTGGTGTGCACGTGGCAGTTCCACAGCCCGTCGCCGCCGACGACGACGATCGAGTCGCCGAGCTCGCCCCACGCGCGCTTGAACTGCGGAATGGTGGCGTCGGCCGCGTGCAGGAGGTACATCACTTCGTAGCGCAGCTCTCCGACGTCGACCTCGTGGTGCAGATGGGCCGCGACCGCAGGCGGCGTCGCCACCGCCTCGGGTTCGGGCACCGGCCGCTCGGCGACAACGCTCAGGCACGCCGCGAGCAGCAGCTCGAACCCGCGACCACCCGCGTCGACGACGCCCGCGTCGCGGAGGACGGGCAGCAGGTCGGGGGTGCGCGCGACCGCATCGTGCGCGGCGGCCGCCGCCCGGTCGAGCACGTCGGCGAGCGACGCCTCACCGGACACGAACCCGTGCTCCACCGCCTCGGCCGCCAGCCGGACAACCGTGAGGATCGTGCCCTCGACCGGGCGCAGGACGGCCTGGTAGGCCGCGTCGGCGGCCCGCCGGAGGCCCGCGATCACGTCGTGCGCCGAGACGGCCTCGAGCGGCGAGAACGTGTCGGCGAGACCGCGCAGGATCTGCGACAGGATCACACCCGAGTTGCCCCGCGCCCCCATCAGCGAACCGTGCCGGATGGCCTCGCACACCTCGGGCATCGCCGAGCCGTCGTCGGGCAGTTCGTCGACGACCGACTCGAGGGTGAGCGCCATGTTGGTGCCGGTGTCGCCGTCGGGCACCGGGTACACGTTGAGGCGGTTCAACTCGTCCTGGTGGCGACGCAGGACGTCGCGGTAGGTCGACACGACGCGTCGAAGGTCGGACGGCGCCAGCGTCTGGAGAACCCCCACGGCTCCGGATGGTATCCCGCTCGCTGCTAGCCTTCTCCCTTCACCCTGGGCAACGAACGAGGTCCTCGATGGCGTCCGTCTGCGAGATTTGCGGCAAGAAGCCGCAGTTCGGCATGCAGTTGAGCCACTCGCACCGGCGCACGAAGCGGCGGTGGAACCCGAACGTGCAGCGTGTCCGCGCGGTCGTGAACGGCGCACCGAGGCGGATCCACGTGTGCACCTCCTGCCTCAAGGCCGGCAAGGTCCAGAAGCCGTAGCGACACCGCGGGAGGTTCAGTGCAGGGTGTCGTCCGCATCTACGACCCGCAGACGGGCGAAGGTGTGGTCGTCCGCGACACCGACCGCGCCGAGCTCGTGCTCGCGCCCGACGCGCTCGAAGGCTCGATCTTCCGCATGCTGCGCCAGGGCCAGCGGGTGAACTTCGAGCTCGACGACGCCGGCCACGTCACGCACGTCCGCATCGGCTCGGAGCCCGACATGGGTCTCCCCACCGCGCAGGTCTGATCCACCGAAGCGCTGACCGGCCATTTGACGGGCGGTGCTGCCGTGAACCCCTACTCGGCGGTCAGCGCCGCCCGGAGCTGGGCGCCCGGGTCCGGCGGCAGCTCCCGCCCGACTTCCACGACCACGTCGTGCAGCACACCGTTCCAGGCGAACGGGACCTCGTAGTCGTCGCACACCGGGAAGCCGCGGTCGTACCCGAGACACAGCGCGGTGCCGCCGTGCTGCCAGAACATCGGCACCGGCACGTCGAGCGCGGCGGACGCCACGACCTCACCGTCGTGCAACAGCGTCACCGCAGGGCCGCCGCCGTCGAGCGAGTAGTGGCACGCGAGGGCGCGTGCTCCCTGCGGCACCGGCGCGGAGCCGCGCACCGTTCGCACGTCGCCGGCACGGTTGAGCGCGAACACGAGCACACCGTCGCGCACGTAGAAGGCGAAGCCGTTCGTCCAGTCGCCGAGCGCGCACAGGATGCCGTCGGCCACGGCCGGTGCGGCAGGCGTCTCGACCGACGCGATCAGGCGGAAACCGCCGAACATCCTCGGCAGCGAGTCGTCGGGCACGGGGCTGCCGCCCGGGCGGAACACAACGCGCGCCGCCGGAGGGTTGGGAGGCGGCAGGACGGACGTGAAGCGGCCGACGAGGTCGTCGACGAGCGGGAAGACCTGGTTCCGGGCCGCCTCGACGAGCCAGATGTCCTGGAGACGCGCGAGGACGTCCGGATGCTCGTCCGCGAGGTCGCGCGCCTCGGCGAAGTCGTCGGCGAGTGAGAACAGCTCCCATCGGTCGGTGGCGAAGTCGCGGCTCCCCTCGAGCAGCCGCTCCTCGTCGGCCACGCCTTTCGACACGTGGTCGGTCGTGGCCTTCCAACCACGGAAGTAGACCGAGCGCGAACCGAGCATCTCGAAGTACTGGACGTCGCGCGGGTCGGGCGCGCTTGCGTCGTCGAACGTGGCGCGGATGCTCGAACCGTCGATCGGCTGCTGGGTGACGCCGTCGTGCGTGGCCGGCGCTTCGACGCCGCACGCGTCGAGCACCGTCGGCATCACGTCGATCGCGTGCACGAACTGCGCGCGGACGTCGCCGCGCGCGGCGAACCCGTCGGGCCAGTGCACGACCAGGGGCGTGCGGATCCCGCCGAGCCACGTGTAGCGCTTCCAGAGCCGCAGCGGCGTGTTGCCCGCCCACGCCCAGCCCCACGGGTAGTGGTTGTACGAACGGAACCCACCGAGCTCGTCGAGGCGCGCGAGGTTCTCGTCGATCGTGTCGGGCAGGGCCAGCGTGAAGCGGTGCTCGTTGAAGGTGCCGCTCTGACCCCCCTCCGCGCTCGTCCCGTTGTCGGACACGAGCATCAGCAACGTGTTGTCGAGCTCGCCGATGCTCGCGAGGAACGACACCAGCCGCCCGATCTGGACGTCGGTGTGGGTCAGGAACCCGGCGAACACCTCCTGGAACCGCGCGTACACGCGGCGTTCGTCGGCGGAGAGCCCGTCCCAGTCCTGCACCCACGACGGGCGCCGGGTGAGCTCGGTGCCGTCGGGCACGATGCCGAGCTCGAGCTGGCGCGCGAAGGTCTCGGCGCGCAGGCGCTCCCATCCACCGTCGAACCGCCCACGGTAGGGCTCGACCCACTCGGGCGCGACGTGGTGCGGCGCGTGCATGGCGCCCAGTGGGAAATACAGGAAGAAGGGCCGGTCGGGCGCGGCGTGCTTCTGATCCTGGACGCAACGGATCGCGGTGTCGGCCAGGTCCTCAGTGAGGTGGTAACCCTCCTCGGGTCGGCGTGGCGGCTCCACGTAGTGGTTGTCGCGGACGAGATTCGGCGCCCACTGGTTCGTGTCGCCCTGGAGGAACCCGTAGTAGCGCTCGAACCCGATCCCGAGCGGCCATCGGTCGAACGGGCCGGCGTGCGAACGCTCGCCCGAGGGAACGAGGTGCCACTTCCCCACCGCGAACGTGTTGAAGCCCGCGTCGCGGAGGAGCCTCGGCATGGCGGCGGCCGACTTCGGCAGCCGCGACGTGTAGCCGGGGTAGGCGGTGGGAATGTCGGTGAGATAGCCCATTCCGACGGCATGGTGGTTCCGCCCGGTCAGCAGGCACGCGCGCGTCGGCGAGCAGAGTGCGGTGACGTGGAACCGGTTGTACCGGAGCCCGCTCGCGGCGAGCGCGTCGATGTGGGGCGTGGCGATCGCCGAGCCGAAGCAGCCGAGTTGCGCGAATCCCGTGTCGTCGAGGACGACGAGCACGACGTTGGGTGCGCCGGCCGCCGGACGCGGGAGCGCGAACTCCCCCGGCGTGGAGTGCTCGGGGGTGATGCCGGCCCAGGCCCGCGGCGTGTTGCTCATCGGCGCGACACCCTATCGACCCGCGTTCCGACCGTTTCCGGTGCGCGAAGGGGCCACAACTACACTCGCCAGACTCCTTTTCGGCCCCGGAGGAATCGACAGTGACCCTCGTGCAGGCTCCCACGCAGAACCAGCGCCTCGTGCGTTGGGTCGACGAGATGGTCGAGCTGTGCGAGCCCGAGGCCGTGCACTGGTGTGACGGTTCCGACGCCGAGTTCGAGATGCTCTGCGCCAAGCTCGTCGAGGCGGGGACGTTCGTGGCCCTCGATCCGGAGCGCCGGCCCAGCTCCTACTGGGCGCGCTCCGACCCGAGCGACGTCGCCCGTGTCGAGGACCGCACCTTCATCTGCTCCGAGCGGGAGATCGACGCCGGTCCCACCAACAACTGGCGCGACCCGCGCGAGATGCGCGCGACGCTCAACGGCCTGTTCCGGGGGTGCATGCGCGGCCGCACCATGTACGTCGTGCCCTTCAGCATGGGGCCACTCGGCTCGCCGCTCTCCTACATCGGCGTCGAGCTCACCGACTCGGCGTACGTCGCGGTGAGCATGCGCACGATGACGCGCGCCGGCCAGGCCGCGCTCGACGTCCTCGGGCCCGACGGCCAGTTCGTGCCGTGCGTGCACTCGGTCGGCGCGCCGCTCGCGACGGGCGAGGCCGACGTGCCGTGGCCGTGCAACCCGGACCAGAAGTGGATCGTGCACTTCCCCGAGACCCGAGAGATCTGGTCGTTCGGGTCCGGCTACGGCGGCAACGCGCTCCTCGGCAAGAAGTGCTTCGCCCTACGCATCGCGTCGGTCATCGCCCGCGACGAGGGGTGGCTCGCCGAGCACATGCTCGTCCTGAAGATCACGAGCCCGGAGGGCCGCGTGCGCTACTTCGCGGCGGCGTTCCCGTCGGCATGCGGCAAGACCAACCTCGCGATGTTGATCCCGACCATCCCGGGATGGAAGGTCGAGACCATCGGCGACGACATCGCGTGGATGAAGTTCGGCGCCGCCGGACGCCTGCACGCGATCAACCCCGAGTTCGGCTTCTTCGGCGTGGCGCCCGGCACGAACGACCGCTCGAACCCCAATGCGATGCGCACCCTCGAGCGCAACACCGTGTTCACCAACACTGCCCTCACCGACGACGGCGACGTGTGGTGGGAGGACATGACACCCGAACCCCCCGCGCACCTGACCGACTGGCGGGGCGAGCCCTGGACGGCCGCGGCCGGGCGGCCGGCGGCGCACCCGAACGCGCGCTTCTGCGTGCCCGCGTCGCAGTGCCCGTCGATCGCCCCCGAGTGGCAGGACCCCACCGGCGTGCCGATCTCGGCGTTCCTGTTCGGCGGGCGCCGCGCCACCACGGTGCCGCTCGTGTTCGAGTCACACGGTTGGACGCACGGCGTGCTCGTCGCCGCCACGATGGGTTCCGAGCAGACGGCCGCGGCGGCCGGGGAGGTGGGCGCGCTGCGCCTCGATCCGTTCGCGATGCTGCCCTTCTGCGGGTACAACATCGGCGACTACATGGCGCACTGGCTGAGCATGACCAGGCGCACCGACGAGGCGTCGCTTCCCGGGATCTACGGCGTGAACTGGTTCCGGAAGGACGCCGCGACGGGCAGTTTCCTCTGGCCCGGGTTCGGCGAGAACTCGCGCGTGCTCGAGTGGATCTTCCGCCGGCTCGACGGCGACGCATCGGGCAGGAGCACGGCAGTCGGCGTCGTGCCCGGCGCGGGCGATCTCGACCTCGAAGGCCTCGCGATCTCCCCCGACGCCGTCGAGGCTGCGCTCGCCGTCGACGTCGACGAGTGGCGCCGCGAGCTCCCGAGCATCCGCGCGTCCTTCGACGCGCTGGGCGAGCGTCTCCCGCCCGCGCTCCGCGACGAGCTCGCCGCGCTCGAAGCTCGCCTCGGCGACGCCTGACACGCCGCCGCTACGATCGTCGCCACGTCGAGCAGGGGGTCGGGATGGCGGTCACTGCGTACGTGTTGATCCAGACCGAGGTCGGGAGGGCCGAGCGCGTCGCAACCGCGTCCCGTGCGATCGAGGGCGTGATCGACGCCGACAACGTCGCCGGCCCCTACGACGTGATCGTGAAGGCCGAGGCACCCTCGCTCGACGACCTCGGCAAGCTCGTCGTCTCCCAGATCCAGGAGGTCGAGGGCATCACGCGCACCTTCACCTGCCCGGTCGTGAACCTGTAACACCGAACCTGCGTCGCTCACCGACGTCTGACGTCGGTCGCTGACGCAACTTGGGAGGGGGTTACCGCTGGCGGCCCGCACGGGTGGCGCGGCGGGCGTGGCGGGCGATGGCGAGCTCGATCAAGCGGTCGATGAGCTCCGCGTAGGACAGCCCGGAGACCTCCCACAAGCGCGGGTACATGGAGATCGGCGTGAACCCGGGGATCGTGTTCACCTCGTTCACGAGGAAGCCGCGGCCCGGCTCCTCGAGGAACAGGTCGACGCGGGCCATCGCCTC
>DASPTH010000064.1:0-13568 GCA_035623515.1 Acidimicrobiia bacterium
GGGTCTGGTGGCGCTCTACCCCGCGGCGCCGGCCGCCCGCGAGCAGCCGGAAGCGCTCGTCCAAGTGGCCGGCGATCTCCGCCGGGCTCATCGTCGTCACCCGCGCTGCCGCCAGCTCGATCGCCAGCGGGATCCCGTCGAGGCGACGACAGATCTCCGCCACCGCCACGACATTGCCCGGGGTCAGCGCGAATCCTGAACGCGCCGCCGCCGCCCGGTCGACGAACAGCTGGACCGAGTCGGCGGCCGCCAACACCTCGACGTCACCCCCGGAGCGCGGAACCGGAAGCGACGCCAGCGCCACCAGCTGCTCGCCGATCACTCCCAAACCCTCACGACTCGTCGCCAGGATCCGAAGCCTCGGACAACGCTGCAACACCTCCGACGCCAGCCACGCCGCGTCGGCGAGCAAATGCTCACAGTTGTCGAGCACCACCAACAGGTCACGGTCGCGCAAGAACTCGACCACGCTGTCAGCCATGGAGAGCCCTTCCCGCTGCAGCACCCCCAACGCGTCGGCGACGACCTGAAACAGCAACACTTCGTCGCTCGCCGTCGCGAGTTCACACAGCCACGCGCCGTCCGCGAATCGAGGCAATACTTCCGCCGCCACCTGAAGCGCGAGGCGGGTCTTGCCCACACCGCCCACCCCGGTGAGCGTGACCAGCCGCGACTCCTCCAACACCTTCGCCACCGCTGCGAGCTCGAGATCGCGCCCCACGAATGACGTCAACTGCACCGGCAGGTTCCCGGGAAACGCGTCCATCGTCGCGAGACGCGCGAACTCGCGTTCAAGACCAGGATGCGCCACCTGGAACACGCGCTCCGGACGCGCCAGATCCCGCAAGACATGCTCGCCGAGATCGACGAGCTCGATGGCACCATCACGGATCAGCTCCTCGGTCACCAGCGACACCACGATCTGGCCGCCGTGCGCCGCCCCCATCAGCCGCGCCGCCCGATTCACCGCCGTCCCGTAGTAATCACCGTCACGCAGCTCCGCCAGCCCGCTGTGGACCCCCATCCGCATCCGCAACGGGCCGGTCGCTCCCCACGACTCGGCGGCCAACCCCAACTGCGCGTCCACCGACGCCCCAACCGCATCCGACGCCGTCACGAAGACTGCATGGAACCCGTCTCCCGTCGTCTTCACCACATGGCCGTGATGCGATTCGATCGCGTCCCGCAGGATCGCGTCGTGGCGCGCCAACGCCTCGTGCATCGCGTCAGGGTGCTCTTCCCACAAGCGCGACGAACCCTCCAGGTCCGTGAACAAGAAGGTCACCGTGCCGGTCGGGAGATCAATCACCGGCTCGAACCTCGGAGGTTCCCTCGTTCACCTCATCACGCGGCGCTGAGTCGTCCTTGCCGGCGATGACGCGGTCGAACTCGGCGAGCGCGAGGGCAACGGCCCGGTCGTAGTCGAGGTTTGTCCCGTCGGCGGTGAGCTCAGCGAAACGCTCGGCACCGAGCTGGGTGAGGAGCCGCTCATTGGTGAGGCGTCGGCGAGCGACCGAGTTCGGGTTCGACGTGTGCGGCGAAAGCCTCGCTACCAGCGCGGCGAGCATGGCGGCGGTTTCGGCGCGGGCGGTGGCGGCGAGGGCTTGCGCGTAGAGGTCGAGGTACATCAGGACCATGCGGGTGTCGCCCGCTTCGTAGCTGAGGTCGAGACCACTTCGGAACTGGTTTTCCCAATGCGGAGTCGCCGCGATGGCGTCCATGCGCCCGAGCCATGCCAGGCAGGTCGCGGTGAACAGCACGTGGTCAACGGCCTTGGCGTGCTCGAGTGCCGCCTCGAGGGCCGCTCGGGCACGCGGCGGATCGGTAGCCTCGAGCGCGCCGCCGAGCAGGGTCCCTGCAGCCGCCATGAGCGTCGGATTGCCGATCCGTTGCGCGAGCTGCATGGCTTCTTCGGCGACCGGCTGGCAGCGTTCGGTGTTGTCGAGCACGTACCACCAGAGCCCGACGAGCGCGAGGGCGCTGGCGAGTGTGTAGTCGTCGCCAGTTGCTCGGGCTGCGTCGAGGAACACGTCGGCTCCTTCGACCTCGTTGACGCGGCCGGCGTAGATGAGGGACGTGCACAAGACCGACCAGGGATCCGGGTTGAAGGGCGCATCTGAGTCTGCGAGGAGATCGATGGCCTGGCGTGCTTCGCGTTCCGCGACGTCGCTCCGTTGGTGGTGGTAGTGGTCGAGTGCCCGGACCGCCAGCACGTGTGCGAAGCGTGGGTCGTCGCCCGCGCCGGTGGTTGCCAGCACGGTCGCGGCCCACGGTCCGAGCAGGTATCCGAGGTGACGGCCTTGCAGAGCCCAGTACCGGAAGTCACCCATGAGGGACACCGACAGGTCGGCGTCGTCGACTCCGGTCGCCCAGGTCAGCGCGGCGCGGACGTTGTCGACTTCGCGGGCGATTCGATCGAGCCACACCGCCTCGTCCGGGCCGCGCACGCCGGCGCTGACCTGGGCGACGAAGCCGGCGCACCAGGTGGCGTGACGTCGACGCATCGCGTCCGTGACGCCGGCGTCGTCGAGGCACTCGACCGCGTAGGTACGGATCGTCTCGAGCAGGCGATAACGAGTGTCGTGGTGCTCGCGTTCGGCGACGACCAGGGATTTGTCGACCAGTTGCGTGATGCTGTCGAGAACCTCATCGGGATCGATGCCGTCTCCGCCGACGACGGCTTCTGCGGCGTCGAGGGTGAAACCGCCGGCGAAGACCCCGAGGCGGTCCAGCACCATCCGTTCACGTTCCGCGAGGAGGTCGTAGCTCCACTCCACTGCCCGTCGCAGGGTCCGTTGGCGCTCCACTGCGGTGCGGCTCCCGCCGGTCAGCAGCCGGAACCGCTCATCGAGTCGTGCCGCGATCTCCTGGGGGCTCATCATCCGAGTGCGCGCCGCCGCCAGCTCGATCGCCAGGGGGATACCGTCCAGGCGCCGGCACAACTGCCCGAGGATCGTCGCTGTCTCGTCGTCGAGGTCGACACCACCACCGGCCTGTTCGGCCCGCTCCGTGAACAGGGTCACCGCGTCGGCAGCGAGGATCTCGTCTGTCGATGCGCCCACACCGGGAAGCGGCAACGACCGCACCATCATCATGCGCTCGCCCCGCACGCCCAGCCCCTCGCGGCCGGTCGCCAATACCCGCACCCCCGGACACGAGGCGACGAGCGCGGCGACCAGCTGTGCCGCCGCGTCCAGAAGATGCTCGCAGTTGTCGAGCACCACCAACATGTCCTTCGAGCGCAGCGCCATCAGCAAACTCTGGGTGACCGACTGGTCCGATCGCTGCTGCACACCCACCGCGGTGGCGACCACATCGGGCACCTGGGCCGCATCACTCGAGGGCCCCAGCTCGCACAGCCACACCCCATCCCGATAGCGGGGCAGCAACTCGGCGGCGATCTGGATCGCCAGACGGGTCTTGCCCACACCCCCCACCCCGATCAGCGTGACGACCCGATGTTGCCCGAGCGCCTCGATGACCTCAGCGGCGTCGTCGTCGCGGCCCACGAACGTCGTCACCTGCAACGGCAGATTCGTCGCGAACGCATCCAGAGTCCGCAACGCTCCGAACTCCGAGGCCAACCCCGCATGCACGACCTGGAACACCCGCTCCGGCTCACCCAGGTCGCGCAACTGATGCGAGCCCAGATCCACCAGCTCCACACCGGAACCCCGGATCAGCTCACTGGTCGCCCCCGAGATCAGCACCTGACCGCCATGACCCGCACCCGCCAGGCGAGCCGCCCGATTCAAAGCGGGACCGTAATAGTCACCGTCGCGGATCTCGGCCGCGCCCGTGTGCACGCCCATCCGTACCCGCAACCCGCCGGTCTCCGGCCACGACTCAGCCGCCAACCCCAGCTGCGCATCGATCGCCGCATGCACCGCATCCGACGCCGTCGCGAATGCGGCATGGAACCCGTCACCGGTCGTCTTGACCACATGGCCGCGGTGTGACTCGATCGCCTCCCGCACGATCTCGTCATGGCGCGCCAACGCCGCCCGCATCGCCTCCGGATGTTCCTCCCACAGACGCGACGAACCCTCCACATCGGTGAACAAGAAGGTGACCGTCCCCGACGGCAGCTCCACCATCTTCTCCCTCAAGATGGGACGCCCTCCCACCAACAAGTAAACCAGCCAAGCTCAGCGCCCGTCACCACCCAACCGGCGCAGCACACCCATCAACCCGAGGCACCCGACTCGCCTGCGCCAGGCCCTACGTCACCGACGACGCCCCCCGTGACGCCGAGCGCTTCCTACAGCGCCGAGCCTCATGGGGTTCCCAGACCGCTGCGGGAGATGCGCAGGCGGCGCGGGCGAATTGGGGGCTGCCGATGGGGGGCCTCGCCAAACGCGCGTCCGGTCCCGGTTGGCTCGTTCATGTGTAGCGCAGCGCGTCGCCGGGGCTGTAGTGGACGGCGCGTCGGATGGGAGCGAGGGTGACGAGGAGGGCGAGCAGGGTTGTGCCGGCGAGCGCCAGGACGATGTTCCAGGGTGGGAAGGCGAGGGGGAGGTCGATGTTGACGACGTTGCGTACGAGCCAGACGAGGAGGCGGTCGAGGAGATAGCCGAGTGGGATACCGATGAGCCAGCCCGTGAGGGCGAGCGCGAGGGTCTCGGTGGCGAAGATGCGCCGGACGTCGCGGGCGCGGGCACCGATCGAGCGAAGGATGCCGATTTCGCGTGTGCGCCCGAGGACGCTGGTGGTGAGCGCGTTGGCGAGTCCGGTCATGCTGATGGCGACGATCAGCAGGCCGAGGACGGCGATGGTTGTGGTGATCGTGCGGTCGTTGGTGATCTCGTCGGCGAGTTTGACGTACTTGATTTCGTCGCTGGTGTTGTAGCCGTTTGTGGTCAGGGTGTGCTCGATGCCGGTGGTGGTGCGGTCGATGAGGGCGTGGTCCCGGGAAGTGGTGCGGACCCAGTAGTCATTGGCGTCGGCGGGGCGGCCGGGCAGGACCGCGTGCACGGTGGTGAGGGGCGCGAAGAGGGCGGTACCGCTTTCCTGCTGGTTGGTGGCGATGCCGATGACCCTGAACGTGACCGGGCCGGCGGCGGTCTGGACGCGGATGCGGTCACCGAGACTGGTGCCGGTGGCGCGGGCGAGGGCCCGTTCGACGACCGCGACGCGGGCGCGTGTCTGTTGTTCGTTCGTGGTGTACCAGCGTCCGCTCGCGAGCCGGTAGTGGAACATGGTGTGCTGTTGGAGCGCCCAGATTTTGGCGTCGTTGCCGGCGAGGGTGGCGTCGGTGACGAACATGGGCTCGATGGTCGCGACCCCGGGTGTGGTCTGGATGAGGTGGGCGGCGTTTGCGTCGAGTGGACGGCCACCCTGCCCGGTGATTTTGACGTCTTCGCCGTGGTCGCCCCAGGAGCCTCGGCTGGTGGTGGTGGCCGCGGTGGCCAGGCCTTGCACGGCGAGCAGTGTGCCGACCGCGAACGCGATGACGAGCGCGGTGGAGAGGCTGGTGCGGCGGCGTCGGCCGAGACTGCGAAGCCCGATCTGCGCGGTGCGGGGCAGGAAGCGGATGCGGCGAAGCACTGCGTCGCCGGTGTCCTGGTCGGCGACGGCCGAGCCGCTGGCTTGGAGCGCGTCGCGCAAGGGCATTCGCATCGCGCGCCGAAGCGCGGGCAGCGCGGCTAGCGGTGGCACGAGAAGTCCGACCAGGGCGCTGATCAACAGGACGCGTCCGTCAACGGCGAAGCCGACGTTGACACCGAAGAGCGTCGAGCCGAAGTGGCGGGTCAAGACGTAGGCGAGGACGATGCCGACGGTGAGGCCGACAACCGTGGCGAGCGCGCCGAGCAACAGCGCGGTTCTCACATAGACCGCCGCGATCTCGCGGCGCCGTCCGCCCACGGCTTTCATGATCCCGATCTGGGCGGTCTGCTCGACGACCAGGGTGGTGATCGTGTTGGAGATCAGCACCAACGCCGACAGCAGCGCCAGCAGCGTGATCACCGAAAAGAACGTCGTGAAGTCTTCGAAACTCGACTTGCCGGGCCAGTCGCCCGCGGAGCGGACCTGCGGCAGGTCGCTGAAACCGGTGAACCCGGGGACGGTGCTCAGCGCCCGACGCACCGCAGCAACGGTCGCATCGACCGCCTTCGGGCGGGTGTCGCGGAGTCGGAACAACAGTTCGTCGGAACCGGCCGTGCCGCTGAGGGACGCCACCGTCGGCGCGGTGCCATAGAGGACGATCACCCCATCGGCGGCGGCAGCATGAGCGCCGTCGAGGTTTCGGGCTGTGCCGCTGACCTGAAGTGGATGCACCACGCCATCGGCGCCGATGATGCGCACCCTGTCGCCGGCGCGCACATCCAAGCGTCCCTGGTTCGCGTTCTGAACGTCAGACAACACCGCGCCCGTCTTCGGCGTCGCACCCGCGGCGACATGCACGATGTTGACCCGCTGACGTCCAAAGTCTGACACGCCGCGCACCTGCGCGAACGGTCGGCGGTCACCCACGTACAGCCGGCCGGCGAAGACCGAAAGCGGCTCGACCGCGCGCACGTTCGGCAGAGCGTTGAGCTCGGCGAGTTGCGCGCGGTCGAGCGAAAGCGGATGCGTGTAGATGGTCACGTCCGCCAGCCGATCCGACGCGACCTCGCCCTGCATTGTCCGGTTCATCAGCGACGGCACCGCGAACAGGCCGATACTCGCGACCGCGATCGCCAGCGTCAACGCCGCCAGCACCGTGCGAGCACGCCGCTGGCTCAGGTCGGTAATCGACTTGCGCAGTACCGCCGACACCATGACGGGCTCACCCACCGAGGACGCGGCCGTCCCGGATCGAGATCACCCGATGCGCGCGACCGGCTAGCTCGCGATCATGGGTCACATAGACGACGGTCTTGCCCTCCTGGTTGAGACGCTCGAACAACTCGAACATCTCGGCCGCGGTCACCGAGTCAAGATTGCCCGTGGGTTCGTCGCCCACGATCAGCTTCGGATCACACGCCAGCGCCCGCGCGATCGCAACCCGCTGCTGCTCACCACCCGACAGCTCTGCCGGCAGGTGATCACACTTGTCACCCAGCCCAACTAGATCAAGGTTCTGGCGAGCACAGGCGAACCGCTCCCGCTTCGAACCACGCCGCGCGAAATCGAGCGGCAACACCGCGTTCTCGAGCGCCGACAGCGTCGGCAACAACTGAAAGAACTGAAACACGACACCGACATGCACACCCCGCCAAACCGCGAGCTCCTCCTCGCTCATCGCGTCAATCCGCCGGCCGTCCACCGTCACCGTCCCCGCCGTCGGCCGATCAATCCCCGCCACGAGATTGAGGATCGTCGTCTTGCCACTCCCCGACGGGCCTACCAGCGCCACCAGCTCCCCCGCACAAATCTCCAAATCGACCCCGCGCAACGCGCAGTAGTCCAGGCGGCCCATCCGATACGTCTTCTCCACCTGCGCCAGCTGGATCAGCGGGACGAGCGGCCACAATTCCCGGGGCGGTGACTGCACGCCGATGTCGGTCGCATGGCTCGGGAGCACGGGAACCACCTCGCTCGGTTCAGCCCTCCCAGCGACGAGACTGTGCCAGCACACCGACTGCCACTAGAGGCGAACGTCCATCTCGACCGCGTGCTGCTCGAGCAAAGGCGCTCTCGCGGGTGGTCGGGCCCGGATGAACCGCTACGCCATTACCGCACCCAATGCCCGATGCGGGGCGCTCCCGACCACCGGGTCGGCCGCGCCAGAACGTCACCCGCACAGTGCGACATCGGTTCGGGGCGCCTGCGTCGAGTGAGCGACCGTCCGAGACGCGACCTGACCGTCGGGGCTTGCCGTCGTCGGGCGGCACTCAGAGGCCGGAGTCCTGTGTGGCTCCTGTTGGGATGACGTCGTTCGCTTTGCCTGGTTTACTTGCTGGCGGGGAGGGCGCCCATCTAGGGGGAGTAGATGGTGGAGTTGCCCTCAGGGACGGTGACGTTCCTGTTCACCGATCTCGAGGGTTCGACGCGCCTGTGGGAAGTGCATCGCGACGCGATGCAGCGGGCGTTGGCTCGTCACGACGAGATCCTGCGCGAGGCGATCACGACGCACGGCGGGCAGGTGGTGAAGGGGACCGGCGACGGTGTTCATGCGGTCTTCGTGACCGCGATCGACGCGGTCGATGCCGCGGTGGCGGTTCAGGTGGCGTTGGAGGACGAAGAGTGGGAGTCGACGGGTCCGCTTCGGGTGCGGATGGGTGTGCACACTGGTCGGGCGGAGCTGCGGGGCGATGATTACTACGGTCCCGCGGTGAATCGCGCGGCACGTTTGATGAGCGTGGCGCACGGCGGGCAGGTTCTGGTGTCGTTGGCGACCGAGGAGCTGGTGCGCGACGAGTTGGGCGCAGGTGTGACGCTGGTTGACCTGGGCGAACACGGCTTGCGTGACCTGTCGCGGCCGGAGCGGGTGTTTCAGGTTGTTGCGCCGGGGTTGTGTTCGGACTTTCCGGCGTTGGCGCGGCTGGGCGCTCTCTCGGGGAACTTGCCCGTGCAGGCGAGTTCGTTTGTCGGGCGGGAGGAGGAGCTCATCGAACTCGGTGCCCTGTTGGAGACCGCGCGGGTGGTGACGCTGATTGGGGTGGGTGGCGTGGGCAAGACGCGGCTGGCGTTGGAAACCGCGGCAGAGGTTCGGTCCCGGTTCGGGGAGGGTGCGTGGCTCTGTGAGTTGGCTGGCGTCCGGGACCCCGACGCGGTTGCCGAGGTGGTGTTGAGCGTGTTTGGGGTCCCGGCGGGCGGGGCGCTGTCGGCGATGGACACACTGGTTGGCTTTCTTGCCGCCAAGGACCTCTTGTTGGTGCTCGACAACTGCGAGCACCTGGTGCGCGCGGTGGCGGATCTGATCGCGGCGATCGAGCGGGCGTGTCCTGGGGTGCGGGTGTTGGCGACAAGCCGCGAGGGACTGCGGGTCGCGGGTGAGCAGTTGGTGGTGGTGGCGCCGCTCGATACTCCCGAGACCGCCGCCGAGTTCGAGGAGATCCGTCGCTGTGCGGCGGCGCGTCTGTTCGTGGAGCGGGCGAGGTCCGCGAAGACGACGTTTGTGCTCGACGAGACCAACGCGGAGGCGGTCGCACGACTGTGCCGGCGGCTGGACGGGGTGGCGTTGGCGATCGAACTCGCCGCGGCGCGCGTGGCGGTGTTGACCCCGGCGGAGCTCGCCGATCGCCTCGATCAGCGGTTCCGGGTGCTGACGGGCGGGCAGCGCAGCGCGGTGGAGCGCCACCAGACGTTGCGGGCCACGATCGACTGGTCCTACGACCTGCTCTCGGACCCCGAACGCGTGCTCTTGGATCGCCTCGGTGTGTTCGTGGGCGGATTCAGCCTCGGGGCGGCCGAAACCGTGACCGCGGGCGGGTCCGTCGCAGGCGACGAGGTCTTCGAGTTCCTCGCGGGGCTGGTGGACCGTTGCCTGGTCGTTGCCGACCCGGTCGAGGACGGGACCCGCTACCGACTCTTGGAGACCATCCGCCAATACGCACAGGAACGCCTCGACGCCGGCGGCGACAGCGACCGCGTCCGCCAGCGACACGCCCGCTGGTACCTGGAGTTCGTCGAGTCGACCGCGCCGCTCACCGCGGGTCCCGACGAGATCCTCTGGGCGGCACGGGCGACCCGCGAGGCCGACAACATCCGCGCCGCGCTCGCCTGGGCCCTCGATACCGACGACACCGACACCGCGCTGCGATTCGTCGCACTCGGGGACGAATGCGTGAACCTGCTCGTCGCCGACGTGGGAGGGACCGGCATCCTCGGTAGCGCCGTACACGCCGCGCTCGAGCTACCCGGCGCGCCCGAGCATCCCCGGTACCCGCCCGCGTTGGTGGTCGCTGCCTGGCGTGCCCAGATGCGGGGCGAAAGCGACGAAGCTCTCCGATACTGCGAGGAGGCACTCCGCGCGCAAGAACGGTTGGGAACCCCGCCCAGCCCGAACGTGCCCGGTATCCGAGCGATCGTGGCGATGGCCGCCGGCGAGGTCGCCGAGAGCCTCGCGTTCTGGCAAACGGCGATCGGGATCTCCCGCAGCAACCACGACGACCTCGGGGCCGTCTGGGGCCTCGCCGCTTACGTCCAGGCCCTCGTACTCGCCGGGGACGAGGACGCCGCTGTGGTCGCCGCCGAAGACGCGCTGCAACTCGCCCGCACGATCAACAACCCCGAAACCACCGCCCGCGCGCTCGCGTCCTACGCCACCGCCCTCGGCAGGCGCGATCCCCAACGTGCCCTCGACCTCGTCCGCGAAGCCATCGACATCACCGCCGGGATCGGCCAAGGCCGCGAGGCTGCGACCGCGATCTCGGGAGTGCTGATCGCCGGCCGCAACGCAGACCGATACCACACACTCGAGTTCGGCGCCCGCGCCATCACCGCCGCCCACTGGATCGGCCAACGCCTTCTGGTAGGCGCCACCATGATCCTGGTCGCTGACGCGCTCGCCGACACCGCACCCGAAGACGCCGCCATCCTCTACGGCGCGGCCGACACGCTCACACCACACTGGCACGACTGGGAAACGGGATCCACCCAACAACACCAGCACGCGGTTGCCGTCCTCCAACACACGCTCAGCGAAGCGCGCCGCCTCGAGCTCGGCGCCCACGGTGCCCACATGAGCCAAGACACCGCAGTACACACTGCGCTCACCGCGATCAACCGCGCCCTAGAACGCTGCTGAGGACTGGGCGCTCATGACCTGTTCGCCGTGCGATGCGGCGGACGGACGGCCGACTGCCACCGTGGACCGGATCTCGTCGCGGCTCCGATCCCGCCGTCCTCGTTCATCCGTCAGAACGCGCGGCTATGTCGCGCGGTTCTGACGGATGAACGGCGGTGGGCGGGTCCTCGTTCAGGAACCGGCGGACCACCCGGAGTTGCGCGCGCAGGCCGGGGCGTCGACCCCGATGGGCCGCCTCGGCGACCCCGAGACCGACATCGCCCCGGTGGCAGTGTTCCTCGCCAGTGGGGAATGCGGGTACCTGACCGGCAACACTCTGTTCGTGGGGAGCGGCACGCACACCAACGGCTCGGCGTGGGCACCGCAGTTGCCCGACGAGGCCTGATTCGGAGGAGGACGGAGTGGAGCGTTTCCAGGATCGACGGATCCTCGTGACGGGTGGCGCGTCGGGGATCGGCCGGGCGACGGTCCTGCGCCTCCTCACCGAGGCGGGCACGGTGCACGCAGTCGACGTCGACGAAGCCGGGCTGGCGCAGACCCGGCAGATGGCGGGCGAGGCCGGGGTCGACGGCCGGCTCACCACCGCGCGGCTCGACGTGTCCGACGAGGCCGCGGTCGGAGCCGCGGTCGGCGAGGTCACCGGCCGGCTCGGCGGCCTCGATGTGCTCGTGAACGCGGCCGGGATCCTGCGGGCCGCGCACACCCACGAGTCCACCCTCGACGTGTGGAACCAGGTGATCGGCGTGAACCTCACCGGCACGTACCTGATGACCCGCGCCGCGTTGCCGGTGATGCTCGACCAGGGGCACGGCGTGATCGTGAACTTCAGCTCCACCGCCACGTCGTTCGGGCACCCGTACATGGCGGCGTACTCGGCGAGCAAGGGCGGGATCGACGCGTTCACGCACTGCATCGCCATCGAGTACGGCAAGCGCGGCATCCGCGCCGTCGCCGTCGCACCCGGCAGCATCGAGAGCGGCATCACGGAGACGACGCCGGGGATGTTGCCCGAGGACACCGACTGGATGTTGTTCGCCAAGATGTCGCCGGTCCTCGCCGAGGGCTTCGCGCCGCCCGAGGTGGTGGCGTCGATCATCGCCACGTTCGCGTCCGACGACGGGCGCTTCGTGACCGGAACGTCGTTGCGCATCGACGGCGGCGCCCACGGCTGACACGCGCGTCAGAGCGCGTTCGCGGCCGCGACCTCGGCGTACCACCGGGCGGACGGCTTCGGCGTGCGCGCGAAGGTCGCACGATCGACGGCGACGAGGCCGAACTCGGGGCCGTACCCGTGGGCCCACTCGAAGTTGTCGAGGAGGCTCCAGTACGTGTACCCACGCACGTCGACGCCGTCGTCGAGGCAGTCGAGCACACCGCCGAGGGCCGTCTCCACGTAACGGACACGGAGATCGTCGTCGCCGGTGCCGATGCCGTTCTCGGTCACGAGGATCGGCACCGCCCTGCGGGTGTAGTCCCACGCGCGCCGGATGGTCGTGGCGAGCGCCTGTGGCCAGTACTCGTACCCCATCGGCAGGACGAGCGAGTCGGCCGGCGGGTCGGTGGGGCCGCCGGGTCCGACCACGAGCCGCGAGTAGCTCTGCACGCCGAAGAAGTCGTCGCCGTCGGTGACGTCGAGGAACGGGTCCTCCATCACGGAGCGAATCCGCTCGACCATCGTGTCGCCGCCGTCGACGGCGTGGAACTCGTTCATGGAGAGGGTCAAGCCGACCGGCACACCGGGCGCGGCGCCCCTGATGGCGTCGACCGCCTTGCGGTGCGCGTCGCAGAAGCCCTGGATCGCCCGCTGTCCGTCGGCGAAGTCCTTCCCACCGGGCGGGAACGTGCCGAGCACGTAGCCGAACATCGCCACGATGTTCGGCTCGTTCAGCGTGCAGGCACGATGGAGAACCGGGGCGAGCTCGCGCGCGGCGCGCTCGCAGAACCGCGCGAACCGATCGGCCGCGCCGTCGTCCTTCCATCCGCCGTACGCCGCGAACCAACGAGGCGACGTGAAGTGGTGGAAGGTGACCACCGGCCGCACGCCCGCCTCGAGCAGCGCGTCGCCGATGCGGCGGTAGTGGTCGATCGCCGCGCGCGACCACTCCCCCTCCTCGGGCTCGATGCGGCTCCACTCGATCGAGAAGCGGTACGTGTCCATCCCGAGGTCGCGGACGAGCGCGACGTCGTCGCGCCAGCGGTGCCACGAGTCGCACGCGTCGCCGCTCGGTTCCACGCATCCGGAGCCGGGCGTGTGCTCCCACGCCCACCAGTCGTTGTTCCAGTTGCCCCCTTCGATCTGGTGCGCGGCGGTGGCCGTGCCCCACTCGAAGCCGTCCGGGAACGGGCGCGTCATGGCCGGCGAACCTACCGGGTCCCGCCGCGTCGGTACCCTGCGAGGCACACCCGAGGGGAGGGCACCCCATGACATCTGTCGTCGTCTGCGGTGGCAGCGTGATCGGCCTGTCCACCGCGATGCTGCTCGCGCGGGACGGGCACGACGTCACCGTCCTCGAACGCGACCCCGTAGGTGCCCCCGATGACCCCAGGGACGCATGGAACGAGTGGCCGCGCGCGGGTGTCGCGCAGTTCCACCAGCCGCACAACATCTTCCCGCGTGTGCAGCTCATCCTCGACGCCGAGTTGCCGGGGCTGACCGCGCGTCTCGTCGACGCCGGCTGTTACGTGTGGGAGCCGCTCACCGCCCTCCCGCCCGCGCTCGCGGGCGAGCCGCGTCCGGGTGACGACCGTTTCCACTTCCCCACCGGCCGCCGCCCGACCGTGGAAGCGGTGTTCGCCGGTGCGGCGCGGCATCATCCCGGCGTGACCGTCCGCCGCGGCGTGGGCGTCGACGGATTGCTCACCGGCGCGTCTGTCGTCGACCACGTGCCGCACG
>DASPTH010000106.1:0-29323 GCA_035623515.1 Acidimicrobiia bacterium
CGAGCCAAGGCGGCAAGCCCGGCTCCGTACCGACGAGTCTCGTGAACGGCATCCCCAGGGTTGCGGCGACGACACGATACGTGTCCCGGACGAAATTCCGGCCCGCCAGCTCGATCACATGCGCGGTACGCGGCGCGAAAACGAGGTTGCCCAACGCGGCTCCGAGCGGTGCGACGATGCACTCGGCTGAGCCGACGAGCGCCGCTTGCTCGCGAATCGTGCGGCCGATCGTCGACACGGTGACGAAACCGCGGCGCTCGAGGTGGGCCACCAGCTCGGCCTCGTTGACCACACCGCGCCGCACGCCAACACCGCGTGCCAAGTAGACGCGCCGAGGCCCGTCGTCCGCGGAGGGCTCGCCATATCGATCGCGCAAGGAGTCCATCGCCCATCGAGGGCATTCCCAGGGGCGTTGAGGCATACCCGCGGCAACGAGGAGCTCGCAACGGTAGGACGCGGGATACCCGGCGACCGGTTCCGCGCGCGCCCAATCGATCCCGTGGCGCTCGAACACCTCGGCCAGGAATGGCGGTGGTGAAGGCGGCACCAGGAATCGATCACAGGACGCGAGGTCGATGGCCCGCCCGAGCACTTCCAGGCGCACGAGGCCCTGGAACAGCCAGTGCGCGTAGTTCGTTGCGAACCGCTGCACCAGGTTGACGGTGACGCCGGAGAGGTCGTGCACCGGACCGGCCGAGGCAAGGTCACAATCGCCGAGGACCCACCGATCCGACGCGGCCCCATAGCGCACGCCGAGCTCGAGCACCACACCATCTCCGCGGCCGACCTCTCCCCACGGCCCGAAGACAACACCGCCGGGCATCTCGAGCACGGGATATCCAGGATCGGGAACGACGAGCCGGGGAGCAGGGGTGGAACGCACGCACTCCGCCACCGACACCGCGTGCAGCGCGGGCACAACGTCGCGATCGGGCGCCAGGAGGCCCGAGATGGCCACGACACGGCGACGGATCACGAACCAGTAGCCGTGCCTCGCCCGCATGAACGGCACCAGGATCCGTGCGACGACGCGACGAACCCACATCAACCCGCGGCGCATCAACACAGCGTCGCGCACCCAGCGCAGCTCCGGCCGCCACTCCTCCCCGAACACCCGGTAGGCGACATGGGCGTCAGTCGTCCGGGCGAACCGAACCGAGTCACGCCATGCCGGTTCGGGTGCAAGCTGGCGCGTTGCTTCTGTGCCACGCGGTGAACTCCGGGACGCGGTTGCGGGGCATGGTCCAGGACATGGTGCCGACCGCCTCGACCTGCTCGGGCACCGGGCGGCGATGCTGTGCCATGACTACCAGTTCCGGAGCACCGACGATCTGCGCGACCCCTTCCCGACGCGAGCACCGACACACGAGGCATGGCGGACTCGTGACGAAGTTGTCGGGATGGGCCAAGATCGACGCCGACAAGTCGCTTCTCGAGGGAGTACCGGGTGCAAGAGCATCGCTATTCGTTCGACATGGACGCAACACCCGAGGAGATCTGGAACGTCATGCACCGGCGTCCGATGGATCGCTCGAGTGGTCGACGCGAGATAGGAGAGTTCGGCCCGATCTGCAGGAAGATCGAACACGGCCCTGTGACGATCGAGATCTTGCACGAGGGTGACGAGCACGGTGCAGGGTTGGTGCGCCATTGCTTCTTCCGGGTTCCCAAGTACCTCCTCAGCGGTGGAATCGCACAATCGTGGGAACACGTGACCGAGGTCGTCCCCTACGAGTCGGCCAAGTACTACGCGGTCGGTAAGCCGTTGTGGTCGCGTGCGGAGGGCGAACATCGGCTCGAGGCTCTCCCCAACGGGAAGACCCGGGTCCATTTCGTCGAGCGCTACCACGTCGTCAACCCACTGATGCGTCTCTTGTTGGAACGTCGGGTCCATGACTTCATCTCGAAGGACAATGACCATCTGGTTCGCGAGGGCATCGTCAGGGCACTCGAGCACACGAGAGGTGCGGTCCCCGCATAGCAAACATCGCTACGACACCACGCCCGAACTGCGTCACGCGCACACACTCCGGGCACAAAACGCGCACCAACGTATCGAACGGGCATGGGGGCCCGAACGGCACATCCTCTCGTCTTCGGTACCGATCCAGGTGGGTGGGCGCGGGGTGCCTTCGGGCTGCGCACAGGAAGTAGCGGGGAGGGGCGATGACGAGTCGACCGGTGCGTCGTCCAGTCTCGCCACTACGGCGGCGTGTGAGACGTCGGCGCTGCCGGCGGAACGGGTCCTATCGTTGGAGGCGTGCTCGAGGAGATCGCGAGGAACAAGCGGCGAAGTGTGGTCGTGATCGTGTTGTTCGTCGTGGTGTGGGCGGGGATTGGCGCGTTGTTGGGCGCGTTGTTTGCGAGCAGCTCGAGCTCGCCGCTGGGCGGGATCGTCGCCGGGGTCGTGATCGCCGCGTTCATCGCCGTGTGCTGCGCGGTGTTCGCGTATTCCTCCGGCAGCCGACTCGTGCTGGCAGTCTCGGGCGCCCACCCAGCCGACGGAGAGCAGTATCGCCAACTCCACAACGTCGTGGAGGAGATGGCCATCAGCGCGGGGCTCCCCAAGCCGGCGGTCTACGTGATCGATGATCCGTCGCCGAACGCATTCGCGACCGGCGTGAGCCCGAACCGAGCTGCGATCACCGCCACCACGGGTCTGTTGGAGATGATGAGCCGAGACGAACTCGAGGGAGTCATCAGCCACGAGATGAGCCATATCAAGAACTACGACGTGCGGCTCATTCTCGTTGTGACCACCCTGATCGGCTTCGCGGCGCTGGTCGCGAGCCTGGCCTGGCGGAGCGTGTTCTTCATGCGTCCCCGCGGAAGGGACTCCGGCCAGGTCGCGCTCCTGGTGTTCGCGATGGCCGCGGTCCTCGCATTGGTGGCGTTCGTGGTGGGCCCCTTGATTCGGCTCGCGCTGTCGCGGTCTCGCGAAGAGCTCGCCGACGTGAGTGGCGTGAACCTCACCCGCAATCCCCTGGGGTTGATGCACGCGCTGCAAAAGCTCGAAGCGAACGACAAGCCGTTCGCGAGCTTCAATCATGCGACCGCGGCGATGTGTATCGACGACCCGTTGCAACACCACGAGGCATGGTTCCACCACCTCTTCGATACGCATCCGCCGCTGGAGGAACGCATTGCGATCCTCCAGAAGATCTCCGTCGGCCAAGCGACATGACTGCGTCGTCAGCCTTGGCGGGCGGCGGTGAACGTCGTGACGCCGTCGAGCGCGTAGATGGTCTGTTCGAGCCCGTCGTGCGCGCATCCCGCGATGTTGGCTCTGGTCAACCCGCCGGGTGGGTCGCATCGGGTCGGTGGCGGAGCGGTGGTGGTCCTTCGACGGGTGCGTAGCCGTCGAAGCTGGTCTCGACGGTTGCCTCGCCGCCGGTGATGCCGGACAGCCGTCGTTGCAGTTCTCGTAGCCGTGGCGCCGGGATCACGGTCTCGATGGTCGAGAGACTTCCGCGCACGGTGGGCGGTTCGAGGATGCCTCCGAGTTGTCTGGCTGCAGCGGCGACGGCGCCGACGGTCGTCGATGGTGTCTCGATCCGGGAACGGAGTCTCGGCTCGCACACGACGGTCCTTGCTCGGGTGAGCGCCCGTATCAACACGATGGGCGTCCGCTCGCGGAAGTGGGCGGCGGTCGTGCGCGGGGTCGGCCTCGTGGGCTTTCTGGGTCCGTCACCTGTGTAGTAGCCACATTCGGTCATCGTGACGATGCAGTCGGTCACTTGCCAGCCGAAGAGTCCCTCGTGGAGAGTGCCAGTGACGTGTTCGGTCATCCGGTGGATGAACCGGTCGGCCGTCTTGTAGATGTACAGGGGGATGAGTCGAGGTTCGACGCCGAGCCGGAAGGTGATGCCGGACCCGGGCGGCGCGGGCTCGATCCGCAGGCCGATGGTTGCCGAGCACGGGTTGTCGTCGTCTTGGAGGAGTTCGAGCGCAGCGCCGATTCCGATGGGCCGTTCGACATGGATGGTCGTGGTCTCGCGGAACAAGACGTCGATGCGGTAGTCGTCGAGGAGCGTTGCTGCGATGACCTCCTTTTGCACCTCTCCATAGAGCGACACGGACCACTCGTCGAGCGGATCGTCGCGGCGAACGTTGATCAGCGGGTCCTGGTCGGCCAGTTGTGCCAGCGCGACTCGTAGCCGCGCTCGGTCGTCGCGATCGGCGGCGACGACAACCGACTCCATCGTGGGGGGAGGGAACTGATGGCTCCTCGCCTCGGTCTGGTGTGCTCCGATCCGATCGCCGATCTGAACGCCGGTGAGGCCCGACACTCGCCCGATCTGACCTGCGCCGATCGACGGCCGTCCGACGGCGCCGCCCGGCTCGAAGACGCTGAGAGCGGTGACCCGATACCGGGCGCCGCGAACCGACTCGACGCGGTCACGCACACCGATGGTTCCCGTGAACATGCGGAGGTACGCGACTCGCTCGCCGCTCGGACTTCGCTCGATCTTGAACACCCTGGCCGACACAGGACCATCGACGTCGCGTGCCGCAGCCGGTAGCAGCTCCGTGATGCCCGACATCAAGGCGGACACGCCCGCTCCCGTGATCGCCGAACCGAAGAAGACCGGATGAACCAGCGCACGCTTCGTCTGCGCGACCAGTTCGGCCCGGAGACGCTGATACGACAGCGTCGACCTGTCTGCCAGGTACGCTCCCAGGAGTTCGTCGCTTCGCTCGGCGAGCACCTCGACAAGCTGTTCCGTGAAGACGGCATCATCGCCGTGCGATGGCGTGAAGTCAGCAGCTCGCGTACCGAGGTGACGCGCCGAACCCATGGCGACAATGGCGGGTGTGAGCCGCTCACCGATGCTGCGAAGCACCCGCTCGTCGTCTGCACCGACGCGGTCGATCTTGTTGACGAACAGCACCACAGGAAGGCGCACGCGCTGCAGGGCGCGCATGAGCACACGAGTCTGAGGCTGTACCCCTTCGACGGCCGAGATCACCAACAGGGCGCCATCGAGCACCAGCAGCGCACGATCGACCTCGGCGATGAAGTCCGGGTGGCCCGGCGTGTCGATCAGGTTGACGGCAACGTCACCGATCGAAAACGACGCAACCGCCGACTTGATCGTGATGCCCCGCTGGCGCTCGAGCGCCAGGGAATCGGTCTGCGTCGTACCGGCGTCAACACTGCCGATCTCCTCGATGACACCGGCCGTATACAGCAGCCGCTCGGTCAGCGTCGTCTTCCCCGCGTCTACGTGCGCAAAGATCCCCAGGTTCAGCGTTCGCATGCGGCGTCACGTCCTCCGAGTAGCCAACCCCCTTCGTGAACGACATGAACGCTGCACGCATCACGGTCTCCTTGATCGTTCGGCCGCGAGGAGTGCACCAGAATGCGCAGGGCGACACAAACGATTTCCGCCCTGGGCCCCCCTGGGCAGGTCGACTCAGCGATGTGGGCAAATCCATGTCCTCGCCGATTGCGCGGTCGCTACGGTCATCAGATGGGAGGCTCAGACGAACACAGGGCCGATTCCGCCTACTACGCGGCGCTCCTGCGACCGCTCGTGGAGGAACGTCGCGTCATCGTCGCCGGAGTTGTCCTCGGGGGATCGAGCATCGTCGTCGACACCCTCCGCAGCCTTGGCGCGGCGGACGTCTTCGTGCTCGCGCAGGCGCGAGGAACGGGTCCAGTACCTGAAGACACTGCCTATTTCGACCTTGACATCACGGCCCGAACGATCGACCAAGCGCTGCGCGCCACGATCGCGGCGGTGAAGGACCCGCCCGCGGCGGCGATCGCAGCGATCGACGAATTCGATCCTGATCGGAGCGCGATCGTCGTCGGCGACATGTTCAACGAGGCCGCGCACATCGCGGGCCGCAGGAGCCTGTCGTACCGGCGACCCGAGTGGATTGCACTTGAAGACAAGGTGGTCATCGACGCGTGCTGGGAGCGCTGGGGCGTGACGCGAGCGCCTTCGGTGGTCGTGCAGACCGACTTGTCCCCGTTGGTGAAGGCTGCCAGTGAGATCGACGAGGGAAACGGAACCGTCTGGGCCGGTGACGCCAGGGAGGGTTTCAACGGTGGCGCCGAGTACGCACGGTGGGTGCGGAATCCGACTGATGCCGAAGCGGCAGCACTGTTTCTCGGCGCCCACTGCGACCGGGCACGGGTCATGCCCTTTCTCGAGGGGATTCCGTGCAGCATCCACGGCGTCGTCTTCGACGACTACGTCGCTGCCCTTCGCCCCTACGAGATGGTGACACTCCGACACGCCGAGGGTCCCGAGCTGTTCTACGCCGGCGTCGGTTCCTACTGGGATCCGCCGCCTGCAGATCGCGAGGAGATGCGGCGAATCGCTCGTCGCGTCGGCGCTGCTCTGCGGGCCGATGTCGACTACCGCGGCGGTTTCACCATCGACGGAGTCATGACCGCCGAAGGTTTCCGCCCAACCGAGCTCAACCCGAGACCGGGTGCTGCGCTGGGCACGCTGTCGAGGGCGCTGCCAGAACTCCCGCTGCCGCTGCTGTTCCCCGCAATCTCGGGTGGCGTCGAGCTCGACTACCGACCGACGGACCTCGAGGAACTCCTGCTCAGCGGAGCAGACCGTGTTCGGGCCGGTGGCACATGGAGCGTGCTCCCGACTCCACTGTCGGCCGTCCAGTCCCGAGCAATGGCCTACGACGGCAGCGAATGGAGGACAGCCGAAAGTGGTGAGCGAACTCAGAGCTCGCTCGCAGTTGGTCACGCTTCAGCAGGTTCCTTCGTGCGCCTCACCCTCGGACCCGACTGGCCGGTAGGCCAGTCGATCGCGCCGGCAGCAGCCGCGTTCTGGCGATTTGTGACGCGAACACTCGACCCTTCACTTCCCACGGTCCTCCCCGCGCACGACGTCCGGCGAACGACGTGAGAACAGGAGATCGACTCCGCAGCAGAACGTCAGCCGCCGAGTGCGGCAGGTCGGTCGGTTCAGGATGGTGGTGGCGTTGGCCGACTCCGCCGCGACGGGTCAGCCGCGCTCATGATCCCGACGGAGTTGCCATCGGGATCAGCGACGACGGCATACCGTGCTCCCCAGAACGCGTCGTACGGTTCTTGCTGCGCCTCGTAGCCAGCCGACGTCAGCCGTTGAAACAGTTCGTCGACGGTGGACCGTTCGACGACGCGAAACCCGATGACCGCTCCGCTCGTTCCAGCACGCCAGCCACGGTTCCACTGTTGAGCGAACGCTTGGCTGTCGAAGTCGATATCGAAGCCGTCGCCGGTAGTGACCTTGCGATGGTGGTGCTCCCAACCGGGATCGAAGTCGGCGATCTCCAGGCCGAGAAGCCGATAGAACGTCAACATTGCCCGCATGTCACGAACAACGACGTTGATCTGATCGAAAGTCGGACTGTCTTGCATCCACACAGACTGCCCGATGCGCGACCGTTCGGCCAGCACGTTACGCCAGCACAAGGTCGGCCGCTCGGAGCGCGTGTCGTTGTGGCGCGCTGAAATGGAGATCGCGGCAGAGGGAAAAGCCGTAGCGGGGGCGGGGCTCGGGTCGAAAAGGGCCGGCGCGATGCGCGCCTGGCGGTGCAAAGTGTTGCGTGTCTGATGCGCTGAGCGAGTGTGCTGCGAGCCGTGTGAGGGTGCGTCGCGTGCGCGCCGACGAAGGTGGCGCGCTCCGGGACATGCGTCTGGCTGCGCTGGAGGAGTCACCCGCCGCCTTTGCGTCTGCCTACGACACAGAGGCGAGCAGGACGGACCGTGAATGGACCGAGCGGGCGCAACTGGGCGCGGTCGGCTTCGATCGTGTCACCTTCTTCGCGGTCGTGCACGACGGAATCGTCGGCCTCATCGGTGGTTTCCGACCCGACACCGGTGGTTCGACCGTGGAACTGGTATCGATGTGGACCGCGCCTGCCGCGCGGCGCATGGGGGTTGCTCGCGCGCTCGTCGCCGCCGTGGTCGGGTGGGCCAAGGACGCGTCCGCGACGACGGTGCATCTGTGGGTGACGCGCGGTAACGAGCCGGCGCTTCACCTCTACGAGTCGATGGGCTTCCGTCAGACCGGCGACTCCGAGCCGCTCCCGTCTGATCCGACCAAGGATCAACTGGCGATGACGCTGGACCTCTGACGCGCGGCATCGCATGGTTCGCGCGGTGCGACGAGCGCGAGCCGAACGCGCTGGACCGGAGCCGGTAGATGCCGAGCTGGGCGGCCGTCGTTCCGTACTCGTGTTGGCGCCGGCGTAAGGGTGCAGCGCGACGCTCCTATGTGTTGTCGAGGTCCACGCGGGGGAACTGGCCGACCACTGATGGGCCACTTGCGGAGGGCGCTCCTATGAGGTCTCACTGACTCTTGTTCTGGACCGTCAACCGCCGAAGGGTCATGACGCGGCAGGCCCAGCCGCCACATGTCCGTTGGCCCGTCGTTTCGGGAGCGAGGCGAGCGCGAACGCCGCGGTCATTGCTGCCAACGCGCCCGGCACCACGGTCCACCAGAAGGCGCTCTCCAGCGGGAACTTCTTTGCTTCCGGGATGACCTGTAGACCCGCTTCACGGATCTCCACGCGGTGCTCGTAACGCCGGTACACAGCAGCACGTTGCGCGCGCAGGCGAGCCACTGCAGGGAAATTCGTGCTGATCATGGCATCCAGCTGTTGTGGCGTCTCGTAGAGTCGCGCCGCGACATCGGGATAGAAGCGTTGCTCCATCTCGTCGAGCGCCGCGCCGGCTGCCTCCAGGACGTCGCGGGTGTGTGCGGCGATCGCGGGCGTCACGTTGAGCGTGGCGAGGAGCCGCTCAGCCGAGTGGGCCTTCTGGGGGAAGCGGGTCACGAGGGGACCGAGGACCAACAACAATCCGAGTATGCCGATCAACGCCAGGGGAAGACGCGCTGGTCGGAACAGGGCCCAGAGGCCGGCAACCATGAGAGCGGCGCCCGCGACCACCCCGACCCACGGTCCCACCGTCATGGGCAACCAGGTCGTGGGTATCGCGTCGGCATCCTCGAAGTCGTGTTGGTGCTGTTCGAGGTTGGTGATGATGCTGTCGGCGAGGGCGAAGCTCTGCGCACGGACGGTCGGATCCGCGAGTTTCGACATCGACGGGTAGCGCGTTTCGATGAACTGCGCGAACGCCTGCGGAGTCATGCCGAGTTGCTCGGCGAACGCCGGAAGCGCCTCGTCGTAGAACTGGTCGACGCCGCTCTTGGCGAGCTCGTAGTCCGCTCGGTGGCGCGCGAGGCCTCGAGTCGTGAGCTCGGCCCGCACGAGGTCCGTGGCTCGCTGACCGTCCTCGGCGCGGGAAAACGTCGAGCCCGCAAAGATCACCGCGATCAGCGTGAGCCCACCCACGATGGCGACCCAAGCAGCCAGACGCGACGCCACTCTCGCCCTCGACACCTCGCCACCCTACGCCGCGCAAGACGGCGCGCTCCTCGCGCCGGTTGGCCCAACCCCTCTGGACAGACCATCAGCAACCCAGCATCCGTCGTGTTCGGTGGTGGCGGCTATCGCGGCTGAGACCGCGCAGCGAAGTGCGGGTTGTAGATGAAGCCGACGACCGCTCCGTGGGGTGATCGGACCGTCGCTGTGACGATGCCGTCACCCACGTCGGACGCCGGAACGTGTTCGGTGGCCCCCAGGGCAATCGCGTTCGCGACGGCAGCGTTCACGTCCGTGACTCCCCAGTACACGAGTGCGCCGTCGGCTGGATCAGCAACCGGAAGGAGTCCCAGCTCGTAACCACCGGGGTTGAAGCCGACGTAGAACGGTTCGTCGAAGTAGGGCGAGGTTCCGAGGAACGTCGTCCACCATGCCGTCGACGCTTGGAGATCGGGTGCCGGATAGATGACCGTGCGTAGACCGAGCAGGGCTGTCGTCACGGGTGAAGTGTCGCCGACGATAGGCTGCCGCGGCCACCCTCCGACCGTGGACAGCTGCCGTTTGGCCGCGGTTGGGGCTGAAGTTCAACTCACTGAGGCGACCATTCGTAGAGCACGTCGGGCGTGCGTTCCTCGTTGCCGGAACAACCCGACGATTGGCGCCGCATCTTCGGCTACCGCCCGGCGAATCACCTCCGCACGCTACGCGAACCCTCGATGCGCGCTCCGCCACGCCCCAGATCTGCCCGATGGACGATCGGTTGGGCATGGGAGCGTGTGATCGGGCAGTCTGGTAGAGGCAGAACCGCAGTTGACAGGTCGACGTCGAGGGGAGACGCACATGGCACATGCCAACGAAGAGATCGTCCGGCAGGGATACAAGGCGTTCAGCGAAGGCGACATGGACACGCTTCGATCGTTGTTTGCACCCGACGCGGTGCACCGCGCGACGGGAAGCAACCCGTTGTCGGGCGACTACACCGGCGTCGACGAGATCCTCGGCTATTACGGCCAGCTGTTCGAGCTCAGCGACGGTACCTTCACCGCGGAACTCAAGACGGTGAGGGTCGAGGGTGACGACACTGCCGTGTCAACGCACCGCGACAAGGGCGTGCGGGCCGGCAAGACGCTCGATCAGGACGAGACCCTCACCTTCACGATCTCGGATGGCAAGATCACGCGCATCGTGGAGGACCACTCGGACCCCGCGGCGTACGACGCCTTCTGGTCTTAGCCCCGCACTCCACCTCCGTACGTCGCGATCCCGCGAAGGGCTGCGCGCTGAGAGAACCCGACATTGGCGCGGCGGCGTCGGGTCCGACGCCTGAAAGTGCTCGCGCGCTCACATCTGCCGTGCTGCCTCGCCTGGCGGACGATGGGACGGCATCACCGTCGCTCGGATGGACGTAGGCTCCGAGATGTGAGGACCATGGCTGCGGATCTACGCACGGCGTTCAACACGCGTGATATCGACGCGTTCAGCAGTCTTCTCGCCGAAGACGCGCGCTGGGGCGACGAGCCGGAGTCTCCGACTACCTGCCGCGGTCGCGTCGAGATCGTTGCCCACCTCACGCGTCTCCTCGGCCAAGGCGTGCACGCATCGATCGCGGAGACCACGACGGGACCGCGCGGTATCGCCTGCTTGCTGGAGGTCGATTGGCGCGGGCCCGAACAGGCTCAACCCGACCGCCACCGCCTCTACCAGGTCTACTTCGTTACCGATGGACTGATCACCGAGATACAGGGCTACGACGATCGGGAGTCGGCCCTCACCGCGATCTCGGACTGACCGCGATCGGCGCTCGTGACGTCCTGTACTCGTGAAGGCAGTGTCTTCGCCGGACCAGCCAGTCGTTCGGTACCGGTTCTGGTCACCGGACCACGATGCGATTCGCCACGACTACCCACCCAGCTTCGCGGGCAAGAGCTGGGGACCAACGCGAGCGCGAGGTCGGAGTAGAACGTCGCCCAAATCCGTGATGTGATGGGGTCATGATCGAGGGCGAGTACCAGGGCTTCGACGTCGAGGTCCGCAACGGGGGCGTCGCGCTGTTCACGCTTCGCCACCCCGAACGCCTGAACGCGATGTCGTTCGGTCAGCGGCGCGATCTCGTCGAGGTGTTGAGCCTCGCGCAACTCGACGACTCGGTTCGTGTCGTCGTGCTCACCGGTACCGGCCGCGGCTTTCTCGCCGGCGTGAGCAACCGTCGGGGCGACGACGAGCCACCGGCCACGGTGCCCAGCCGTCCGGCGGCGCAGCACGAGCCGGTCAACCTGTACGGGCAGCTCGTGACCTACGCCCAGGATCCCGTCCGGACGATCCGCCGGCTCGACAAGCTCACCGTCGCCGCGGTGAACGGCTTCGCCATCCAGCTCGGTCTGTCGGTCGTGCTGGCGTGCGACTTCGCCGTCGCGGCCCGCAGCGCGGAATTCGGGAGCGCCACCCTGCGCATGGGCTGGCAGCCCGACGAAGGCGGGCACTGGTTGCTCGTCGAGCACCTCGGCGCCAAGCGCGCGCTCGACTTCCTGCTCCGGAAGCGCATCGTCGGGGCCGACGAGGCATTCGCACTCGGTTTGGTGAACGAAGTGGTCGACGACGACGCGCTGCTCGACCGCAGCCTCGCGCTCGCGAGGGAGCTCGCCGAATTGCCGCAGGTGGCCGCTCGACTGCTGAAGAAGGCTGTGTACAACGCGGCCCACCTCACCTTCGACCAGGCCGGCGACGACATCGCGAGCAAGACCGCGATCAGCGACTTCCACCGCGACGCGATCGACGGCAGCGCCGCCTTCTTCGAGAAGCGTTTGGCGACCTTCAATCGCTGGCTGGACGCGAGTGATCAGGACGACGACCGATGAGCCTCTGGAGCGACGGCCACGCGAGGGGTCGAGGAGGCTCGACTCGGGCGCTCAGAGAAGGAGCGGCGCGGGCGGGCTTTTGCCTCGTTCGGGTGGGCGTGGTGCCCGTACTCTTTTCCGGTTCCCTTGGTAGGGGGTGCAGCAAGAGGAGTCGGATGGGCGATTCCCAGGGCGTAGTGCGGTTCACTCTTGAAGACTGGTCAGTCGCCAACGAGACGCGGGGCGCGACGGGTTCGGGCAAGGGTCGCCGTTTCGCGTGCTTCGCGAACCAACAGCAAGCCGCGCACGACCATCAGGAACAACGACCGACGCAAGCGGATCGCATTCGACGCCCGGCCCGACGTGGCGGCATAGCGCTGCATGACTGACAAGACGCTACCGACCGGCACCGTGACCTTCCTGTTCACGGATCTGGAGATCTCGACGCGTCTCTGGGAGCAGGAGCCCGACGCGATGAGAGGTGCGCTGGCGCGCCATGACGCCATTCTGCGCGATGCCGTCGCGATGCATGGTGGGTCGGTTGTCAAGGGCCGTGGTGACGGAATCCACGCGGTGTTTGTGACCGCGCATGACGCGATTTCTGCCTCCGTCGACGCTCAGTTGGCTCTGATGGAAGAGTCGTGGTTGATGAGTGAGCCATTGCGCGTGAGGATGGGGCTGCATACTGGCGTCGCCGAACTCCGCGGTGGTGACTACTTCGGTTCGACATTGAACCGTGCGGCACGTTTGACGGAGGCGGCACATGGGGGACAGATCGTCTGTTCCCAGGTCACCGCGGACCTCGCCGGCGAGTTGTTGTCGGAGAATGTCGCGCTCCTCGATCTCGGAGAGCACCGACTGCGCGATCTGACCCACGCCGAGCGGGTCTTCCAGGTAGTTGCCGATGGCTTGCCGAGCGAGTTTCCAGCACTGCGTGCGCCAGATGCCGTGCTGACGAATCTGCCTCCGCAGGTCACGTCCTTCGTCGGCCGTGAGTTGGACTTGGTCGAAGTCTCGAAGCTTCTCGACGAGTCGCGACTGGTAACCCTGACTGGGGTGGGCGGTGTGGGAAAGACCCGTCTCGCGCTTCAGGTCGCGCGCGAGGTGCTGCCACGGTTCGGCGACGGTGCCTGGATGTGCGAGCTCGCCGCGGTGAGTGATGCCGATGCGCTTGCACAAGTCATCGCGGCAACATTGGGTGTGCTGCGGCGCGCTGGTGGCTCGTTGGACAAGAACGTCCGCGATTTCCTGCGGGTCAAGCGGTTGCTGCTCGTGCTCGACAACTGTGAGCATCTGCTCGAAGCTGTTGGGCAGTTCGCCTCGGCAGTGCTGCGCGATTGTCCAGAGGTGCGGATCTTGGCATCGAGCCGGGAAGCACTTGGGATTGCCGGAGAGAACATTTGGCCTGTCCAATCGTTACCGGTGCCCGGCCCGGGTTCGACTGCGGAGGCGATTGCTGCCTCGCACGCTGTCCGACTCTTCACAGAACGCGCGTGCGCGGTCCGGCCGACGTTCAGTCTTCACGAGAATGCGAAAGCGGTCAGCGACATTTGTCGCAGGCTCGACGGCATCCCGTTGGCGATTGAACTCGCGGCGGCGAGGGTCATCGCCATGAGTCCGACGGAGATCGCGGCGCATCTCGATGAGCGCTTCAGGCTACTGACAGGAGGACGCGGCGCGGCGGTGGAGCGCCACCAGACGCTCCGAGCAACGGTGGACTGGTCGTACGAACTGCTCGACGCCACAGAGCAGGTCACCTTCAACCGGCTGGCCGTGTTCGCCGGGAGCTTCGAGGCGGCTGCCGCTGAAGCGGTCGTCTCGGATGCCGACGCAGGAATCGATCGCTGGGACGTTCTCGACGCGCTGTTGAGCCTGGTTGCGAAGTCCATGGCCGTTGCCGAAGAACACGGCGACGGTACGACGCGATACCAGATTCTCGAAACCATGCGTTACTACGCGCTCGAACGCCTCGACAACCCGGACCACTGGCGACGTCGGCATGCCGAGCACTTCGCAACCTTCGCGGAAGAGGCTGGGCTGGCGGTCACGGGTCCTGACGAATTGCCGTGGCGACGAAGGGTTCGTATCGAGCTCGACAATCTGCGGGCCGCGGTGAACTGGGCTCTCGGCCGCGGTGGCGTCGACGCCATGATTGCGGTGCGCATCGTCGCGGCCCTCACTCGCGAGGCCTACCTCGACCGGTCTTCGGGCATCGGCGCATGGGCCGAACGTGCACGGCCCCACACGGCTGACGCGTCGCCGGGCCTGCGGAGTGCCGTGCTGGCTGCGGCGGCGCAAGACGCGTTGGGTCGTGACGACCTCGAGGCCGCGGCCGCGCTGGCGCTCGACGGGACCAGAGAAGGCTTTCCCGAGGACTGCCCGGCACCGGCTTGCGCCCACATGGCGTTGGCGATGGCGGACGCCTACAGCGGGCGCCTCGATCGAGCAGTCCGGGTGATTGCCGACGCTTCCTCGGCCGCCGGGGACGACTTGTACTGTCGCACCTCCCTGCTCGCTCGAGCGGCGATTCTCCACACCTGGAGCGGTGAATCTGCGGCGCGCTCGGAGGCCGAAGAGGCGGTTCACCTTGCGCGCGAGCTCGGCAACCCATCTGCGCTTGCCGATGCCCTCTACGCGTTTGCATGGGCGTTCTTGTTCGACGAGCCCGCTGCACTCGGCGCGCTGGACGAGTGCATCGCGCTGACGCGCTCGGGGGCGAGCGATGGCGTGTTCAGCGGTGCCCTGGCGCAGGCCGCTCGGCTTCGCGCGCGGCGCGGTCAACGAGATCCCGCGCTCGAAGCGCTCCGAGAGTCGATCATGCACTCCTACGAGAGTGGCTATCGTCGAGCGGCGCTCTTTGCGTTGTCGAACTCGGTCGACGTGTTCTTCGAGCTCGGCTGCCCCGAGCCGGCGGCCGTTGTCTGCGGCTGGCCCGGACGATTCGCGCTGAGCTCACCCGAAGAGACGCTCGAGGCAGCCCTCGGCCACCATCCGTATGAGAGGGCGAGGAGCCGGGGTGCGGCGATGACGTTCGACGAGATCGTCGGCTTCGTGTTGGCGGAGGTCAACGACCTCGCCGTGGAGGCTCACGCCTCGTCCAAGACCTGAGTCGCCGGGCGCGAGGGTCGGTTCCCGTCTATTGTCGCCGGCGTGTCGCTCGTCGACCGTAGGGGGACCGCACGGACTGGAGCTGACTGAGAGGGGACATCATGCCCGGAATGCACGTTGCGCTGAGCTTTCTCAACAAGATCTTCGGGGATCCCGCGCTGCTTCAACAGCACCGCGTCGACCTCCTCGATTTCTACCGCCCCACAGACAACCCGGATGAGGCTCTCGACCGTCTCGTGGGAACGGTTGAGCAGCTCTTGAGCGGTGAGGGTCTCCTGGATGAGGCGGTACAGGGCGCCGACCCGTCGACGATCGCCAGCCTCATGCGGGGCCTCCCACCGACAGTTGCGGAGGCGGGACGCGCCATCATCTATCGAAACGTTCAGCGCGACGAGCCCTTCGGAATGACGTTCGCGTGGGCGCCTGCCTACGACAGTGAGCTCACAGTGTGGGAGTCTCCTCCCACGGACATCAGCCCCGGCTGGATCACTGTGGTGATCAAGGGGCGCTACCCCGATGATCCGCACCCCGTGACCGGGAAGGGCCTGACCCAACAATGGGGCTGAAGCGCAGAGGGTCGTCGGCCGGCTCGAGAGCCGCGACCTTCGCTCACCGCGTGTGAAGAAGTAGCGCCGCGCCGAAAACGGGTCCTGGCCCCTCGTCGTCGTCGATGCCGGGGTCACCGGCGAGGACGGGAGTGCCGAACGAGGTCCCGGGTTCGAACGCTCGACGGTGCAACTCTTTCGTCAACGCGTCGATTTCCCGCGCCTCCAGTCACACGACCCTGGTTGTCGTCGGGGCGACGAGCGAATAGGTCTTGTTGTCTCAGCTGGTGGTGACGACGACACCTTCCCAGGGCCGGAGGTCGAGGGGGCCGGAGACGGGTTCTCCGTCACGGGTGCGATCGGTCGCGATGGCGATCGTCCCGGTGAGACCCTCGAGCGCGTTGTGCGAATCGGAGAGGTTGAGAGCGACGACGATGCGTTCACCCCGTCGCCAGGCCCACAGCCCGGCCGGCGCGGGCGTCTGTGTGGAGTCGCCGGTCTGCAGGTCGGGTGTGCGCTTCCGGAAGCCGATGAGGTCGCGGGTGAGTTGTAACTGCGAGTCGGGTCGGTGCCGTTGCGACGCGACGTTGTGCGCCGCGATGTTCCCGAAGGGAAGCCACGGCTTCACGTCGGGATCCGTGAAGCCTCCGCCGGGCTCGTCCCGCCAGGGCATGGGGCTGCGCACCGGGTCGCGGCCCGCATAGGCCGGCCAGAACCTTCGACCGACAGGATCGTGGAGGTCCTGCTCGGTGACGGTCGCGTCGGTGAGCCCGATCTCGTCGCCCTGGTACAGGACGGGCGTGCCGCGCAGCGTGAGCAGCATCATGATCGCGGCGCGGGACTTCTCCGGATCGCTGGACGCCCATCGAGTGGCGAGGCGCGAGACGTCGTGATTCGAACCGGTCCACACCGGCCACGCGTCGGCCGGCAAGAGGTGCTCGGTCGTCTCAACAACGGCGCGCAACGCTTCGGCGTCGAAGGCGGCGTTGATGAACGGAAAGTTGAAGGCGAGGTGGAGTTCGTCGTCGCCCCGTCCGTAGTACCGCGCCAAGATGTCGAGCTCCTCGACGTTGGTCTCGCCGATCAAGACCCGCGGCGGGTCGTACGAATCGGCGAGGCGACGCCACCGTCGCAGGATCTCATGGACCTCGGGCTGGTTCGCGTTGTAGATCGAACGTTGCCCGAAGACCCGGGCCATCCAGTGATCGTCGGCGCGTGCCGGCGGGTTGTCGCGAAGGTCGGCGTCCTTGACGATCATGTGGCAGACGTCGATGCGGAACCCGGCGACACCCCGGTCGAACCAGAACCTGAGGACCTCGTCGAAGGCGTCGCGCACGTGGTCGTTCCACCAGTTCAGGTCCGGCTGTTCGGGCAGGAAGTTGTGGAGGTAGTACTGCCCGCTGGCGTCGTCGAGGGTCCACGCCGGCCCGCCGAAGCTGCTCACCCAGTTGTTGGGCGCCGACCCGCCGGTCTTCGGGTCGGCCCACACGTACCAGTCGCGGTGTCGAGCGCTCCGTGACTCGCGGGCGTCGACGAACCACGGGTGACGATCGCTCGTGTGGTTGGGCACCAGGTCGAGCAACACCCGAATTGCGCGTCTGCCGGCTTCCGCGACGAGTTCGTCGAGGTCGGACAGCGTCCCGTAGTCCGGTTGGACCGCGCAGTAGTCGGCCACGTCGTAGCCCCAGTCGGCGTTGGGTGACACCGTGATCGGCGACAGCCACACGCCGTCGACGCCGAGCCATTCGAGGTACTCGAGGTGGTCGACGACGCCTCGAAGGTCACCGATGCCATCGCCATTGGAGTCGGCGAACGAACGGGGATAGATCTGGTAGAGCACGCCCGATCTCCACCACGGCACCCCCGTGTCCGAAGCCGGCCCCGACATGCCCGCACACTACGGCGCCAGTACCGCGCGCCGTGGTCGTAGTGTGCGGGTGTGAGCACCCTTCGTGTCGGTGTCCTCGGCGCGGCGCGCATCACGCCGGGAGCGATGATCAGGCCCGCGCGGAACTCCGACGAAGCCGACGTGGTCGCGGTCGCGGCACGCGACCGAAGCCGCGCCGACGCGTTCGCCGCCAAGCACGGTGTTCCCCGCGTGCTCGATTCCTACGCGGACCTTCTCGCCGATCCCGAGATCGACGCCGTCTACAACCCGCTGCCGAACGGGTTGCACGCCGAGTGGACGATCGCCGCGCTCGAGGCGGGCAAGCACGTGCTGTGCGAGAAGCCCTTCACCGCGAACGCGGAGCAGGCGGAGGCGGTCGCCGCCGTCGCGGCGAGGACGGGCCTGGTGGTGATGGAGGCGTTCCACTACCGCTACCATCCACTCGCGCGCCGCATGCGCGAGATCGTGACGAGCGGCGAGCTCGGCACCCTCGAGCGCGTCGAGGTTGCACTGTGCTTCCCCCTCCCGGTGTTCTCCGATATTCGCTACCAGTACGACCTGGCGGGCGGCGCGACGATGGACGTCGGGACGTACACCGTGCACGTCGCACGACTCCTCGCGGGGGAGGAGCCCACCGTCGACTGGGCCGTGGCCAAGCTGCACAATCCCGACGTCGATCGGGCGATGCGCGCGGAGCTCTCGTTCCCGACCGGTCACACCGGGCGAGTGACGTGCTCGATGTGGTCGAGTGACGTGGTGAAGTCCTCTGCACGGGCACGCGGCAGCAACGGGGAGCTCCACGTGATCAACCCCACGACCCCCCAGTTGTGGCACCGAATGCGTGTGAAGACCGACGCCACCACCCGCGTCGAGCGGTTCACCCGACGACCGACCTACGAGTTCCAGCTCGACGCGTTCTGCGCGGCGGTGCTGCGCGGCGAACCGACGCTCACGCCACCTGCCGACTCCATCGCCAACATGCGGGTTCTCGATGCCATCTATCTCGCGGCCGGGATGAGGCCAAGGGGGACGTGACGTCTTGACGTGCCGGCCGCGCTCGGATCACCCGAGCTGCCGGTCGAGGTTGTAGGCGGCGCTGATCAGCGCGAGGTGCGTGAAGGCTTGTGGGAAGTTTCCGAGCTGCTCGCCCGTCGGACCGATCTCCTCCGAGTACAGGCCGACGTGGTTCGCGTAGGTGAGCATCTTCTCGAACGCGAGCCGCGCCTGGTCGAGCCGACCGGCCCGGGCGAGCGCCTCGACCCACCAGAAGGAGCACATCGAGAAGGTCGCCTCCTCGCCGGCGAGCCCGTCCGGTGAAATGGCCACGTTGTAGCGGTAGACGAGGCTGTCGGAGACCAACTCCGCGTTGATGGCGTCGAGCGTGGAGATCCAGCGCGGGTCGGTGGGCGCGATGAACTTGCACAAGGGCATGAGCAGCAGGGAGGCGTCGAGCGCGTCGGTGTCGTAGTGCTGGACGAACGCTCGGCGTTCGTGGTGCCAGCCGCGCTCCATGATCTGGTGGTAGATCGCGTCGCGGACCGAGCTCCAGCGGGCGAGGTCGGCGGGGAGGCCGCGTTGGCGGGCGACCCGGATCGCGCGTTCGACGGCGACCCAGCTCATCAGCCGCGAGTAGGTGTAGTTCCGGCGGCCGCCCCGCGTCTCCCAGATCCCCTCGTCGGGCTGGTCCCAGTGGTCCATCAGCCACTCGAGGTTGCGGGTGAGCTCCATCCAGCCGTCGTGGTAGATGGGCAGCCCGTACTTGTTGCAGAGGTACACCGAGTCCATCAGCTCGCCGTAGATGTCGAGCTGCAGCTGGGTCGCTGCCCCGTTGCCGATCCGCACCGGCGCCGAGCCCATGTAGCCCTCGAGGTGGGAGAGATCCTCTTCGGGGAGGTCCTCCCTCCCGTCGATGCCGTACATGATCTGGAGCGGGCCCGACTCGCGGTGGCCGGCGTGGCGGAAGCGCCCCTCCAGCCAGGCCATGAACGCGCCGGCCTCCTCGCTGAACCCGAGCCTGAGCAGCGCGTAGAGCGTGAACGCCGCGTCGCGCATCCACGTGTACCGGTAGTCCCAGTTGCGCGTGCCGCCGAGCACTTCCGGAAGGCTGGTGGTGGGAGCGGCCACGATCGCGCCGGTGGGCGCGTACGTGAGCAGCTTCAGCGTGAGCGCCGATCGATGCACCATCTCGCGCCAGCGCCCGCTGTAGCGCGACCGGCGCAGCCAGTGCCGCCAGAACGCGATGGTGGCGTCGAACTCGGCGGCGATGTCGTCCTCCGCGTACGGCACCGGCCCTGCGCCCGGGTCGACGCGGTCGAGCACGAAGCTGGTCGTCTCCCCGGCGCGGAGCACGATTCGAGCGCGGACGTCACGATCGTCCACGATCTCGAGCGGGCGGGCTGTCGAGAGGCTGAGTGCCAACTCGGGGGCGCGGAAGAGCGCGCCGTGCGGTGTGAGCGCGACCTCGTGGTTCGCGCGCCCGTAGTCGAAGCGCGGCGCGACGTGAGCGACGAGACGGATCTGCCCGCGCACCGCGACTACCCGGCGGATCATCCGGTGGCGGTGCGCGGACTCGGTGGTGCGCGGCGGGGGCATGAAGTCCTGCACCTCGGCAACCCCGCTCGGCGTCAGGAAGCGGGTGATGAGGACGTTGGTGTCGGGGAGGTAGAGCTGTTTGGAGGTCCAGCCGTCGTCGTCGGGCGAGATGCCGAACCGGCCCCCGCGGTCGGCGTCGAGAATCGCCGCGAAGACGCTCGGTGAGTCGAAACGCGGACAGCAGTACCAGTCGATCGTTCCGTCGGTACCGACCAGTGCGACGGTGTGGAGGTCACCAATCAGGCCGTGCTCGCCGATCGGCAAGTAGCGCGCGCGCGATGCCTGTCGGAGGCCGGCCGACGCGACCCTCCCTCCTCGATCGGTGACCGCGTCGATCGTCATCAGTGCGTCTCCTGGCTCGTTACGGGATCAGCACCAGCTTTCCCTTCGCCGCCGAGCTCTCGAGCAGCTCGTGCGCGCGCCTCGCGTCTCTGAGCGGCAGGCGCTCCGCAACGACCGGGTGGATCTTGCCCGCACGGAGCAACTCCACGAGCGCGAGGAAGTCCTCTCGGAACTGCGCCGGGTCCATCGGCTCCCCGCCGACGGCTCCGTCTCGCCGGGTCGCCCGGTCGCGGTACTTCTGGACGTGGTACGCGGATACCTGCCGGCGGGGCGACACCTTGTCCCAGAGCCAGACGGCCGCGATCGACGCGTACCACTTGATCACCGCGGGCCAGTCCTTGTGCCCGTCCTTGAGGGTGTCGTAGCGGCCGAAGACGACGAGCCTTCCACCAGGCCGCAGCGCGCGGAACGAGCGCAGTGAGATCGGCCCACCCAGGCTGTCGACGACGACGTCCACCCCCCCGGTCTCTTCGCGCACGCGGGCCAGGAAGTCCTCGTGCTGGTAGTCGATGGCGACCGCGCCGAGCGCCTCGACCTTGGCGCGGTCGCGAGCGGCTGCGGTCCCGTAGAGGCGGAGCCCTGCCACCGCTCCCAGCTCGAGTGCCGCGACGCCGACCCTGCCGGCCGCGCCGTGCACGAGCACCGTCTCCCCGCGCTCCACCTTCGCCGTGCGGTGGAGCACCTGGTAGGCGGTCATGTACGGAAAGAGGAGGCTCAGGACCTCTGCCGGATCGAGGTCCTCGGGCACATCGACTGCGCCGGACTCCGGGACGCAGACGCGGTCCGCGTCTGCGCCCCAGACCGTCAGCGCACCGATGCGATCGCCCACGTGCAGCCTCGAGCAGCCCGGGCCGAGCGCCTCGACGACGCCGACGAGCTCGTAGCCCGGCGTGAACGGTGGCTTCGGGGCGCCCGGGAGGTAAGTGCCGGCGCGCAACTGGGCATCAGTGAACGACACCCCCGCGGCCAGGACCTAGACGAGCACCTCGCCCGCACCCGGTTGGGGATCGTTCTCCTCCACCACCTTCAAGACCTCGGGCCCACCGAAGTGTTCGACGACGACACGCTTCATCACGACCCTCCCGCGTCCGTCTCCATCGAGCACAGCGTCGGCCCTCGACCTCGCTCGGGCCAGGGCCGTTCGGCCCTAGCCGCTCGAGCCGTTCGTGCCTCGAGCGGCCGCGCGGAGATCGTCGTCGATCGGGACGCCGAAGCTGTTGAACGCCATGGCGAGCGCCTCGTAGGCGCCGACGGTGAACACCACGTCCATCACCTGCTGGGTGTCGAGCTCGGCCGTGAGCGCGGCCCACGTGTCGTCGGTGATGCGAGCTTCCGCGACCAACTCGTCGACCGCGCGCAGCAGGGCCGACTCCAGCGGTGACCACCCGGCGGCGTCGGGGCCTGCGACCACTCGATCCACCTCGTCGTCGGCGATACCGACGTCAGCGGCGAGGACGGAATGTTGGAGCCACTCGTACTCGCACCCGCGCGCGCGGGCGACGCGCAGGACCAGCAGCTCGCGCTGGCGCTGGGAGAGGGTGGTGCCGAACTGCACGTGGCCGTTGAACCGGTGGTACGCGGTGGCCAGGGTCGGGTGGTGCGCCAGCACACCAAGGGCGTTCAACGCCTTGGGTCGGCCTCCGCCGGTGGTGGGGTACGGATGCCGCGGGTTGTCCACCTGGAGTGCGCTCATCGCGCCGCGCATGGCCTCCGGCCACTCCTTGATCGGTATCGGTGGGATACGAGAGCTCGTCACCTCACTCCACTCCTCCGTCCTCGGCTCATCTCATCTCACCGCGACTTCGCACAGTGCCTCGGCAACCTGTTGCGGTTCGCTGATCATGAGGTCGTGTCCGGTGTCGATGATCCAGAGCCGGCCCTCGGCCCGCGCCTTGTCCATCAGCTCGGGATCGCGCGTGGCGAGCGTCGCGGCACAGACGATGTGGTACGCCGGGATCGCCCACAGGGCATTTTCGTTCGTGAGCCGTAAGCGCTGCTCGAAGCACTTCCACGGATGGGGGGTGAGCTTGTCCTCCATCCACGCCATGTCGTCGGGATCGGTGACGCCGTAGTAGCCGCTCATCGGGTCGGTTCCCGGCCAGAGCACGAGCTCGACGCCGTCGACGACCCTGCCGACCGCGCGTGTCGCCTCCATCATCGGCGCCACGTCGACCAGCGACTGGCCGTTGGCCGGGTTCGCGGCGTCGAGGTACACGAGCTTCCCCACCCGGGCGGCGGCACGATCGGCCGCTCCGGTGATCACCATCCCGCCGTAGCTGTGGCCGACGAGGATCACGTCCGACAGCCCCTCGTAGTGCAGGACGTTCACGACGTCGGTGATCTGGAGGTCGAGGTCGACGTCGGGACCGGCGAGGTGGGAGCGCTCGCCCAGCCCGGTGAGTGTCGGTGTGTACACCTCGTGGCCCGCCGCGCGCAGCAACCGCGCCACCCGCTGGTAACACCACCCGCCGTGTCCTCCACCGTGCACCAGCACGTACGCCGCCATGCGAGCCTCCCCGGCGTTCGGTGCCGAGGGCACCGGGCGGGGAAGGAAGTTAGCATCGAACGAGAAGCGGACTCGCGGAGAGCCTGGACGCGCCGCACTCCCGGCCGCTCGCGTCGGGCGCGACGAGCCGAGGAGGAACGACGGAAGTGAGCGAGAGCGGAGACCGAGCGGTGCTGCACGTACCGGCACGGGAGATCCCCGTGCCGACATCGGTGAGCCCGGAAGCGCAGGCGGTCCTGGCCGTCGGCCCGATGCCGTCTCCCGAGTACCCCGAGCTCGACGACGCCGAGGGTTGGCGCAAGTACATCGCGGCGACCGACGAGATGGTGCTCGGGATGTTCGGCGAATCCGGGTTGATGTCCGCCGAGGGCTTCGAGATCGAGGAGATCTCGGTGGACGGGGTGACGGTGTTCGTCGTCACGCCACCCGCCGTCGGGGCGGACGACTCACGCGTCTACCTCGACATCCACGGTGGTGCGTTCATCGTCGGCGGAGGCGAGGTCTGCCGCGGCACCGGCATCATGACCGCGCGGAAGGTCGGCATGCGAGTGTGGTCGGTCGACTACCGGATGCCTCCCGACCACCCGTACCCGGCGGCGGTGGAAGACTGCCTCTCCGCCTACCGCGGGCTGCTCGACGAGCGGCGCCCCGAAGAGGTCGTCGTCGGCGGCGGATCCGCCGGGGGCAACCTGGCCGCGGCGCTCGTCCTGCGCGCGAGAGACGAGGGACTCCCCTTGCCGGCTGCCGCGATCCTGCTCACCCCTGCGATGGATTTCACTCACGGCGGTGACACCTGGAAGACGAATTTGGGCGTCGACACCGTGCTCACGGGCAACGACCCGCGCGCGCTGCTCCTCTACGCCGGTGGCCACGACCTCCACGATCCGTACCTCTCGCCGGTCTTCGGTGACTTCTCCGAGGGCTTCCCGCCGACGCTGCTGGCCAGCGGCACGCGAGACGTCCTCCTCTCCGACACCGTGCGCACGCACCGAGCACTGCGCGCCGCCGGCGTACCGGCCGAGCTCCACGTGCTGGAGGCCGCACCCCACGGCTTCTTCCGGGGAGCGACGCCCGAGGACCGTGCGCTCGACGAAGAGGTTCGTCGTTTCGTCGCGGTCCACTGTCCACGAGGGTGAGGCGAAGGGAGGCCGAGTGGCCGTGCTGCGCAACCCCGATCACGTGACCGTCGCAGTCGCGGATGCCCCGAAGGCAATCGAGTTCTTCGAATTGCTCGGCTTCCGCAAGCAACACGTCGTGGTGATCGACGGGGGCGTCCCGGCGCGTTACATGGGTATGCCGGACATGAAGGCTCAGCACATCACCCTCGTCCTCGAGGGATCCGATCCGCACTTCGAGATCCAGCTGTTGGCGTTCGACCCGACGCCTGACGCCGACACCGGCGAGCTCCCGACGAATCTCCGGCGACGTGGCTACAACCACCTCGCCTTCCGGGTGGACGACATCACCGCGGCCACCGCCCACCTCGTCGCGCACGGCGTCGAGTTGCTCAGCGAGGAGATGGACTACATCAGCCGGCGGCTCCGGCTCTTCGAAGGTCCCGAGGGGATCACGCTCGAATTGGTGGAGTGGGTCGACGTCGACACCGGTGGGTGAAGCCGCGCACGCAGTGACCCTCGTCGACGCGCACACGCACGTCGTGGCGGACGACGCCGACCGGTACCCGCTCGAGTCGTCGGTCGGTGCCGACCAGGGATGGCACCACGACCGTCCGGTCGACGCCGACGCGATGGTGCGTGCCGCCGACGCCGCCGGTGTCGACGCCGTCGTCTTCGTCCAATCGCTGAGCTGCCACGGGTACGACAACCGCTACGTGATCGAGAGCGCCCGCAGGTTCGGCTCCCGCGCGGTTGGGGTCGGTGCGGCGAACCCCGCCGATCCCGGTGCTGCGGCGCGGCTGCGCAGTGACGTCGTCGACGGCGGCATGCGCGGCGTGCGGCTCTCCGCCGCGGGTGACCCCCCGTCGTTCGACACCGTCTCGATACGCGACATCGTCGCCGAGGCCGCCGACCTCGCAGTCCCCGTCGTGCTCGTCGGCGGCACTGCACAACTGGCGCCGCTCGAACGGCTCGCCGCTGCCTTTCCTTCGGTGGTCTTCGTCGTCGATCACTGCGGCTTCGTCGACCTTCGCGATCCCGACACCTTTCCCGCCGCGGGACCGCTGTTGGCACTTGTCGACCTTCCGAACATCGTGTGCAAGGTCTCCTCGATCAACCTGCAGGCCGCGACCGATCCCGCCGCCGTGTGGTGCGCGCTGGCGGCGCGTTTCGGGTCGGACCGGTTGCTCTGGGGATCCGACTACCCCCACTCCGACGGTCCCGGCTACTCCGCGCTGGTCGAACTGGCGCGGCAGACGACGGCGGACCTCGGACCGACGGCGCGGGACGACGTGCTCGGCGGCACCGCTCGACGCATCTGGCCGGGGGTATAGGCGCGGTGGAGGGCGCGCAGGGCAACTGCGCTCGACCGGGGTCGCGAACCCGGCCGCCTAAGGTTCCACGTCCGTGGACCTCGAAGTCACCGAGTTGGGGTCGGGCGACGCGCTCGTGGTGTTCGTCCACGGCGTGCTCGGTCGTGGTCGGTCGTTCGATCGGATCGCCGACGTGCTCGCGCCCGAGTGCCGGATGCTCTGGTACGACCGGCGTGGCTACGGGGCGTCCGCCGGCGTGGCCGCTCCGGTCGGGATCGACGTGCACGTCGCCGATCTCCTCACCGTTCTGGACGGGCGGCGCGCGGTGCTGGTCGGCCACTCGTTCGGCGGTGTCATCGCCATGGGCGTCGCCGTCCGCGCGCCGGAGTCGGTCGGGGCGTTGGTGCTGTACGAGACGAGCCTGGCGTGGGTTCCCGGCTGGGACGACAGCATCATGCAGGGAGTGTTCGCCAGCGACGACCCGGAGACCGCCGCCCTCCGGGTGATGTTGGGGGCTCGCTACGACGCGATGGGCAACGAGGAGCAGGCGCGGCGGCGCGTCGAGGCGAGCGCGTTCATCGCCGAGGAGCAGTCGGCGCGCCGGGCGACGCCGCCGTTCGTCGTGGCCGACATCCAAGCCCCCGTCGTGTACGGCAGGAGCGATCCGGCCGTCATGCCGGTCGTGGTGGACTACCTGTGCCGTGAGGTCCCCGAGATCGACGTCGTGACCCTCGCCGGGGCTGGTCACCACGCCCACCGGACTGCTCCCGAGGCGTTCGCCGGTCTCGTGCGGCGAGGCCTGGATCGGGCGTCGCGCTGATGACGCAGCCGGTGGGGCGGCCGGTGCGATGACGACGGGCGAGCTCTTGCGCGGGCTGTCGGACAGCACCGCCGTCGCGTTCCGCTGCGAGGACGGCGCCTGGACGTATCGCGAGCTCGTCGAGGAAGCGAGTCGCCGCGCCGCGCTCTTCGACGAGATGCGCGACCGCGATCGGCCACCGCACATCGGCGTCCTGCTCGACAACGTGCCCGACTACCTCTTCTGGCTGGGCGCCGCCGCGCTGTCGGGCGTCGTCATCGTCGGCATCAACTCGACCTACCGGGGCGATCAGCTCGGCCTCCTGTTCCGCCACACCGACTGCCAGCTCGTCGTGACCGACGGAGGGTTCGATGCGCTGCTCGAGGGCGTCGACACCGGCGTCGCCGCAGACCGAGTGCTCCGTGTCGACCACGGCGACTACCACGACCGCCTCGCTCGGCAACCGACGAGCGCGCCCGACGTTCCGCTGCAACCCGACGACCTGTTCCTGCTCATCTTCACCTCGGGTTCGACCGGCCTGCCCAAAGCAGTTCGTTGCAGCCAGGGCCGCCACGCGCGCACGGGCGCGCACGTCGCCGGGATCGCCGAGCTCTTCGACGGCGACGCGGTGTACGCGCCGCTGCCGTTCTTCCACTCGAGCTCGCTCTACACCGGGTGGTCGTCGGCGATCAACGCCGGCGTCGCGTTTTCCACGCGACCGAGGTTCTCCGCGTCGAACACCCTGCCCGACATCCGCCGGTTCGGCGCCACGCTGCTCGCGTACACAGGCAAGGTCCTGAACTACATCCTGGCGACGCCGGAGCGACCGGACGACGCCGACAACCCGTTGCGGCTCGCGCTCGGCAACGAAGCATCGACCCGCGACATCCGCGAGTTCGCTCGTCGCTTCGGCTGCCACGTGCGCGACAGCTACGGTTCGACCGAGGGCATCATCATCATCCGCCGCGACCCCACGATGCCGGAGGGCGCGTTGGGCACGTCGGAGCCGACCGTCAAGGTGATGAACCCCGAGACGGGCGCGGAGTGCCCCCCGGTGACGTTCGGGCGCGACGGCCGTGCCGACAACCTCGACGAGGCGGTCGGAGAGATCGTGGAGACGGCACCCACCGACGGCTTCGAGGGTTACTACAACAACGAGGAGGCCACCCGCGATCGCTTCCATGGCGGCTGGTACTGGTCGGGTGACCTCGCGTATCGCGACGCGGACGGCTGGTTGTACTTCGCCGGCCGGTCGAACGACTGGCTCCGCGTCGACGGCGAGAACTTCGCCGCCGCGCCGGTCGAGGCCATCATCGGTCGGCATCCCGACGTCCGCTCACTCACGGTCTACGCCGTGCCCGACGATCCGGTGGGCGATCGCGTCATGGTCGCGCTCGAACTGCGGGAGGGCGCCCGCTTCGATCCCGCGGCCTTCGACGCGTTCCTGGCGGAGCAGCCGGACCTCGGTCCGAAGTGGGTGCCGTCGTTCGTGCGCGTCACCGACGAGCTGCCGAAGCTGGCCAGCATGAAGGTGGACAAACAGCGGTTGCGTGGCGACGCATGGCGCACGGAGGACGTCTACTGGCGACCGGCGAAAGGCGAATCGTTGCGCGCGCTCGACGACCGCGACCGCGTTCGGCTCGACCCCCTGCTCGAGGGCTCTCGCTCGAGGTAGACCGGCGCACGGGACCAGTGCGCGGGTGCGGGTCAGCGCACTTCCGCGCGCCCGTGCGCGATGACCGTGGCACCCGCCGAATCTGCCTCGAAGGCGTACCCGAGGGTACCGGCGTCGTACAGGTGCACGTGGAGCCGCTCGCCGAGGAAGGTCGGTGTCGCGAAGCGCACCGCGACACGACGCACGCGGTTCGGATCGCCCCCGGCGACCAGCTCGACGACGCCCTGCGCGCACAGCGCCATGGTGCAGAGGCCGTGCAGGAAGAGACGGTCGAAGCCGCTCCGGCGGGCGGCGTCGAGGTCGAAGTGGTGGCCCGACCAGTCGCCCGAGACGTCGGCATAGCGACGGGCCATGTCGGCGTCGACTTCCGTGGTGTACGTACCGATCGGACGCTCGCGCCCGTCGTCGGGCAACGTGTGTTCCGGGGCCGGATCGCCGGCGGGGTCACACGTCACGCCCAGGTACACGGTCGTCCACCACTGCTCGACGACGACGGCGCCGCCGGTGTCGAGGGCCGTGTAGCGCAGCGTCACGAGCGAGTTGCGACCCGCGGGACGGGCCCCGTGTCCCTCGACCCAGATGTGCAGCGGCTCGCCGGGCACGATCGGTCGGTGGAGCAGCACGTCGTGCTCGCCGTGAACTCCTCCGGCGGCGGCGCGCTGGAGGGCTTCCGGTACGGCGGCGGCGCGGCCTCGGTTCTGCGCTTCCCAGATCTGGGTGACGATCGCGACGGGTGGGACCGCATCCCCGGACTGCGCCCGCGGGGACGGGTCACGCGTCGCGGCGGCGTAGCGTCGCACGAGGCCGGCGTCGAGACACGCGTCGAACGGTCCACGCCGCGCCCCGACGATCACTCCCGGTCCGAGCGAGGACGCCATCGATCGACGCGTGCGTCAAGTGGTTGCTGCGAGGTTCTGCGCGGCGCGCTCCATCGCGTCCATGCAGTCGCGCAGCGCGGCCGCGGGATTCAGCTCGAGCACGCGGCTTGCTTCCTCGTAGATCAGGATGTGGCCTGCGGGGAAGTAGCAGACCTCACCCGCGGACACGACCTCGTCGGGGATGTCGCTGTCGGGCCAGCGGCACCGGATTCGGCCCTCGAACACATAGAAGAAGTGCGGGCACGGGCACACCCCTCCGGGGCACCGTCCGAGCTTGTACTGATCGGTGCAGTCGAGTGGTTCGGCGACCGTGGTCAGGCAGACCTCCATGTCGCCCCAGTGCGCGGCGCGGAAGCCTCCCTCCGCCGAGGGCCACCCTC
>DASPTH010000079.1:0-3280 GCA_035623515.1 Acidimicrobiia bacterium
TGACGCCCTCGAGGCCGTAGATCGCGAGTGCGAGCGCGAGCAACACGCCGACGAGCATCCCGACGTTTCCCCACGTGAGGCGGCGGATCGGCGTCGGTTTGGCGTCGTCGGCGCCGGTGGCGGTCGCGAGGTCGTTGCGGAGCTCCTTCAGGAGCTTGCCGAGGTGCTTGGTGCCCTTGGTGGTGCCGGCCGGGAGCGCGGCCGGTTGCACGAGCGGGATCACGCTGCCGACACGCTCCTTGCCGAGCGCGCCGACCGCGGCCGCGATGGCGCGCTCGTTCCCCACCCGGATCGCGGTGGCCACGAGCACCGCGGCGACGTCGCGGTCGATCCACGCCTGCTGCCCCATGGCATCCGCGGAGCTGAAGTCTTCGAAGGCGACCTGACCGTCGGTGACGAGGATCCGCGACGCGTCGATGTCGCCGTGGCTGATGCCCGCGCAGTGGAGGCGATCGACCTCGGCCCAGAGCTCGGCCAGCGCAGCGTCGGTGACCTGGTCGCCCTCGAGGTCGGCGAGCGGCGTGCCGGGCGGGATGGTGGTCAGCAGCACGGCGGCGTCGGCCCCGCCGACCCCGGTCTTCACGACGTGCGGCGCGTGCACGCCGGCGCGGTCGGCGAGGAGCAGCGTGTACGCGATGTGCTCGACCTGCTGCACGCGGCTGCCGAACACCGGGAGCCCCGGCTCCTTGTACATGAGCGAGTGCCAGAGCTTCGCCACGACCTGGGCGTCGCGCTGGTCCCGCCCGAAGACGTCGGCGCGGTAGACGTCGCCGGAGGCGAGAGTGACGTCCATCACGGACGCGCGGGAGATCCGCTCGTTGGCGAAGCGGAGGTCGGCGACGTCGTAGCCGAGGTCGGTGAGCGCGTCGCGCACCTCGTCGGTCGACGGCTTGCCGGCCGGCGACCCGAAGGCCACGAGCACCGCGGCCGCGGTGGTGAGCCCGAGCAGGATGCCGCCCGCCACGTCGGACGGGAACCCCGCACCCAGGTACATCGCGGCGAACGACACGAGCACCACGAAGAGGAAGAAGAGCCTCCGGAGCGCGCGCACGGCGAACGGCGAGAGGGCGACCGCGACCGCGGTGATCGCGGCGACGTTCGCCGTCGGGAACGTCGGGCCGTCGCCGATCCGGACGTTGACCCCGAGCTTGCTCTGCGTCCCGAGCAGGTCGTTCAGGAGCTCGGCGATGCCCCATGCGGCTGCGCCCGCGATCCCGACGCGCAGCGCCACTGGGACCTGGCGCAACGCGAAGAGCACGACGAAGATCGCGAGGACCGCCCAGATCGAGCCGAGGGCGTACACCGCCTTGCCGATGCCGACCATGTTGTCGCCGAGGCCGTTCACGACGTGGAAGAGGTTGACGTCGACCGACGACTGGCTCTGCGCCCACACGCCGGACAGGACGACGCCGATCGTGCAGAACACCAGCCGGACGATGTCGATCGTCCGGCGTTCGGCCGGCTCGGTGCTCTTGCGGATCCACGTCATCGCAAAGGCCGCCCTACAAGTAGTCGCGGTTCAAGAGGTCCTTGGTGGCGAGCCATCCTGGCACCGCGGGTAGGAAGTTCGCCACGAGCTGGTTGGCGAGCACCGCCGCCACCGCGACTTCGGTCGACAGCCCGACGGCGGTCAACGCGCCCGACATCCCGACGGAACCCACCGCGGTCCCTCCGCCCGGGATCGGGACGAGTGACGCGATCGTGCCGATGAGGATGTTGAGCGACAGCACGGTCCAGAAGTTGATGCTGCCGCCGAACGCCTCGATACACGCCATCATCACGAGCGCGTAGAGCATCGCGTTCAGCACGTTGCCGGAGACCATCTCGAACACGCGGCGCGGCGACCGGACCGCACCCCAGATCGTGGTGGCCGCGCTCTTCACCCGCGGCACGACGCGCGTCCGGATCTTGGGTACGAACCAGATCACCACGACGACGAGGATCAGCACCACGATCGCGATGAGCAGCACGGAGACGATGCTCGACACCGGGATCTGGCCGGTGTGGATGGTGGTGGGGGAGAGCGCGACCGCGATCACGAAGAGCACGAGGTAGGTCGAGATGTTCGCCGCCTCCGAGAGCACGAACCCCGACGCCACCGCGGACGCGAGGTCGACGCCCTGCTTCTGGAGGAAGCGGATCTGCGCCGCCATCCCGCCGACGGCCGGCACCGCGAGGTTGGAGAACGACATCGAGAGCTGCAGCTCGGCAGTGCGCACCAACGGGAGCGGGATGGGGACCGTGCCCATCAGCGCGATCGCGGTGGCGAAGTTCGTGACCAGGGAGAGGACCATTGCCAGCGCCAACCACCACCAGTTGGCCGACGAGATCGTGTTCCAGAATTCCTCCGGGTTGCCGATCTGGCTCAGGAGCGCGAACACGGCGATGAGCGAGCCCACGGCCATCAGGAAGTTGGTGCCGTTGATCCGGTAGAGCTGCTGGAGCGCCGGCTCGTCGACGCCGGTGGCCCCGGCGACGGCTTCGCGGAGCTCCTCGAGTGACTGCCGGAGGTCCTTGCGACCGCGGCGTGAAAGTGGCCGCGATTCGTGACTCAACGCCGCCGATTGGAGGAACGGCATCGCGGCCGCGAGCGGCTCGGACCCGAGCGAGGCGTGCGCGCAGGCGACGGCGCGGTCCTTTCCCACGATCGCGGCGGTGCTCACGAGGAGTTCGGCGACGTCGGCGCACCGCTGGGCGTCGGAGCCGCTGATCGAGGCGTTGCTCAAGTCGACGATCTCGGGACCGTCCGACGTGAGCACCACGTGCCGGGCGTTGAGGCGCCCGTGTGCGACGCGTGTGCCGTGCAACAACGCGACGCCCTGCCACAGGTCGCGCAACAGGTCGTCGGTGACTTCGGCGTCGTCGACGTCGGCGAGCCGCGCACCCTCGGAGGCGCGCGTCGCGAGCAGCGCTGCGCCCGGTCCGGCGGTCCCGACGACGAGCACGCTCGGCACGCGCCCGCCCGCACGTTCGGCGAGCAGCAGCGCGAACGCTTCCTGCTCGACGTCCTCGAGGCGCGTGAGGTGCAGCGACGGGCCGCCGTCCTTGTACATGAGGAAGCGCCAGAACTTGCTCACGAGCTGGGCATCGGCCTCGTCGCGCCCGAGCACTCGGATCCGGACTCGGCCGGTGTCGTCGTCGGCGTACATCACGGTGCCGTCCGCGGGCACGTACGGCGCGATCTCCATGCTGCCGTCGACCGGGACGCCGAGCTCGTCGAGCGCGGCCGCGACCTGCGCGCGTGTCGGTCGCCCGCCGGGTGAGCCGAATGCCAGGTGCA
>DASPTH010000080.1:0-16796 GCA_035623515.1 Acidimicrobiia bacterium
GCTCGACCTGCTGCCACGACCACATGAGCCGCCGGCCGCGCCGGCCCACGGGCTCGGGGAACCCCAGCCGGTGCACCCGCAGGTCGAGCACCTGCCGGGCGCTCCTCATCCCGAGCCTGGTCGCGATCTCCGGGGCGTCCACGAGCTCCGCGCCGTCGAGATCGAGCACCATCGCCGCACCCCTCCTCTCCCACTGGGTGTCCCACTGGCTGTCCCACCGGCCGGTCCCACCGGCAGCCCCACCGGATCGCACCCGTACCTGACGCCGAGCTGTCCGTCGCAACGTACGAGGGTGTCGTTTCGCCGCCATCAGGAGCCCGTCACGCGCCGGTCACGAACCGCAAACGAAGACCTGAAGGGACTCGTGAGGAACTCGTGAGGACCGGTCGTCGTACGGGTTTGCAGGTGCGCACCGGCGGCCGATCCGTTCACACTCCCGACATGCCATAGCAGCGAAACCGAGACGATCCCTCCGTATGGTGCGCGTGCGGCGCGATCGCGGTGGTCCGTCGTTCGGACAAGGAGCGTGTGATGAAACTCGTCGTCGCGATCATCAAGCCTCACCGGGTGGAGGGCGTGACGGAGGCACTCGACCAACTCGATGTCTCGGGCATCACGCTCACCGACGTGCGCGGTCACGGGCGCCAGCGCGGGCACACCGAGGTCTACCGCGGCAGCGAGTACAGGGTGGATTTCCTGCCGAAGGTCCGCATCGAGGTGCTGGTGAAGGACAGCGAGACCGAGAAGGTCGCGAACACCATCGTCGAGGAGGCGCGGACCGGCCAGATCGGTGACGGGAAGCTCTGGATCCAGCCGGTCGAGATGGCGGTCCGCATCCGCACGCGTGAGATCGGCGAGGACGCCCTGTGACGACGTGAGCCCCCTCGGCGAGCATCCGTCGGTCCGGGCACGCATGCGCTCCTCGACCGACGGGTGCTCGCAGGACCGTCGACGACGAAGGCCCGGCCGCGCGCCGGTGTGATCTGCGTGCTCGCCGTCGACTTCACCGAGTGGATCCGGGTCGATGACCCGTGCGGCGCGTTCGCCGTGCACGGCGCCGCGGGGATCCGGGGCCCGCTGAGCCTCGGGTTGCTCGCCGTGGGCAACGACGGCCTTCCCGGCGCCTCGGGAGCCGACACGTCGGGCGGGCGGGTCACCGGCATCCTCTACGGAGGCAACGCCGACCAACTCATCGCCCAGATCAAGGGCAGCGCCACCATCGTGGTGTGCACGCTCGCCGCCGGGCTCCTGCTCGTGTACTCGATCAAGGCGATCGCGATGCTCCGCATCTCGAAGGAGGGCGAGCTCGAGGGCCTCGACCTCCACGACCACCGCGGCGCCCGCCTACCACCCCGAGTACGCCTACATGGGCTACTCGCCCATCCCGAGCGAGAAGGTCAACGGCCGCCAACCGAGAGAAGCCGTCCAGGAGGCGCTCATGGCCGAACGCACGTAGCGCGCTGCCGACGCAACGCGCGGGTGAGGCCCACAGCCGACGTGCCGCGGGCCTACCGCGTCGGGGTCTCGACGGCAGCCGGCGTTCGTGGTAGTAATGCCATTGCATCAGATCGCCGGATCGCGCGACGAACCCGAGGGGGATCGGCATGGATCGATACGTGGTCATCTCGTCCGACTGCCACGCGGGACCGAACTCGCCGGTGTACCGCGACTACCTCGACCCGCAGTACCGCGACGACTTCGACGTGGAGCTGGCCGAACGCCAAGCCCTGATCGACGAGCGCCGCGCCGCCGCGGGCATGGACCCCTTCACCGGTGACGACGCGTTCAAGGAGGAGTGGTTCGGCGAGGACGAGGAGGGCAACAGTCTCCACGAGATCGGGATGCGCGGCGCGTGGGACGCGGCCAAGCGCGACCGGGAGCTCGACCGCGACGGCGTCACCGGCGAGGTCATGTTCCCTGGCCCGGACGCCGCCACCGGGAGCATGGGTGCGCCGTTCGGCGCCGGCTTCAACCCGGTGGCCACGCGCGACCCGGACCACCTCCTGGCCGGCGCGCGCGCGTACAACCGATGGGCGGCAGGGCTGTGCCAGGACAGCCCCGAGCGACGCGCCGGCCTGATCGTGGCGCCGATCCTCGGCGACCTCGACGGCGCGATCGCCGAGATCCGTCGCGCACACGCCGACGGCCTGCGAGGCGGCATCATCATCCCGCCGCAGTGGGGGCAGTACCCGTCGTACACGAGCTACCGCTACGACCCGGTGTGGGCGGTCGCGCAGGAGCTCGACCTTCCGGTGCACTGTCACTCCGGGCCCGGCGCCCACGAGGACTACGGCGAAGTGCCGGGGTGGATGAGCGTGTACGGCTACGAGACGATCTTCTTCACGTCGCGACCGATGTGGTTCATGCTGCTCACCGGCGTGTTCGAGCGCTTCCCGCGGCTGCGCATGGCGATCACGGAGGCCGGCAGCTTCTGGGCCGCCGACATGCTGTGGCGGCTCGACATGATGGCCACGCGTGACCACGGCGCGCGGAAGATGGCCGACACGCGCGGGATCCTCACGATGCTCCCGAGCGAGTACTTCGACCGCAACTGCGCGATCGGCTCGTCGAACACGCGCCGGCGCGAGATCGCGCGACGCTTCGAGATCGGCGTGGAGAACATCATGTGGGGCAACGACTTCCCCCACCCGGAAGGCACGTGGCCGTACACGCGCGACTTCCTGAAGGACCGGTTCTGGGACGTTCCCGTCGACGAGACCGCCCAGATCCTCGGGCACAACGCGGCGAAGTTCTACAACTTCGACCTCGAGAAGCTCCGGCCCATCGCGGAGCGCATCGGCCCGACGCCCGCGGAGTTCGGCCAGACGGACGAGTCGGTGCTGGCGAAGTGGGACGACCTCCGGAAGGCCGGGCGCCCGTGGCTCACCAACGAAGAAGCCCTCCCGCTGCCGGTCGCATGAGGGCGAAGCCCCTCGCCGGGCAGGCGGCGCTGGTCACGGGCGGCGGGGGCGGCATCGGCGGCGCGTCGGCCGCGTGGCTGGCGCGCGACGGCGCCGCCGTCGTGATCATGGGGCGCACCGAGTCGACGCTCGCGACCACGAGGGACCGGATCGCCGAGTTCGCGGGCGACGACGCCCGAGTCGAGTGCTTCGTCGGCGACGCGCTCGACGAGGTTGCGCTCCGCGCCGCGCTCACGCAGGCCGCGGGTATGGCGGACCGCCTCGGCATCGCGGTGTCGGTGATCGGCGGCGGCACGATGAAGCCGCTCCTCATGTTCGACGGCGCCGAGGTGCTCGACGACCTCAACCGCAACATCGTGTCGGCGTTCCTCGTGATCAGGAACGCAACCCCGCTCATGGCCGAGGCCGGTGGCGGGTCGATCGTGTGCATCTCCTCCGACGCCGCGACGATCCCGTGGCCGTTCCTCGCGATCTACAACACGTCGAAGTCGGGCGTCGAGGGCCTCGTGCGGGGAGCGGCGCTCGAGCTCGCGCCACTCGGCATCCGCGTGAACGCGGTGCGTCCCGGGCTCGTCAAGACCGACACGACCAAGGACGGCTTGTTCGCGAACGAGGCCGTGATCGCGCAGTTCCTGGAGCAGAAGCCGCTCGGACGCACCGGAGAACCCGACGACATCGCGGCGGGCGTGCGCTATCTCGCCGGCCCGGAGTCGTCGTGGGTCACGGGCCAGAGCCTCGGGATCGAAGGTGGCGCCGAGCTCGCCCGCGCGCCCTACCTCGAGTCCCTCGTGCGCAGCCGGTTCGGGGACGCCGCCATCGACCACGCGCTCGCCGGCCGGATCCCCGAGTAGCCCGGATCGCCGAGGAGCAGGAGGCCCCATGGACCGCTACGTCGTCATCTCCTCCGACTGTCACGCCGGGCTCGAGACGCCCGAGTACCGCGCGTATCTGGACCCGCAGTACCGCGACGCGTTCGACGACTCGCTCGTGGAGCGCGCGGCGCTGCTCGCGGCCATGCGCGAGGAGCGGGGCGGTTTGCTCATGGGCGGTGACGACGAGTTCCAGGAGGAGTGGTTCGGCCACGCGGAGGGTGTGGAGAGCCTGCACGAGGGCGGGCTCCGCTGCGGGTGGGACGCGCCGAAGCGCGACCGGGAGCTCGACAACGACGGCGTCGCCGCCGAGGTGATCTTCCCCGGCCCCGACGCCGCCACCGGCACGATGGGTGCGCCGTTCGGTGCCGGGCTGGTGATCGGCGCCGAGCTCGACCCCGAGCTCCTGCTCGCCGGCGCGCGTGCGTACAACCGGTGGTGCGCCGAGCTGTGCGCGACGTCACCCGAGCGCCGCAAGGGTCTCGCGGTCGCGCCGATCCTCGGCGACATCCCCGGTGCGGTCGCGGAGATCCGGCGCGCCCACGGGTCGGGGCTGCGCGGCGGCGTGCTCGTCCCCGCGCAGTGGGGCGAGTACCCGTCGTACGCGCACGACGTGTACGACCCGGTGTGGGCCGTCTGCGAGGAGCTGCACCTCCCCGTGCACACGCACTCGGGCCCGGGCGCGCACCAGGACTACGGGACCGGCCCCGGTTTCTACGGCATGTACGTGGCCGAGACCCGGTGGTGGACGGCGCGGCCGCTCTGGTTCCTGCTGTGCGCGGGCGTGTTCGAGCGCTTTCCCGGCCTCGGGTTCGCGGTCACCGAGGCCGGCAGCTTCTGGGCCGCCGACCTGTTGTGGATGCTCGACGACACGTACAACCGCAACCACGGAGCCCGGAAGACGGCGAACCGCTTCACCAACCTCACGATGAGGCCGAGCGACTACTTCGACCGCAACGTCAAGATCGGGTCGTCGAACACGCGCCGCCGCGAGATCGGACGTCGCTACGAGATCGGCGTGGGCAACATCATGTGGGGCAACGACTTCCCCCACCCGGAAGGCACGTGGCCGTACACGCGCGAGTTCCTGAAGGAGCGCTTCTGGGACGTCCCGATCGACGAGACGCAGCAGATGCTCGGCCTGAACCACGCCGAGTTCTACGGATTCGACGTCGAGGCGCTCCGGCCGATCGCCGATCGCATCGGGCCCACGCCGGAGGACCTCGGGCAGACCGACGCCTCCGTGTTCGCCAAGTGGGACGACCTGCGCGAGGTCGGCCGCCCGTGGCTGACCGGCAAGGAAGCCGTCGGCGGCGGGATGCACTGAACGGTCGTGTAGTACGTGCCACGAGACGCGTCCGACACCCGCGACCGGCTGCTCCGTGCCGCCGAGTACCTCTTCGCGCGGAGCGGTGTCGACGTCCCGATCCGCGAGATCCACGAACGGGCCGGGCAGCGCAACGCGTCGGCGATCCAGTACCACTTCGGCTCGAAGCAGGACCTGATCCGGGCCGTCATCGAGCGGCACGCGCTGTCGGACTCCGAGGTGGCGACGATCCGGGCCGACCTCCGGGCCCGGCGCGACGACCCGCGCGGCCTGGTGGAGGCGATCGTGCGGCGCATCGCCGGCTACCTCGCCACCGAGGAGACGCGCGATTACGTGCGCATCAGCTTCCAGCTCCTCCTGCGCTCGCCGTTGCGTTCCGATCTCGACGCCGAGATCGACCGGCCCGACCTCATCAGCTTCGAGGCCGAGACCGACGTGATCCGCTCCGCCGTCCCCCACCTCCCGAAGCGCGTGCTGCACGAACGCGCGCTGGCGGGCCTCGCGTTCGTCACGATGCAGGTCGCCGAACGGGCCCGGATCATCGACGACGAGCCAGTCGAGCGTCTGCTCGACGAGGAAGCCTTCATCGACAACCTGGTCGACATGACCACGGCGATGCTCACCGCGCCCGCGCTCGAGCACTACAGCACCGTGTAGCCACCGTCCACGGAGAGCGCCGCGCCGAGCACGAACGACGCGGCGTCCGTGCACAACCACACGGCGGCCTCGGCGATCTCCGCGGGTTCGGCCACCCGCCCGATCGGATGGAGGCTCACGAGGTGCTCGGCGACCTCGGGAACGTGGTCGAAGGCCGCGGCAACCATGGGCGTGCGCGCGGTGCCGGGACAGATGGCGTTGACCCGTATCCCCTGTGCGCCGTACTCGAGGGCGACGGTGCGCGTGAGGCCGATCACACCGTGCTTCGCCGCGACATAGCCCGACTGACCGGGATACCCGGTGAGTCCCGCCACCGACGACGTGTTCACGATCGCGCCGCCGCCGCGGGCGAGCATCGCCGGGATCTCGTACTTCATGCCGAGGAAGACGCCGGTGAGCATCACGCCGATGGCGCGTTCCCATTCCGGCAGCGGATGGTCGGCGATCGGCTGGCCACCGGTGCCCATCCCCGCGTTGTTGAGTGCGCAGTCGAGACCACCGAACGTGGAGACCGCGTGGTGCACCATCGCCTCGACCTCGTCGGCCCTGCTCACGTCGGTGTGCACGAACGACGCGACGCCACCCGCGTCCTCGACGAGGCCGACGGTCTCGGCGCCGCCGGCGTCGTCGATGTCGGCCACGACCACGCTCGCGCCCTCGCGCGCGAGCACGAGCGCGGCCGCGCGGCCGATCCCCGCGGCGGCACCGGTGACGAGCGCGACCCGTCCGTCGAGTGCACTCATGCCGGTCCTACGGAGCCGGCTGCCACGGTGGCGGCGCGTCGTCGGCGCGCAGCAGCGCGTCGGTACCGCCGTCGCAGAACACGACCGACCCGCAGAAGAAACGGGCGTCGGGGCCGAGCAGGTACTCGATCAGCGCCGCGATCTCCTCGGGCTCTCCCCGCCGCCCGACGGGGACCGGGAAGTCCTCGATGAGCGGGCCCACCGTGGGATGGTCGAGCCCTTCCTGCAGCAGCGGGGTCTGCGTGGCGCCCGGCGCGATGGCGTTCAGCCGGATGCCGGCGCCCGCCCATTCCTCGGTGGGCGCGCGGCGGCGGATCCAGCGGGCGAGCGCGAGCTTCGTGACCCCGTAGGTGCTCAGCGACTCGCCTTCACCCGCCCGCGCCCGGGCTGCCGCCTCGTCACCGGCGAGGCACGCGTCGACCAACGCCTGCGAGATACCGGGCTGGGTGGTGGTGGCGTTCGAGCTGATGGCGACGGCCGCGGGCTCGCGTCCCTCGGCGAGCGCGCCCCGCAGCCCGTCGAGCACCTCGACGGTGCCGAAGTAGTTGACCGACACCAGGAGCGACGCCGGCCGGTCGGGGAGCCCGGTGAGACCTGCGCACGTGACCAGGCCGTCGAGCGCACCGTGGCACAAGTGCGTGACGCGTTCGATGGCGTGCTCGCGGCCGGCGCGCGTGCCGAGGTCGGCTTCGACGTCGGCGTCGTGGAGGTCGACCGTGATCACGCGGTGGCCGCGCTCGCCGAGCCGATGGGCGGTGGCCCGGCCGATACCCGACGCCGCGCCGGTGATCGCGACCGTGTCGAGCAGCCTCACCGCTCCCCGCTCTCGGCGCCTGCCCCATGGTTCACTCGCTGCTCGCCCCGATACCGAGCACGCCGACGCTCGCTCACGGGCGCCGGGCCGCACCGCTCGCCCTTCGGCGACCGCCTCCTTGCGAGCCGGGACACCCGGCTCACCGCGCGAGATCCTTCCACGGGATGTCGCGGTCCGACGTCGGGTCGCGCGGCAGGCCGAGCACCCGTTCGGCGATGCCGTTCCGCTGCACCTCGTCGGTGCCGCCGCCGATGCGCACGTTGAACTGGTTGAGGAAGTAGTCCTGCCAGCGTGCCTTGTCGAGGGCGTCGTCACCGTAGAGAGTTGCCTCGGGACCGAGCACGCGCATCACGAGGTCACCGGTGCGGGCCGCGTGCTGCGAGAACGCCAGCTTCAACACCGACGCCTCGGGGCCCGGCGGCCGGCCCTGGCTCATCGCGGTGCGCAGCTCGAGGCCGAGGTACCGCAGCGTCGCGGTGCGGATGTACATCTGCGCGAGCTCCTGGCGGATCCGCGGGTCGTCGGTGACGCCGAAACGGCGCGCCAGCGCGATGACGTCGCCGGCGTTGCGACCGCCGCCTCCCACGCCGATGACGGCCCGCTCGTTCGCGAGCGTGGTGTGGGTGACGGCCCAGCCGCCGTTGACCTCGCCGATCACGTTGGCAGCAGGGATGCGCACACCCGAGAGGAAGACCTCGTTGAAGTGCGCGATGCCGGTGATCTGTCGGAGTGGTCGCACGTCGATGCCCGGCGTCTTCATGTCGACGACGAAGTAGGTGATGCCGCGGTGCTTCGGCGCGCCGGGGTCGGTGCGGGTGAGGAGGATGCCCCAGTCGGCATACTGCGCGTAGGAGTTCCACACCTTCTGGCCGTCGACCACCCACTCGTCGCCGTCGCGCACGGCGCGCGTCCCGAGCGTCGCGAGATCGGAGCCCGCGCCCGGCTCGCTGAAGAGCTGGCACCACAGCTCGTCGCCGTGGAGCATGGGGTCGAGGTATCGCTCCTGTTGCGCCGGTGTCGCGTGGGCCATGAGCGTCGGTGCCACCATCCCGATCCCCACGGAGAAGACGCCGCTCACGACGTCGAACTGCGACTCCTCCTCGGTGTAGATCGCCTGCTGGATGGCGGTGCCGCCGCGGCCGCCGAACTCCTTCGGCCAGGTGATGCCCGCCCACCCGTTGTCGTAGAGGACGTGCTGCCACTCGCGGCACCGTTCGATGTGGTCCCACATCCAGTGCGGGTCGTGGCGGTCGAGCTCGTCCAGGTTGGTGACACCCGGGACCTTGCGCTCGGCGTGCTGTTCGAGGAACGCGCGTGCCTCGCGGCGGAACGCGGCTTCTTCGGGCGAATCACCGATGTCCATCCGCCGTCCTCCTTCTCCCGGCTCTTCCCGGCGCTACGCAGGCCGCAACTCGACCAGGCGCACGATCGGCAGCTTGCGCGTCGTGCGGGTCTGGTAGTTCGCGTAGTAGGCGCGGTCGGCGACGAGCTGCTGCCACACCTCGTCGTATTCACCGCCCTCGAGGACCTGCGCGTCGGCCCAGAACTCGTGGTCCTGGGCCCGGACGCGCACGACCGGGTTGGCGTCCTTGTCGGCCAGGTTGAGGTACCAGTGCGGGTGTGCGTCGTTGCCCGCGTACGAGGCCACCACGATCCGGTTGCCGTCGTCGTCGAACCACACCGGCAGCGCCACCTTGTGCTCGCTCCCGCTCTTGCGCCCGATCGTGTAGACGACCACCTGGTGCATCCCGGCGCCGATCCACACCGCGTCGTCGTCCATCGTCTCCATCGCCTGCACGTGCATGCGGCTGATCGGTGCGATCTGGTCGAACGCGGGTTCCTCGAAGGGCTCGTTCGGCTGGGGCTCACGCGGCATGGCTCCGGAAGCTACTCGGGTTTGGTCGCTCGCTCCTCGCCGGGATACCCGGCTCGCTCCCGCGGGGGAACGTCGTCCTACGATGGCGGCCCATGGCCGAGATCCCGATGATCATCTCCGTCGACGACCACGTGGTCGAGCCACCCGACCTCTGGACGTCCCGCCTGCCGAAGAAGTACATCGACCGGGGCCCGCGCGTCGAGCGCGACGCCGCGGTCTTCCACTTCGAGGGCGGCAACTTCACCTACGAGAAGGGCGCCGAGGGCGGAGCACCGTGCGACTGGTGGCTCTACGACGACCTCGTCTACCCGTTCCCGAAGCTGTCGGCCGCCATCGGGTTCCCCGAGCTCGACGTCACGCCCACCACGTTCGACGAGATCCGCCCGGGCTGCTGGAAGCAGAAGGAGCGTCTCGCCGACATGGACGCCAACCACACCGAGGCGTCGATCTGCTTCCCGAACACGCTCCCCCGCTTCTGCGGCCAGACCTTCTACGAACGCAAGGACCACGACCTCGCGCTGCTCTGCGTGCAGGCCTACAACGACTGGCTCGTCGACGACTGGTGCGCGGGCGCCGGCACGGGGCGGCTCGTCCCGCTCGCGCTGCTGCCGCTCTGGGACGTCGATCTGTGCGTGCAGGAGGTCCAGCGCGTCGCCGACCGGGGCGTGTACGCGATCACGTTCCCCGAGAACCCGTTCCCGCTCGGGTTGCCGTCGATCCACGACAAGGACCACCACTGGGACCCGCTCTTCGCCGCGTGCCAGGACGCCGGCACCGTGGTCTGCATGCACATCGGATCGAGCTCCAAGATGCCGACCACCTCCCCCGATGCCCCGTTCATCGTGAGCTCCACCTTGACGTTCGCGAACGCGATGGGCTCGATGATCGACTACATCTTCTCGGGCACACTCGAGCGCTTCCCGCGGCTCACGCTCGCGTACAGCGAGGGCCAGGTGGGCTGGATGCCCTACGTGATGGAGCGCGCCGACAAGCTCTGGGAGGAACGCAGCGCCAACTCGTTCGGCACCGACCTCCCCGAACGGCCCACGAGCTACATGCAGCGCATCTACGGCTGCATCTTCGACGACGAGATCGGTCTCGCCAACCGCGACGTGATCGGCATGGACCAGATCTGCTTCGAGACCGACTACCCGCACGCCGACTCGACGTTCCCGCACTCGAAGGAGACGGCCGAGAAGATCTGCGCGGAAGCCGGGCTGACCGAGGACGAGACCTACAAGTTCATCCGCGGCAACGCGATCCGCGCCTTCGGCCTGGAGCGCTTCGGCATCACGAAGTAGCCGTCACGCCAGGCCGAGCTTCCGGTTGTCCCACGACAGGAAGCGCTCGTCGGGAACGAGGCGCAGGTAGGTGCGACCCTCGTAGTGGTCACGCGTCGCCCGTGACATCGCCGACGGCGCGGTGCGGAAAGCGGCGTACTTCGTGTCGAGCGCCTCGGCGATGCAGGCCTGCAGGGCCTCGTCGCCCACCACCTCGACTCGCCCGTTGAGCTGGACCGCTTCGAGCTCGGCCCATCGCTCACCCGATTCGACCAGGAACGACGCGCGCGCGTCGCGCCGGACCCGCGCCAACTTCTTGGTGCGGGACGGCGTGCTGAAGCAGATCGTGCGATCGAGCGCCACGAACCACATCGGCAACGTGACCGGCATGCCGTCGCGGCGCAGCGTGGTGAGGATCCCGGTGTGCGCGCGCTCCAACACCCGCCAGGCCTCGTCGGGCGTGAGCCGTACGCTCACGAGAGCGTGACCGGGTTGGTCCACGCCCGGCGCGGGAGATCGGTGACGCGCACGAGCTCGTCGGCGTGTGCGCGCGCGTGCTCGAGCAGGATGCGCGTCGCCTCCGGTGTCGGATCGGGCCAGCTGTGGAACAGGAGAATGGCACAGTCGGCCCCGTCGCGGCGGCGCCCCTCGACGTCGTCGATCACGTGCTGCGCGACCCGCACCGGGTCGTGCCGCACGTCGTCACGCCAGTCGTAGGCCACTGCGTGGCAGTCGACGTGCCACCAGCCCTGCACCGCGACCGTCTGCAGCACGAAGGCGTCGGTGTTACCGGCGAGGTACGGGAGGCGGAACAGCGGCCGCACGGGCGGCACGCCCACTCCCGTCAGCGCCTGGTCGGCCGCGGCGAGCTCGCCGACGATCTCGTCGGCGGTGAGCTCCGTGAACCGGCGGTGCGTGTGCCCGTGCAGCCCGACCTCCATGCCGTCGGCGCGCAGCGCGTCGAGCTCGTCGGCCGTCGCTCGCTGCCCGACCCACCCGCCCTGCACGAACAGCGTCGCCGGTGCCCCCGCGCCGACGAGCGCATCGACCACGGCACGGAAGTTGCCCTCCCGGCACGGATGGTCGCGGGCCTCGACGTCGATGGTGACCGCCAGTCGCACGCCCGGACTGTATCGAGGGCAGAATGCCGGGCATGGAAGACGCGCACCACCGTGGCCCGCTGGCGGGTGTGAAGGTCATCGAGGCCGCGATCTACCTCGCGGGGCCCTTCGCAGGGATGATGCTGGCCGACCTCGGAGCGGAGGTGGTGAAGATCGAGCACCCGAAGGGTGACCCCTTCCGCAGGTTCGGGCGTCCCTCCACCGCGTTCAGCCCCGTGTTCGCGAACTGCAACCGGTCGAAGCAGAGCGTCGCCCTCGACCTCAAGGATCCCGCGGGGCGTGCACGGCTCCTCGGGTTGCTCGCCGAGAGCGACGTGTTCCTCGCGAACTGGCGTGCCGGTGTCGCCGACGGGCTCGGGCTGTCCGACGACGTGCTCACCGCGACCAACCCGCGTCTCGTGCGCTGCTTCGTGACCGGGTACGGGCCCGACGGGCCGCTGTCGTCGGAGCCGGCGTTCGACACCGTGCTCCAGGGCCGCAGCGCGCTCAGCGACGCGCTCGTGGGCCCCGGCCGCGACCCGGTGCTGATCGCCGGGTTCCCCGTGGACAAGCTCGTGGCGATGATGGCTGCCCAGGCGATCCTCGCGGCGTTGTTCGAGCGCGAGCGCACCGGCACCGCCGAGCGCATCGAGGTGTCCATGCTCGACGTCGCCAGCTACATCAACTTCTGCGACCTCTTCACGAACCGGGTGTTCGTCGACCACCAGCCCGACGTCGCGGAGAACCTCCAGGCGTCGGCGATCCGGCCGGTCCGGGCGCGCGACGGCTGGATCGTGTGCGCGCCGGTCACCGGGAACCAGATCCGGGCGACGTTCGCCGAGCTCGGCCACCCGGAGTTCGTGGACGAGGTGCTCGGCCAGCCCGATCAGGCATCGGTCGTGGCATCGATGTTCGAGTGCGTCGAGCGGGCGACGAAGGACCTCACGATCGACGAGGCACTCGCACGCTTCCGCGCGGCCGACGTTCCCGCCGGCCCGTGCCTGACGATCGACGAGCACTTCGACGAGCCGCAGGTGCGGCATGCGCAGCTCTACCAGGTCGACGAGTGGCCCGGGCTCGGCCGGGTGCGGCACGTGCGCTACCCGGCGGTGTTCGGCAACTGGGGCCGGGTGGCCGCGCCGGGGGTCGCCCCCGTGCTCGACGCGCACGGGAGCTGACGACCGCGTCGGGTCAGTCGTGGCCCATGCGGTCGATGCAGACGACGACGGCGATGACCAGTGCCGCGTCCTCGCCGGGTTCGACTTCGATGCCGTAGGTGTCGCGCACGCGGAACCAGCGCTTCGAGACCTCGGCGACCTTGTCGCCGTCGCGTTCGATCGTGTACTCGTGGTCGACGATGTTGCCCTTCGCCTCGAGATCATTCCCACCGTGGACGTCGATCGAGTACCGCTCGCGGAGTGGCGTGACCATCGCTTTCTTGACGCTGGCGATCGTGTCGCCGCCGCGCTCCACGTCCATCGTGTCGCGCACCCGCACCTTCTTCTCCTGGATGGTGCACAGCTCGTCACCCGAGGGCGACTCGATCACGAGCGTGTCGCGCACCCGGAGGGCCTTGCCGTCCACCTTGAACGCGCGTTCGCCCCGGCCGGTCTCGACCCAGTAGTCGTCGCCGATCGAGAACATCTTCTCGCGCAACTGGTAGTGCGAGTCGCCCGGCTCGTCGCGCCGCTCTTCCCGCCGGTCTCGAAGCAAACCCATCCCGCGGACCTCCCCACGTCAACCCAGTGCGCCGGTTTCCTTCAGCTTCGCCAGGCGGTCGGCGTCGTAGCCGAGCACGTTCGTCAGCACGGTGTCGGTGTGCTCCCCCACCGTGGGCGCCATCGTCGGCACCGGCAACTCCTCGCCTTCCACGTGGAGTGGGAACAGCAGCTCGGCGGCACCCGTCTCCTCCTCGGTCGTCCACCGGAATCGGTCGAGGAACTGCGGGTCGTCGCGGACGCTCTGCGGCGTGTTGGCGGGCGCGATGGTGGTGTTGTGCTCGTCGGCGAACGCGACCCACTCCTCGATCGTGCGCGCCCTGAAGATGTCGCGCAGCTCGGCCTGCAGCTCGGTGTTGCCGCGCGCGTGGTCGGCGATCCGTTTGCCGGGCCACTTGTCGAACAGGTCCATGCGCCCGATGCCCTCGCAGAAGTTCTTCCAGAATGCCTGCTCCGACGCCATGAACAGGACGTGCCCGTCGGCGGCCTCGTAGTACTGGTAGCGAACGCCCTCCCACATGCCTCCGAGGCCCGGCGCGCGACGCTCGTAGTCGTCGGACGGGTTGCCGGTGACCTCGGTGTCGGGCCGCTCGTCGTAGCCCTTCCACGTCTCGATGCGGTACCAGTCGAAGTAGGCGGCGGAGTCCGACTGCGCGATCTCCATGTTGGCGCCCTCGCCGGTCCGTTGCGCGCGAACGAGCGCGGCCAGGATGCCGATGGCGCCGAAGGCGGGGCCCGCGGTGATGCCGATGTTCGCCTGGTCGGGGATGCGGCAGAAGCCGTCGTCGTCGACGACGGGTTGCAACGTGCCGGCCCACGCGTCGTAGGCGATGCCGTGGCTCGGCAGGTCGCGGTACGGGCCGGTGGCGCCGTAGCCCGAGATCGTGCACATGACGATCGCCGGGTTCAGCTCACGCAGCCGGGTGTACCCGAGCCCGCGCTTCTCGAGGAACCCCGGCCGCATCGCCTCGATGACGACGTGCGACGCGCGCACCAGCTCCTCGAAGACCTCGATGGCTTCCGGCACCTTCAGGTCGAGCACGACGGACTGCTTGCCCCGGTTGACATGCAGGTGCATGAGCGAGATGTCGTTCACCATCGGCCACGTCATCTGCCGCACGTAGTCTCCCGACGGCGCCTCCACCTTGATCACCTCGGCGCCGAGGTCGACGAAGTGCGACGTGATCGCGGCCGGCCCGAGCAGCGAGCACTCGATCACGCGGATCCCGTCGAGCATCGCCGGCTTCTGATCGGGCATCGCGGTCACTCCAGTCCTCGAAGTTGCGTCATCAACCGACGCTATACGACGGCTGCTGACGCAACTTTGCGCGAACGGGCGGTCACCCGGGCCAGACCACTGACTGCATCTCGGTGTACGCGATGAGGCCGAAGTCGCCACCGTCACGGCCGATGCCGCTCATCTTGAACCCGCCGAACGGCGCTTCCATGTTGCGCTGGGCGGTGTTGATGCCGACGTTGCCGGAGCGGAGTCGTCCCGCGACCCGGAAGCCCTTCTCGCTGTCGGTGGTGAACACGTAGTCGTAGAGCCCGAAGTCGGTGCTGTTGGCGATCGCCACGGCCTCGTCCTCGTCGTCGAACGGGACCACCACGATCACGGGACCGAAGATCTCCTCCCGCACGGGCTTCATGTCGACCGTGCACTCGGCCAGCAGCGTCGGGGCGACGTAGAAGCCGCGGTCGACCGCGGGCTTGCGGCCGTCGACGACGACGGTCGCGCCCTCGTCGGCGCCGGCACCCACGTAGGCCTCGACGCGGTCGCGCTGTGCGCCCGAGATGAGTGGCCCGACGATGGTGTCCTGCGCGAGCGGGTCGCCCACCCGCAGCCCGCCGGCCATCCCCGCCAGCCGGTCGACCAGCTCGTCATAGCGGCTGCGGTGCACGACGGCGCGCGTGGGCGCGGTGCAGATCTGGCCGCTGTGGAAGGTCCACACGCTCCCGATGCCGGTGACCGCGAGGTCGAGGTCGGCGTCCTCGAAGACGATGGCAGCACCCTTGCCGCCGAGCTCGAGCAGCAGCCGTTTCATGGTCGCACCGCCGGCCTGGTAGATCGCCTGCCCCGCGACCGTCGATCCGGTGAACGACACCATGTCGATGTCGCGGGTCTCCGTGAGGGCGACGGCCGGGGCGACGTCGACCGAGGTCACGACGTTCACCACGCCGGGCGGGAACCCCACGTCGCGCATGATCTCGCCGAGCGCGAGGATCGCCAGCGGGTCCTGGGGCGCCGGCTTCACCACCACCGTGCACCCGACCGCGAGCGCCGGTGCGATCTTGCCGGCGATGTTGGTGAGCGGGAAGTTGTAGGGCGAGATGCACGCGACCGCGCCGACGGGCTGGCGGTTCACGTACGCACCCATGAGCGCGCCGGGCGCCAGCGGCGTTGACGCCACCGGTGACGGTGGCAGCGGGATCCCGAGGTTCTTCCCCGCGTCACGCGCGTAGCGCTCGAACCGCTCGATCGCGACCGGCACCTGCATCCGGGAGCCGACGGTGGCGGTGGCGCCGGTCTCGGCGATGATCAGCGGCACGAGGTCGCCCTGGAGCTTCACGAGCTCGTCGGTGACCGCGCGCAGCAGCGCGCTCCGTTCCGCGACCGGCGTGGCCGCCCACCCGGGAAAGGCCTGCTGCGCGGCGCGCGCCGCCTCAAGGGCCTGGTCGACGGAGGCTTCCGGCGCGAGCCCGACGACCTCTTCGGTCGCGGGGTTCACGATGGCGGACGTGCCGTTGGCACCGTCGACGAGGTCGCCGCCGATCAGCAGCTTCCACTGGTGGTCGGACCAGTCGGCCATCACTGTCCCCTTGTGGCGTCGAGAGCGGTGCCGGAGGGCCAAGGCTACAGTTCACCAGCCCCGGAATTTCTGGTCGCGAGTGAGCCCACGCGGCAGGTGGTCAACGTGCTCGACGAAGTCATCAGAGGCGGCACCGTCGTCGACGGCACCGGCAGGCCGGGCGTCGTCGCCGACGTCGGGATCCGCGACGGGCGCATCGTCGCCATCGGGAAGATCGACGAGGAGGCCGCGCGCGAGATCGACGCGACCGGCTGCGTCGTGGCGCCGGGATTCATCGACCCGCACACGCACTACGACGCGCAGCTCATGTGGGACCCGAGCGCATCGCCGTCGAGCATGCACGGCGTCACGAGCGTGATCGGCGGGAACTGCGGCTTCAGCCTCGCGCCCCTCCGCGACGGTGAGCCCGACGCCGACTACCTGCGCCGGATGATGGCGCGGGTCGAGGGCATGCCGCTCCCCGCGCTGGAGCAGGGGACGGACTGGGGGTGGCGCACGTTCGGCGAGTTCCTCGACCGGTTCGAGGGCAACATCGCGGTGAACGCGGGCTTCCTCGTCGGCCACTGCGCGATCCGCCGTTACGTCATGGGCCCCGACGCCGTCGGCCAGGAGGCCAGCCCCGAGCAGGTCACCGCGATGCGAGCCGAGCTGGCCCAGGCACTCGAGGCGGGCGCGCTCGGG
>DASPTH010000094.1:0-9832 GCA_035623515.1 Acidimicrobiia bacterium
CTCCTTCATGAAGGCGACGTTGTCGACCTCGTCGGTCCCGTGCACGGGTGCCACCCCGTTCGGTGCCGCCCAGTGACTGATTGCCTCGGCGAAGAACCGCAGGGCGCGTGCACCGATGTGGAGTGCCTGCTCGCGGTCGTCCATCAGGAACGAGGGGCACAGCGCGACGAACTGGTCGTTGATGTGCCCCGGCGACACGACGGCATCGGGATCACGCGCCGCTCGCTCCTCGTCGAAGGTGGCACGCATCCTGCCGATGACCTCTGGTCCGCCGAAGCCGAGCACCATCGGAGCTACTCCGTACTGCGCGGCGCGCTTCACCGTCTCCGGGTTCGTGCACGCGAGGTACAGCGGTGGGTGTGGACGCTGGACCGGCCTCGGCACCACGGTGTGCGGCGGCCGCTCGGGCGGGTGCTCGACGGTGAGGAGATCGCTGTGCCACTGGATCGTCTCCTCGCGCCAGCAGTGTCCGATGAACGTCAATGCCTCCTTGACCTCCGCGACCGTGCGCTCGGGGTCGACGCCGACGAGCGCCATCTCCTGAGCCGTCCCTCCGCGCGCGGCGCCGAGGTTGAGCCTGCCGTTGGAGATGATGTCGAGCATGGCGGCGCGCTCGGCGACTCGGACCGGGTGGTTGTAGCCGAACGGCATGCACACTGCCGCGTGGCCCACGCGAATGCGGGTCGTCTTCGCCGCGACTGCCGCCAGGAAGACCTCGGGCGCGCTCATGTGCGAGTACTCGACGAGCGCGTGGTGCTCGACCGCCCACACCGCATCGAACCCGACCTGCTCGGCGTAGACCGCCTGTTCGATGCAGTTGAGGATCGCCTGACGCTCGACGTCGGGGGTCCCGTACTCCACCTGCGCCTCGAAGATCATCGAGAACTTCATGTGCTCTCCCCTTCGGGTGGTCGACCTCGGAGATCCTCGCGCAACCCGCCGGGTAGTCTCCGGCGCGATGCCGTCGATCGAGAACGTCGACCAGGCCGGCCGCTGGGACGGTCCCGAGGGCGACGCATGGGCGGAGTCCGAGGATCGCCACGACGCGGCGGTGCGCGCGTACAACGCGCGTCTGCTCGACGCGGCCATGATCGGCCGGAACGATCGCGTCCTCGACGTCGGGTGCGGCTGCGGGGAGTCCACGCGGGGCGCGGCGCGCCGCTCGACGGCCGGCGCGGCAGTGGGTGTCGACCTGTCGACCAGGATGCTGCACCTCGCCCGAGTACGCGCGCGCGAGGAAGGCCTCACGAACGTGACCTTCGAGCACGCCGACGCGCAGGTCCACCGGTTCGCCCCGGCCACGTTCGACGTGGTCATCAGCCGGTTCGGAGCCATGTTCTTCGCCGATCCGGTCGCGGCGTTCGCCAACTTGGGTAGCGCGGTGACGGCCGACGGTCGGCTCCGGATCATGGCTTGGCAGCCGCTCGGCGAGAACGAGTGGTTGAGCGAGCTCTGGTCGGTGCTGGCCATGGGCCGAACGGTGCCGGTCCCGCCGCCCATGACCCCTGGCCCGTTCGGCCTCGCCGAACCCGACGCCGTGCGGACGATGCTCGAAGCCACGGGCTGGTGCGACGTCGAGCTCGAGGACGTGCGTGAGTCCCTGTTCGTCGGGACCGACGTCGACGAGGCCGTCGAGTTCGCGACCAACCTCCCGGCCGCGCGGGGCATGCTCGCGGACCTGGACCCCGACACGAGGTCGCAGGCGATGGCGTTGCTGCGAGGGTCGCTCGCCGAGCACGCCACGGCCTGCGGAGTGGCGTACGCCGCCGCCGCGTGGCTCATCGGCGCCCGGCGCGCGTGAACACGCGCCCGCACGGGGCGTTCGACTTCAACCGCGCTCCCCCGGCCGCGCCGTGTCGCTTGGCCCCCGCCCTCGGTGCCTCGCTAGCGTCGGCGGCCACGGGCGTCCGGCCCGTGTAGGCGCGAGACGAGAGGTGAAACGGTGGGTCTCTTCGACGGCAAGGTTGCAGTCGTGACCGGCTCCGGCCGCGGCATCGGACGATCGGAGGCGCGGCTGCTCGCGCGCGAAGGAGCCAAGGTCGTCGTCAACGATCTCGGCGGCTCCGGCGCCGGCGAGGGATCCGACCAGACCCCGGCGCAGCAAGTCGTGAACGAGATCGAGGCGGCCGGAGGTGAGGCGGTCGCCAACTACGACGACTGCGCGAGCTGGAGCGGCGCCGAGGGGATGATCAAGCAGGCGATCGACACCTTCGGTGGGCTCGACGTGCTCATCTGCAATGCGGGCATCCTGCGCGACAAGATGAGCTTCAACATGAGCGAAGAGGAGTTCGACTCGGTGATCCGGGTCCACCTCAAGGGCCACTTCGCTCCCTCGCACTTCGCCGGCGCGTACTGGCGCGAGAAGGCGAAGGCGAGCGGTGATCCGGTCGATGCCGCCATCGTCATGACGTCGTCGGAAGCCGGCCTCTACGGGAACGCCGGTCAGACCAACTACGCGGCGGCCAAGATGGGCATCGCGGCGATGACGATCGTCCTCGCGCGCGAGCTCGAGCGCTCCGGAGTCCGCGTGAACGCGATTGCTCCTGTTGCGGCGACGCGGCTACTCGGGACCGTGGGCGCCGGGGAGGAGATGGCCGACAACCCGATGATGTCGCCTGAAAACCCCGCCGCCGGCGCGGTGTGGCTGGCGTCCCCCCTCGCCGAGGGAATCAGCGGCCAGGTGCTGAAGATCTCGGGCGGCGTCGCGCAGATCGTGCAGGGTTGGACCCCGGTCACGCAGATCAGGTCGGATGACATCTGGACGATCGACGCTCTCGACAAGGGCCGCGCCACGCTGTTCGAGGGGCGTGACCCCGGTGTACCCGCCTTCCGCATCGGCGCCCTCGAGTAACCCGACCGCGCTCACGCGGCGACGAGGCGAGCGCAGCTCGCCAGGAACGAGCGACCGCGAGGCGGGTACTCCGCCGAGCAGCGAGCGTGAGAACGACCACGGTGACACCAGTTCGCGATCACCCGTCAGAACAAGTCCTCATACGGGTCCCAACTGACGGATGATCGAAGAATCGATCCGGCACACGCGGCGACGCATGATCAGGGCCGGCGGGCGCCAGGGGTGGTCGGAACCGCCGCGACGATCCTTCGCGACGGCACGACGATGACGTAATCGCCCACGCGCGTCTCGTGCAGTGCGATCCCCCGGTCGCGCGCGATCGTCCGGAGGCCGGGCAGCGGGTTGAACAGCGCGTTGTCGCCGGGGAAGCCGACGTAGACGGGCAGCTTCGAGTCGCGCACCCGGTCCGAATACCCCTGGAAGCTCGGGCCGAGGTCGGTCGCCACCCCGATGATCCGTTCGTTGCTCTCGAACGTGAGGCGCAGCGCAACCCAGAAGCTCGCGTACACGTCGTGGTGGCCGTCCCGCTCGAGCCGCGTGATCACCGCGTCGAGAGGGGGCGCGCCACCGATGCCCGCGCGCAGGTCGTAGATCCGCGCGAAGCCCCACACACTCGAGACGGCGAGCGCCACCGCGAGCACGCACGCGGGCGCGACCGGCCGGGCGAGCTGGCCCACCGCCAGGGCGAGGAACGGGGTGAAGAAGTAGAAGTAGCGACCATTGCCGATGAGGTCATTCGCGAGGTTCGATCCCACCGGGTTGACCGCGAAGATGAACGGGCACGCGAGAAGTCCGATCGCAGCGATGGACTGTGCCTTCATGCCGAGCGCGATCGAGAAGGCGAGCAGCGCGAGCACGATGCCGTAGACCAGCACGTGCGCGGGACCGATGATCCAGTTCCCGGTGAAGTACCCGCGCATCCCGAGCGCGGTCGGCAGGGCGTGCGTGAAGAAGTAGCCGAGGTGGTCGAGATAGCTCCCGCTCGCTTCTCCGTCACCGAGCTTGAACGAATCGAAGCGGTAGTGGAGATCGTTCCAGAGCCACGGCAGCGCACCGACGATCGCGAACGGCACGGCCAGCAGCGCGCGCGGCCAGAGCGAACGCCAGTGGTACGCGGCGAGCCAGATCGCCGACGGGACCGCGAAGTACATGATGTTCGGCGACGTCCACCATCCGGCGCCCAGGAACAGTCCGAGGAGACACCAGTCGAGCGCGCGTCTCGGGCGCTCGGCGGCGCGCTGCGCGCAGAGCATCGCGGCCAGGCCGAGCAGCATGGTGGGGACGTAGAACATGAGCGGCTTCACGCCCAGCCACACGTACAGCGCGGGCCACAGCCAGAACGCGAGCGCGGCGAACACCGCCTGGAAAGGACGCAGGAACCGTGTGCCGATGCGCCACAGGACCACCGTCGCGCCCGCCGACATCAGCAGGAACGGCAACTCCAGGGTGAAGCGACTGACCCCGAACAGCTTGAAGCTCAACGCCACGGGGTAGGTCGCGATCGTGCCCTGGTAGCTCAGCCGCCACATGAACGCGCGGAACTCGCCATCGAGCAGGTGCTTCGCCATCAACCCCGTAATCGCCTCGTCGGAGTCGATCGCCCCCAGCCGCCCGGTCATCACCCACAGGCGCACCGCCAGCCCCGCGAGCGCCAGGAGCGCGACGAGCCCGAGGAGGAGCGTGGGCCGTGACCGAACGCGGCGGCGCGTCGTGGAGGCTTCGACGAGCGCGCCCGGGGCCGTGATCGTGTCGGTCACCGGTGGGCCGGCCTCCGCTGCGACGTTGGTGACGTGGCGACGCCCGAGCCTAGGCGGACGAACTCGCGGTGGCGACGACGGGGGCCTGATCGGTCGACTCCAGCGCGGCACGCAGCATGCGCCGACCGCGGTGGATGCGTGACCGCACGGTGCCGACGGGAACCTTCGTAGCGGACGCGATCTCCGCGTACGACATGTCGCTCACGTCACACAGGACGATCGGAACGCGGAACTCGGCGGGGAGCTCCTGGAGCGCACGCCCGACCTCCTCGGCGAGCCCGGAGGAGTGCTCGTCGGCGGCCGGCGAGCTCGGGAGCACATGGTCTGGCACGTCGGGAAGCGGTGCCTGCGGGCGGCGCCGCCTGCGGCGCTGCTCGTCGAGGAACTGGTTGGTGACGATGCGCGCAATCCACGCGGGCAACGAGCCCGGTTGGTAGCGCTCGAGCCCGCCGCGGATCTTGAGCAGGGCGTCCTGCACGAGGTCCTGGGTGTCGTGGTGGTTGCCCGTGAGGCGGTAGGCGACGTCGTAGAGGAACCCGCCGTGGTCTCGCGCGACCTCCTCCCAGGTCGGGACGCCCGGGGAACCGGCGTCCGGGACGGCGTGGAGATGGCGCCCCTGACGTGGCACGCCGGTCGGTGCGACTTCCTGGCACGAGAGGCTCGGGCTCAACTGTTACCTCGTGGGGGGTCGGCCGCGCGTGCCCTGCCGATCACACGCGTGGACGGAACGGTCGTGACGCGCCACCTGCGGCTGCGTCCGCGGTTACTGAACGGTAACTTCCCCGGCTCCGTTCCCTACGGCCACGCAGTGTGACGGCTTTCTCACTCCCCGTCCCGCCCGCACCGGGCCGGTGGGGACGTCAGCGCAACTCGTCGACGTAGCGGTTCGTGCCCGGCACCGTCGGCACGAACGGCGCGACCAGCTCGACGGCGCCGAGGCGGCCGGCGGCGACCGCGTCACCCTCACCCGCGAACGACGCTTCCCACGCGTCCGTCGGCGGGCCGTCGGTGAACCAGAGCAACGTGATCCGCCGGTCGAGACCGGGCAGGTCGGCGACGAAGGACTGGCGGTCGGCCGGGAGCGGCATCGGCCGGAAGGCCACGCTCATGGCCACGCCGGAGCCGCCGAGCACCTCGGGGAGGTGCTCGGCGCGCAACCACGACCAGAGTGCTTCCCGGTCGACGCCCTCGACGGCGTCCACGACTTCGAGCACGAGACCCCCGTACGGGTAGTCGAGTGCGTGGACGTCACGCGGGCCCGACTCGTCGCGGTACACGGTGCCGACGTACTCCTGGAACGCGGTGTACACGTGCGTCCGCTCGTTGTAGACGCGCCCGTCGGGGCCGAGACGCTGGTTCGTCGCGACCGTCCAGCGCAGGTGATCCTCGTAGCGACCGGCGGTGATCCAGTAGATCGAGAGGTAACAGCCGGCAGTCACGGGGTGCGCGATGGCCGATTCGGCCGGGTAACGCAAGAGTTGGAGCGGTCGCGGCGCCACCCAGCGACGGCCGGCGAACATCCAGGGCATCGCCATCGCGCCCGCATAGAAGTGGTCGTCCTCGTACCAACGGTTGTACGCGTGCTCGTGCCCCGGGTGAGGTTCGACCATCGTGATCAGCGCGGCGCCGATGGCGACCTCGTACGGGCCTTCGCGCGGGAGAGTCGAATACGGGCTCTCGGTCATTTTGGTCCATGCTCCCGTCAGACGAGCGAGTCGTCGAAGCCGTGATGAGATTCACCGCAACGTACACACACGCACTCCGCCGGCACGAGCCCGCGCCCTCGTCACACGCGGAGAACCTCCCGCAGCCGCAGGTACTTCCGTCCGAGACGCAACCGGCGCCGGACGGCCATCGCCGCCGCGGGCAGTGGCGGCTGGGAGCCCAGCGGTCCGACGACGCGCGCATGGGTGGCGTACAGCCACTTGTACGACTCGCTCCCGATCAAGAAGTCGAACTCGGCGTCGCCGCTCGCCAGGCTCGCCTCCATCACGTGCTCGAGCAGTAGGCGTCCGGGCGAGTAGGTGCCGTAGCTCGGGTCGTAGGCCGCGATCCAATACGAGAGACGACGGTCGTGCTCGAAGGAGAGCGACCCAGCCAGCAACGTGTCGCTCACGCGCAGGCTCGACACGCGCGCCAGACCCGCATCGCGGAGCGCGCGCATGAAGACGGCATGGCGCGCGTCGCGGTGCGCCCTTGCCGCGCTCCGGAACCGCTGCGACCGCCAGGCGACGCAGCGGTCGACCACCGCGTCGTCCGGATCCTCCGATGTGAACACGAGGGATCCGAGGTCGCGCTGCAGGCGCCGCACCTGTCGGCGCGAGTCCTTGAACAGCTCTCGACGACGGCCGCGCACGAACTCCTGCAGGTCCCGCCAAGTGGGGAAGGCGCCGAGGTCGACGAACGGCGCCAGCGCCGTGCCGTCGGGCGAGGGCGCGTGGCCGGCGACCTCGACGCTCGTGAGCGCAGCCCGTGGGAGGTAGCGCACCGGGTACGGCACGCGGCCCCAGCCGTCGACGGCGGTGACCGGCTCCCAGAAGTCGACCAACGGTGGCGACACCACCGGCCGCTTGCCGATGCGCAAGAGCCGGAACGTGTGACCGGCCACCGTGTGCAGCGCGATCTCGGCGGGCCGGCCGGGGTAGTACGTGCTCGCCAGCGCGCCCAGGAACGCGTCGGACGAGAAGACGTTCATGGGTGAGGCGAGGTTAGACATCCCAGTGCCGCATCTTGTCGAGCAGCGATTTCGTCTGGGCTGCTGGTTCGGTGTGCCAGATCGCGGCGGTGAGGGCAAGGAGGCGTTGGCCGTCCTCCTGTGTCAACGTGCAGCGGCATGCCAGGCGTTCACGAGCGCGGTGTTCACGTGCGCGGCGACCTGCTCGACGGCGGGTTGGCGCATCACGTCGAAATGGTCGCCGGGTATCTCGATCACCGAGAGGGGACCGCTCACGAGCTTCGACCATCCAAGGTCGTGCATGAGCCGCCGGTCGCGGGCGACCGCGTCGAGGTCGGGATCGACAACGACGTTAGGTGGCCGACCAATCGACGTCGAGCCGCGCACGACGAGAACAGGGCCGTCGAAGGTCGTCGAGGGCTTGTACTCGCGCGACATGCGTGCGTTCAGGCGCAGAAACACGTCGTACTGGTGGTAGCCGCGCCGCGGGATCAGCCCGGCGCTGGTGAGGGTGATACGACGTTCGGCGTGCCGGTATCCGGACGCGACACAAAACGTCGCAGCACGGGCGGCGACGGTAGCGGCGCGTCGCAATCGGCCGACTGGGGTGCCAACGCGTAACGCGTCGGCGCGTGCCAGCATGCGGTTCGCGACGGATGGGACACCGAGCGGCGCGGTCCTGTCGAGGATGACGAGCAGGACGACCTCTTCGCCGACTCCGCGTAGCCGGCACGCCATCTCGAACGCGACCAAGCCACCGAAGGAGTAGCCGCCGAGCGCGTACGGACCTTGCGGTTGGACTCCTCGCAGAGCGATCAGGTTGCGACGCGCAGCGTCCGCGACCGTGCGATCGGGTAGCGCGCGCTCCTCGAGTCCGCGTGGTTGAACGGCGTAGAAGTCGTAGCCTGTGATTGCGTCGCTGAGCGCGCGGAGCGAGATCGCGGGCGCGCCGCCGCCGGTCATGCAGAAGAACGGCATGCCGGACGTGCCGGTGCGGAGGGGCACTACGGGTGACGCGTCGCGCGGTCGGCGGTGCGACAGCCGGAGCGCGAGTTCTGCGACGGTCGGCGCGTCGAGCACGGTTGATGCAGGGATGTCGACGGAGAAGCGATCAGCCACTCCGGCCAGCAGTTCGACGACCGAGAGGGAGTCGCCGCCCAGCTCGAAGAAGTCGTCGTCGAGGCCGACGCGGTCGACGCCGAGGACGTCGGCGAAGATCTGGGCGAGATCGCGTTCGTTGCCCTGTGGCTCGCGGTAGGGGCGCGCGGCGACCGGCTCCTCGAGTCGCTCGCGATCGATCTTGCCGCGCGCGCCGATGGGAAGCGCGTCGAGCATTACCACGGTGCCCGGCACCATGTGCGCGGGTACCGAGCTCGCGAGCGCGCGCCGGATCGACGACGCGCTGAGCGTGGTGCCTTCCGCCGGCGCGACGTAGGCGACCAGGCGCATTCCGCCGTCGTCGCTCGGGAAGGCCTTCACGGCCCCGGCGGCAACGCCTTCGTGTTGTGCGAGCGCGCGTTCCACTTCCGTCGGGCTCGCCATCGCCCCGCGTACCCTCACCAGGTCGTCGCTCCGGCCGACGTGCTCGAGCACGCCGTCATCCCGCCAGCGGACGACGTCGCTCGTGCGGAAGCCGCGCCGGCCGTCGGGAAGGTCGAAGAAGCGCTCGGCGGTGAGCGCCGGGTCTTTCCAGTAACCGGCAGCGAGCTTGTCGCCGATCACGACGAGGCGTCCCGGCGCGCCGGACGCCACGGGACGGCCCTCGTCGTCAACGACGTGCGCCTCCACCCACGGTTCGAGGGTTCCCACCGCGATCACGCCATCGGCACGTTCGTCCTCCTCGGTGACAACGTGTCCGGTCACGCCCGTTGTCTCGCTGCTCGAGAGCCGGTTTCGGAAGACGGTGCCGGGGGCGAACAGCGCGCGAGCGCCGCGCACGTCTCGACCGTAGAGCGGCTCGCCGCCGTACGTCACGAGGCGGACGGTGTCCATGCGCGCCGGCCCGGCGTGGTCGATGACCGCGCGGAGTACCGAAGGCACGAAGAACATCCACGTGACGCGGTGCGCGTTCGCCCATTCGGGAATGGCACCCGGCCCGCGCTCGCGGAGGTCGTAGAGACACACCCGCGCCCCGGCGACGAGCCCGGCGAAAATCCGCGAGTGCGACGCCCCGAAGGCAAGCGATCCGGGCACCGCGACGGCGTCGTCGGGCGTGAGCCCCTGCGCGTATCCCATACGGAGCGCGTTGTCGACGAGCGCGTCGTTGGAGAGCACGACACCCTTCGGCGATCCGGTCGATCCCGACGTGAAGACCACCATGCCGATACTCGTCGGATCGATCGATGGCGTCGAAGCGAACACGGCAGCCCTGTCGGCGTCCTCCGTGTCCACAACCACGAGAAGTCGTCCATCACGCGCGACGGAACGCGCGACGTCGACGCTCGCGCGCTGCCCGACGGTGAGCGTCGCCTCGGCGTGCTCGTGGATCGCGGCGAGACGGAAGAGCGGGTCACGAGCGTCCAGTGGCACCGCGATGCGACCGGCCGCGAT
>DASPTH010000115.1:0-9032 GCA_035623515.1 Acidimicrobiia bacterium
CTCATGCGTGACGCGGGTGGCGGGGCGATCGTGAACGTGTCGAGCTTCGCCGCCGACGTGGGTGGCGGAGGGGTGGAGGCGCCCTACGCCGTCACGAAGGGCGGGCTCAACGTGCTCACGCGTTCGTGCGCCCACGAAGGCGGTCCCTTCGGCATCCGCGTGAACACGGTCTCGTGCGGGGTCATCCGCGGCACGAAGTTCGTCGAGGACCACCCCGACATCATCGCCAACGCCGCCGGCCAGACCCCGTTGGGGAGTTACCCCGACGCCGCCGAGGTCGCCGAGGCGATCGCCTTCCTGGCGTCCGACCGTGCCGCCCACATCACCGGCGAGATCCTCGGCGTCGCCGCCGGCGCCTACATGCGGACCTGAGCGGCGATGCCGCGTGCGCTCGAGGGCAAGGTCGCGGTCGTCACCGGCGCGAGCCGCGGCATCGGGAAGCAGACGTGCCTGGCGCTCGGGGCGCTCGGCGCGTCGGTGGTGCTCGCGGCGCGCACGGAGGAGCCGCGGGCGCGGACCCCGGGTACGTTGCACGAGACCGCCGCAGCGATCCGCGCCGCGGGTGGGAACGCTCTCGTGGTGCCGGCCGACCTGGCGCGGCCGGACGACGTCGCCGCGCTGATCGCGCGGACGCTCGAACACCACGGCCACGTCGACGTCCTCGTGAACAACGCCGCGTACACGGTGGGCAAGGCGCTCTGGGCCCACGTGCCCGACGTCACCCGTGAACAGTGGGAGAAGGGCTTCACCGTCAACGTCACCGCGCCCCTCCTGCTCATCCAGGGCTTCTGGGAGTCGATGCGGACGCGCGGCGGCGGCGTCGTCGTGAACGTGACGTCGGGGGCGGCGAACCTCCAGGGGCTCGACGAGACCGTTCACCTCCCCGGCAGCACGCTGCCCAGCGAAGGGCCGCTCTACGGCGCGTCGAAGGCGGCGCTCAACCGGATGGCGAACGTGATCGCCGGCGAGGGTGCGCCGCACCGGATCGCCGTCGTGAACGTGGAACCGGGCTTCGTGCTCACCGAGACGATGGAGCAGACGTTCCGAGCGGAGGGTGTCGATGCCGCCTCGACCGGTGCCATCTCGGCGACCATTCCCGCGCGCGTGATCGCCCACCTGTGCACGTGTGACGACCCGATGCAGTACAGCGGCCGGATCGTCAGCGCGCCGGAGCTGTTCGACGAGGAGTTCGGCGCGCCGTGACGTTGCGGCATACTGGCGTCGGTCGAGTCGGTCGGTGGAGGTCACCATGAGCGCAACCGATCAGTACGCGAAGATCAACGGGCTGAGGCTCCACTACCGCGAGTGGTCCGGCCCGGCCGCCGACGCGCCGTTGCTCCTCCTGCTCCACGGGTTCACCAGCAACGCGAGCACGTGGGAGCTCTTCGCCGACACGTTCACGACTCGCTACCGCGTGATCGCGACCGACGCGCGCGGGCACGGTGCGAGCGACTGGGCCGCTCCCGACGCGTACGGCGTCGACCACCACACCGACGACGCGCGGCAGTTCGTCGAGGCGCTCGGCTACGAGCGCGTGAGCCTGATCGGCGTGTCGATGGGCGGGCGGACCGCTTACAACCTCGCCGCCACCAGCCCCGACCTCGTCGAACGGCTCGTGATCGTCGACATCAGCCCGGGAATCGTCGCCGCCGGCGCGGAGCGCATCACGAGCAACGTCCAGTCGAACGATCGATTCGCGTCGCTCGACGAAGCGGTCGCCGCGCAACAGCAGATGTTCCCGAACGCGGGCGCGGCGGCCGTGCGCCGCCGAGTTGCGAACAACCTGATGCTGCTCGAGGACGGCTCGTTCACGTGGCGCTACGACGAAGCGCTGCGCCGCAACCGCACGTCGCGGCGGGACGACACCGACGAGCAGTGGGCGCTCGTGAGCAAGATCACCGCGCCCACGCTGCTGTTGCACGGCGCCGAGTCCGACGTGCTCTCGGCCGACCTCGCGCAGCGCATGATCGACACCATCGCGGACGCGCGCCTCGTGACCATCCCCGGCGCCACCCACACGATCACGATGGACCAGCCCGCTCGCTTCCTCGCCGCCGTGACCCCGTTCCTGCTGGCGGACTGACCACTCCCCCCGACCCCCCGCCGAAGTTGCGTCAGCCAGCGACGTAGAGCGTCGGTGAGTGACGCAACTTCGCAATCAGCGTGGCTCGCGCGGCAGTCCGAGGACCCTTTCGCCGACGATGTTGTGCTGGATCTCGTCGGCGCCCCCGTAGATCGTCTCGGCGCGCGCGTTGAGGAAGGCGCGCTGGTACCAGGTCGGCTCGCCGTCGTCACCGACGACCATGGCGTCGGGACCGAAGACGCCGAGCATCAGCTCGCCGAACGAACGGTGCCAGTGCGACCAGTAGATCTTCACGACCGACGAGACCGCGCCCGCCTCGGCCCCGGCGAGCTCGGCGACGAGCGTCCGCTGGTTCATGTACTGGAGCACGCGCAAGCCCTCCCACGCCTTGGCGAGGCGCTGCCGCAGGACCGGATCGTCACCCCCGCCGCGCCGGTGCACCTCGTCGAGCAGCTGCCGCATCTCGGCCTCGAACGTCGCCTGGTAGGGGAGCATGGCGCCGACGCGCTCGGCGCCGAGCGTGTCCATCGCGATCGCCCATCCGCCGTTCACCTCACCGACCACCAGGTCGTCGGTCGTGCGCGCGTCGTCGAAGAACACCTCGCAGAACTCGAGCCCTCCCGCGATGTTGCGGATCGCGCGGACGTCGACCCCGGGCTGGTGCGCGTCGAGCAGCAGCATCGTGATGCCGCGATGACGGCTCTCGTCGGTGCCGGTGCGGCAGACCACGTACATCCAGTCGGCGAAGTTGCCGAGCGTCATCCAGATCTTCTGACCGTTGACGACCCATCCGTCGCCGTCGCGCTCGGCGCGGGTACGCAGCGACGCGAGGTCGGACCCCGCGTTCGGCTCGCTGAAGCCCTGCCCCCAGAATTCCTCGGCCCGCGCGATGCGCGGCAAGAAGCGCGCTTTCTGCTCGGACGTGCCGTTGCGCAGCAGCATCGGACCGAGCAAGTCACGACCGTTGACGCCGACCCAGTACGGAGCACGTGCGCGCGCGTGCTCCACCTGGAAGACCGCCTCCTGCGTGCGCGTTCCGCCGCGTCCGCCGTACTCCTCGGGCCACGTGATGCTGAGCCACCCACCGGCGACCAGCTCCCGCTCCCACGCGAGCCGGAGCTCCCAGTGGCGGTCGTCGGTCGGGCTCCCCACGCCGAGAATGCTGCGGAAGTCGCCGACGAGGTGCTCGGCCAGCCACGCGCGCAGCTCGTCGCGGAAGGCGGTGTCCTCCGCGCTCAGCTCGAGGTCCATGCCGTCGCCCACGGTCCCGAGCCTCAGCGCCGCAGCAGCTCGGCCACTTCGGCGGCGGCGTCGATCGACTCCTCGAACGACGCCGCGACCGGAGCCAGGTTCACGTGGCGGGTGCCGGCCTCGAGGTAGGGACGCACGTAGTCGGCGATCTCCGCCGGGCTGCCCCAAGGCGCGTACCGCTCGAAGCGCGCGAACGGCAGCTGGTAGAGCGACTCCATTGCCGCCGCCAGGCGCTCCACCGACCCGACCCCGCACCACAGATGGATGCCGTGGTACCAGTCGACACCGCTGCGACCTCCCGCACGCGCCAGCGCCTCGACCTCGCGCACCGACGCCCCGTACCGGTCGGCGGTCACGAACAGCCCGAGCCAGCCGTCGCCGTGGCGAGCGGCGCGGCGGAAGGCGGCGTCGGAGCGGCCGCCGATCACGATCCGCACCGGCTCGGGAGGCGACGGCCGGATCGTCGCGGCGGCGACGTCGAAGAAACGACCGGAGTAACTGACGGGTTCGCCCGCCAGGAGCGCGCGCACGATCGTGAGGCACTCGTCGAGCCGGCGCCCGCGCGTGGCAGGGTCGACACCGCAGATCTCGAGCTCGTGACGGTCTTCGCCGCCCAACCCCACGCCGAACACGAACCGTCCCGGCGCGAGCTGTGCGATGGTCGCGACCTGGCGCGCGACCGGCACCGGGTGCCGCAGCGCGAGCAGGTACACCGAGGTCTCGATCGCGAGCGTCGAGGTGAGCGACGCGAGCGCGGCCGCCTGGAGCAAGCCGTCGAAGCCCTGCCCGCCGTGGAAGCTCACGTGGTCGCCCATGCAGAGGTGGTCGAGGCCGCTCTGCTCGGCGCGCGCGACTGCGGCGCGCAGGGTCCGGGAGTCCTGCTCGAACACGTGGTACGGGATCCTGCAGCCGACGGCCACCGTCACGCGACGGAAGCTACTCGCGTCGCGCGCGTGCACGTGAGGCGTAGGCTCCGCGCCCGTGGTCACCGTCGGGCTCGCGACGCCGATCGTGACGCGGACGCGCGAGGGTCCTGCGTGGATCGCCGACGGCACGATCGAAGACGTCGCGCAGATCGTCACCGCGGCCGATCGCCTGGCGTACGACTTCTGCACGTGCTCCGAGCACGTCGGGATCCCGGAGGCGGAGATCGGCCGTCGCGGCGCGGCCTACTGGGACCCGCTCGCGACGTTCAGCTTCCTCACGGCCCGCACGGCGAACATCCGCTTCGTCACGTGGGTGCTCGTGCTCGCGTACCACCACCCGCTCGAGCTGGCGAAGCGCTACGGGCAGCTCGACGCGATGAGCAACGACCGGCTCGTGCTCGGGGTCGGCGTCGGCACGTTGCGCGAGGAGTTCGAGATGCTCGGCGCGCCTCTCGACGACCGCGGGCCACGCGGCGACGATGCCATTCGCGCGATCAAGGCAGTGTGGGGCCGCCGCGAGCCCGAGTACCACGGGTCGCACTACGACATCGCCGGTCTCGTGCTCGAACCTCACGCGGCGCGCACCGACGTGCCGGTGTGGGTCGGCGGGCGCACCCGTCGTTCGCTGCGACGCGCCATCGAGCTCGCGGACGGCTGGACGCCGTTCGCGTTGTCGTTCGACGACGTGTCCGCCATGCTCGCCTGGGCCCGCGCCCTCCCCGCCTGGGAACGCCGCGCGCGACCGCTCGACGTCATGGTGTCGGCCGGCTTCGACCCCGCCGGCAACCCCGACCGCACTCGCCGGACCCTCGACGCGGTGCGAGGAGCCGGCGCGACGCACGTGGCCGCGGCGTTCGACGCCGACTCGCCCGCGCACTACGTGGAGCAGATGGACGCGTTCGCGCGACTCACACGTTGACGGCCGCGACCGCGAGCGCGATCGCCACCGCGTCCTCGGCGATTGCCGCGCGCGTGGCGCCCCACCGTTCGGCGGCACGCGCCCGCAGGTCGTGCGAGACGCGGGCGCTCACCGCGGCAGCGACCGCGGCGACTGCCGCGTCGGCGGCGATGCGCGCGCCCTTCTTGTTCGACGCGAGCGCGGCGGCCACACTGGCCGACGCCACGCGCGCGATCAACCCGGGCGGATCGAGGCGCGACGGCGCCGAGGGCAGCTTGTCGCCCACGAGCTCGCCGATGACGGAGACGGTCACCGCGCGGGGCGAGAGCGCTCGCCGGAGCGGCCGCGGCAAGGGCTCGTCGCGGCCGATGACGACGGCGGCGAGCCCGACCGTCGACCGCATGCCGGACGCGACCCCGAGCAGAGCAGCACGCAACACCGCTCAGGGCGTCCCGAAGACTCGCGCGGCGTTGTCACCGAGGTAGCCGGACATCGCCTCGGGACGCAGGGGGAGCTCCTTGCCTTCGCGCAACGTGCGCTCCACCGTCATGATCGGGAAGTACGACGACCACATCACCTTCTCCCTGCCGCGTGAGTCCATGTAGCGCACGAGCGGCTCGGGAAGGTACTTGGGCGCGAAGCCCGCGGTCATGAGGTACACGTTCGGGTGCTTCACGAGCATCGCGATCGTCTCGTCGACCCACGGGTCGCCGACGTGGCTGAGCACGATCGGCAGGTCGGGGAAGCACAGCGCGACCTCGTCGACGAGGATCGTCCGCTGCAGGCGCGCCGGCTTCATGGGGCCCGGTACGCCGACGTTGATGCACACCGGGACGCCCAGATCGCACGCGGCGGTGTACAGCGGGTAGTTGAGGCGGTCGTCGATGGGGACGCCCGTCCACATCGGCAGGAGGCGCACCGCGCGCATCCCGTACTCCTCGACCGCGATGCGCACGTGCCGGGCGGCCTGGTACCCGAGCTTCGGGTCGAGGCCGACCGCGCCCAGGAACCTCCCCGGGTGTTCCTTCACCGCCTCCGCCACCGCCCGGCACGTGTGGTGCACGAGCTCGTCGTCGAGCTGCATCGCCGGCGTGAACGGCGGCGTGAGGTCGCGCGGCACCTTGGCGAGCAACCCGTAGTCGACCCCGTGTTCGTCGTAGTCGCGCACGATGTCGTCGACCGAACCACCCGTGCTGTACGCGCTCCCCTGAGCGGCGAACAGCTTCGCGACCGACGGATCGGGTGTGGCCGCCCCCTCCTCCGCCGGTAGGGCCGCGTACGTGTCGAAGATCACGCCGGTACCGTACCGGGCATGGACGAGCCTCCTGTCATGGTCACCGAGGACGACGGCGTCCTCACCGTCACGCTGAACCGTCCGGAGAAGCTCAACGCCGTCAACCTCCCCGTGAGTCGAGCGCTCGACGAGGCGACGTGGCGGTTCGGCGACCGCGAGGACCTGCGCGTGATGATCATCACCGGCGCCGGCCGCTACTTCTGCGCCGGCCTCGACATCAGCGACGAGGGCCAAGCCGGCCGGCGCGAGTTCGAGGGCGAACCCGACACCGCACTCGCGGCGCGGCGAAAGTACCGCCAGCGTCACCACCTGCTCCACGACGAGATGGAGAGCATCGAGAAGCCGATCGTCCTCGCCGCGCAGGGACCGTGCCTGGGCCTCGGGCTCGAGATGGCGGCGTCGTGCGACTTCCGCTTCTGCACACCACACGCGCACTTCGGGTTGCCCGAAGTCGCCCGCCTCGGGGTGATCCCGGGGAGCGGCGGGATCAGCCGGGTCACGCGGCTCGTCGGTCCGCACTGGTCGAAGTGGATCAGCATGGCAGGCAGGCACGTCGACGCGGACACCGCGCTGCGCATCGGGCTGGTACACGAGATCTTCCCCGCCGACGAATTCATGGTGTGTGTCGACGCCTTCGCGCGCGAGCTGGTCGCCATGCCCGCGGACGCGCTCGGCGTCGCCAAGCTCACCATCGATCTCTGCACGGCCCAGGATCGCGAGCAGGCGCGTCACATCGAGCGACTCGGCGTGGCTGCCCTCGGCGGCTATCGCCGTCCTCCGTCGAGCGCCGACCTCCCGCGACACTCGCGGTAGCGTCCGCGGCGTGCGTTTCACCGCGACCGAGCTGACCGACGAGGAGCGCGCGCTCCAGCGAGAGGTACGCGAGTTCCTCGACGTCGAGCTCGCGCCGGGGACGTACGAACCCGGCCTCGGCATGGCGGCGGGCGCGTCGAAGGAGCTGTCGCGCAAGCTCGGTGCGCGCGGCTGGCTCGGCATGGCGCTGCCCAAGGCGTACGGCGGTGGCGAGCGCAGCGTGGTCGAGCGCTTCGTCGTGGTGGAGGAGCTGCTCCGGCGGGGCGCCCCGCTCGAGCACCACTGGACCGCCGACCGCCAGAGCGGGCCCGTGATCAACCGGTTCGGTACGGAGGCGCTGAAGCTTCGGTTCCTCCCGCTCGTCTGCCGCGGTGAGGTCACGTTCTCCATCGGCATGAGCGAACCCGACTCGGGCAGTGATCTCGCGTCGGTGGCGACGCGCGCGGTGAAGGTCGACGGTGGCTACGAGCTGTCGGGAACGAAGATCTGGACGAGCAACGCGCACTTCGCCGACTTCGCCATCGTGCTGTGCCGGACGAGTGACGCCGAGGATCGGCACGCCGGGCTGAGCCAGCTCGTCGTCGACCTGCACTCGCCCGGTGTCACCGTGAACCCGATCCCGTTCCTGGACGGCACCCAGGACTTCAACGAGGTCGTTTTCGACGCGGTTTTCGTGCCCGAGGACATGCTCCTCGGAACGGAGGGCCAGGGGTGGGCGCAGAACACGTCGGAGCTCAGTTTCGAGCGCGCCGGACCCGAGCGGTGGATCTCGCCGTACCTCGTCGTGGAGCACTTCCTGCGCGAGCACGGCGACGCGCTCGGTTCCGATGCCGTCCGGTTCCTCGGCGACGCGGTCGCGCGCTGGTGGGCCATCCGCCAGGTGTCCCTCGCGGTGGCGCGCATGATCGACGAGGGTCGATCCCCGTCGGTGGAATCCGCGCTCGGCAAGGACCTCGGTACACAATTCGAGCAGGACCTCATGGCGCGACTGCAGACCCTGGTCGACGTCGAGCCGTCGCTCGGAGCGTCGTCCACGTTCCAGCGCCTACTCGCGCGCGCGGTGCTCGTCGCGCCGTCGTGGACGATCCGCGGCGGCACCAACGAGATCCTCCGGAGCGTGATCGCGCGGGGCCTGCGGTGACCGTCGATCCGCTGCTCGTCGAGACCGCGGAGCGCGCGTTCGCCGACACGTGCACGCACGAGGCGGTCCAGGCCGCCGAGCGCGACGGGTGGGCGCCCGCGGTGTGGGACGCGGCCGCCGGCATCGGCCTGCCCTGGGTGGGTGTGCCCGAGCCCGCGGGCGCCGGCGGTTCGCTCTCCGACGCGGCGGCGGTGCTCGGTGTGGCCGGCCGGTACGCGGCGCCCGTGCCGCTCGCCGAGACGGGGCTCCTCGCCGGGTGGCTGCTGGCGGCGGCGGGGCTGCCGGTCGGGCACGGGCCCGCCACCGTCGTTCCCGGCCGTCGGGAAGACGACCTCCGCCTCGACGACCGAGGGCTCCACGGGACCGCGCACCGCGTGCCGTGGGCGCGAGCGGTGGAGCGCATCGTCGCCCTCGTCGACGGGCGGGTCGTCGCGGTCGCGCCGAACGCGGCGCGGGTCGAGCCGCTGACGAACCTTGCCGGCGAACCGCGCGACACGGTCGTCTTCGACGCGGTGACGCCCGAGGCGGTCGCCGACGCCCCGCCGGGGTGCGACGCCGACGCGCTCCTGTTCCGTGGCGCGTTCACGCGCGCGGCCTTGATGGCGGGCGCGCTGCTCGCGATGGCG
>DASPTH010000124.1:0-17263 GCA_035623515.1 Acidimicrobiia bacterium
GCTCTCGCTCTGCGCGATCTCGCACTCGTGGTGCGGGAAGATGAGGTCGGTCCCCCCTCCGTGCAGGTCGAGGGTCGGCGTGCCGAGCTCGGTCATCGACATCACCGAGCACTCGACGTGCCAGCCGGGCCGGCCGCTCCCGAACGGCGCGTCCCACGACGGCTCGTCCGGCAGCGACGGCTGCCACAGCACGAAGTCGAGGGGGTCCCGCCGATGTGGGTCGTCGGGGTTCCCGCCCCGCTCCCGCGCGACGCGCACCATCTCGTCGCGCGAGTAGCGCGACAACCGGCCGTAGCGCGGGAACGTCGAGACGTCGAAGTAGACGGTGCCGTGGGCCTCGTACGCGTGCCCGGAGTCGAGCAGCTTCGTGACCATGTCGATCATGCCGTCGATCGCTTCCGTGGCGCGGGGCTCGGCGACCGCCGGGCGCATCGCCAGCGCGTCCATGTCGGCGCGGAACCGCGCCAACTCCGCTTCGGCGAGCTCCAGGAAGGGAATGCCGAGCTCCCGCGCCTTGGGGAGGATCGAGTCGTCGACGTCGGTGACGTTGCGGACCATGCGCACGTCGTGGCCGAGCTCTTCCAACCGCCGGATCAGGAGGTCGTACGTGAGCATCGTGGCCGCGTGGCCCACGTGGGTCGCGTCGTACGGCGTGATCCCGCACACGTACATACGCACCACCGGCCCGACCTCGAACGGGACGACGGCGCGCTGCGCGGTGTCGTAGATCCGGATCGTCGGCACGCTCACGTGCGCCGCCCTCCCGCGCCGGTGATGCGGAGCGTCGCTTCGCCCTTGTGGCGGAGGTTGATCGTGAGCAGTGGCGCCGCGACGGCTTCGATGCCACGCGCGTTCTGCAGCGATCCGGCGTCGAACGCGCGCAAGCCAGGGATCTCGTCGACGAGGTCGAGGACGAGGTCACGCGCCTCGTCGTCGTCGCCGACGACGAGCACGTCGCTCTCGAGCTCGCGGTCGAGCGCGGCCAGGGCCTTGGCGGGGACGTGCTGGAGCGCGGCGACGACCTTCGCGTCGGGCGCCGCCGCCTGGATCGCCTCGGCGATCGATCCCTCCTCGGGGAGGACGGCCCGGAACTCCGAACCGCGCTTCTCGAGCCCGTTCGCCATCGCGACCACGACCTTGCCGCGGAGGTCGCCGGCAAGCGCACGCGTCGTCTCGACGGCCGCGTCCGCGACGGTGCCGACCACGACGACGTCGACGTCGGCGCCGGCCGCGTCGGCGTTCGTGCCCGGTACGAGGGTCTGCACGCGTTCGCCCCACTGCCGGCGCAGCTCGTCGACGACGGCTTCGGCCTTGGCGCGGTCGCGCGACCCGAGGATCACGGTGTGACCGGCATCGGCGAAGCGCGCCGCGATCCCTTGCCCCGCGGGCCCGGTGCCCCCGAGCACTCCGATGCGCATACCGAGCAGCTTCGCACACCGCGCGCAGCGCGGCGCGCGCCGGTTCCCTCCGAACATCTCGGAGTTCGGGGTACACAGGTGCAGCCGAACTGCGAGATGTTCGTGGGATGAGCGTCGTACCGTGGCGCGACGGGGCGCTCGTGCCCGACAGCCAACTCAACGCACTTGCTCGCCGGCAGCGCGGACTCCTCACGAAGTCCAGGTACTCACCGTGCTCACCGCCGGGCAGCTCGAGCGCCGGCTCCCGACGGCCGGCTCGAATCCGTGCGGCGCGGCGTCTACCGCGTCGGCGGCGCGCCGGAGACCCGGCCACAACACCTGCTCGCGGTGTGCCTCGCCGCAGGACCCTGCTCGGGCGCATCGTTCCGCGCTGCGCCAGCGCGGTTCGGACTGCCCGGTTTCGACCGCGACTGCCTCGAGATCACGATCCTCGGGGGTCGTCCGCGTCGATCTCGGGGCGTGGTCGCCCAGGAGAGCGCCGTGTGTGGGCCCATCCACACCGCGAGGGTCGGTGGGCTCCCCGTGACGTCGGCCGCCCGCACGCTCTGCGACCTCTCGGCGGTCGCGCCACCGTGGGTCGTGGCGAGTGCCGTCGACGACGCGCTCCGGCGCCCACTCGTCACCGTCCGCTGGCTCACGCGCGTCGCCGAGGAGCTCGAAGGGCGCGGGCGGCACCGCTGCACGGTGATACGGGAGATCATGGATCACCGCCGGACTCGGTTCCGCCCCGGGGATCGCGCCCGGCCCGCCTGGAGCCAGAAGTCAGGCGATGCAGTCGGCGCCGAAGAGCACGCGGAGCTCGGCGAAGAGGCCGTTGCCCGGGTCGACGAGGACGTCGTCGCCGAGGCGCAGCACGGTGGTCTTCTCCGGGGCTTCGAGGTGCACGAAGACCGGACTGTCACCCGGGTGCTCGGCGAGGATCGCCTTGAGCCGGCCGGCCTTCTCGTCGGTGAGCGCGTGCAGCTTCACCTTGAGCCGTACCGGCGGACCGCCGTCGATCGCGATGTCGGGGCGCAGGATCTCCATCGCCACGAGCTTCGGCGTCTCGTCCCGGAGGTCGAGCCTGCCCTTCACGACGACGATGGCATCGTCGTCGAGCACGTGCCCGTAGTCGGTCATCGTGCGCGGGAACACCATCACATCGAGCACGCCCGACAGGTCCTCGAGCACGAAGGTCGCCATGAAGTCGCCGCGGCGCGTGTACTTCGTGACGAGAGACGTCACGATCCCGCCGACGACGCGGAGCTCGCCCTCGCGTCCCTCCCGGAGCTCGGAGAGCGTCGCGTCGACGTGGCGACGCAACGACCGCTCCGCGCCCATGAGCGGGTGCTCGCTCACGTAGAGCCCGAGCATCTCCTTCTCGAACGCGAGCCGCTGCGACTTCGTGAACTCGGTGTCGGGGATCTCCGTACGATGACCGACCACCGCCGCCACGTCGGACTCACCCACCGCCGAGAACAAGTCGAACTGACCGGCGGACTCGTTGCGGCGACGGTCGATCACCGTGTCGACAATCGTCTCGAACACCTGCACGAGACCCTGGCGCGGGTGGCCGAGCGAGTCGAAGGCGCCCGCCTTCACCAGTGACTCGATCGTGCGCTTGTTCAGAACTACGGGATCGACGCGGTCGCAGAAGTCGTAGAAGTCCGTGAAGGGCCCACCCTCGGCGCGGGCGGCGAGGACCTGCCCCACCACACCCTCGCCGACGTTGCGCACCGCCGACATCCCGAAGCGGATCTTGGCGTGCTCTCCGTCGCGGGACGCCGGGTGGACGGAGAAGTCGGACTCCGACTCGTTGATGTCGGGAACGAGCACGTCGATGCCGAGCTGGCGGCACTCGTTGAGGAAGACGGCCGTCTGGTCCTTGTTGGTCTTGACGCTCGTGAGCAACGCCGCGAGGTACTCGACGGGGTAGTTCGCCTTCAGCCACGCGGTCTGGTACGCGACGAGACCGTACGCGTAGGTGTGCGACTTGTTGAACGAGTAGTCGGCGAAGGGCTCGATCGTGTCGAAGATGCGCGTGCCGAACTCCTCGGAGTGACCCTGTGCGACGCAACCGGCAACGAACTTCGCCCGTTCCTTCGCGATGAGCGCACGGATCTTCTTGCCCGTCGCCTTGCGCAGGTTGTCGGCCTCTTCGAGGCTGTACCCGGCGAGCCGCTGCGCCACCTGCATCAGCTGCTCCTGGTAGATCATCAGCCCGTAAGTGGGCGCGAGCACCTCCTCGAGGTCGGGGTGCGGGTAGGTGACGGGCTTGCGCCCGTTCTTGCGGTCGGCGTACTCGTTGTGCCAGTTCTGCGCCATCGGCCCGGGTCGGTAGACCGCGAGCACGGCGGAGATGTCCTCGAAGCTGGTGGGCCCGAGCGAGCGCAGGAGTGCGCGCATCGGCCCACCCTCCAGCTGGAACACGCCCACCGTCTCGGCGCGCCGGAGCATCTCGAACGTCTTGGGATCGTCGAGAACGAGGTGGTCGACGTCGGGGCGCACGCCCCGCGCGCGCTCGATGAGGTCGAGCGTGATGTCGATCACGTCGAGGTTGCGCAGCCCGAGGAAGTCCATCTTCAACAGGCCGAGGTCCTCGACGCCGTGCATCTCGTACTGCGTCACGATGGGCGCGTCCTCGATGGCGCTGCCCGCCTCCGGTTTGCGCTGGATCGGGAGGTACTCGGTGAGCGGTTCCCGCGTGATCACCACCGCGGCCGCGTGGATGCCGTCTTGGCGGCGGAGTCCCTCGAGGCCCCGGGCCACGTCGATCACGCGCTTCGCGTCGGGATCGGCGTCGTAGAGAACCCGGAGCTCGGATGCCATCTTGTAGTTGTCCTCGTATCCCGCGACCGGCTCGAAGCACGCGTGGAGCGGCGTGTCGCGGCCCATGATCAGCGGCGGCATGAGCTTGGCGATCTTGTCGCCGACCGCGTAGGGGTAGCCGAGCACGCGCGCGGAGTCGCGCACGGCCGCCCGAGCCTTGATCGTTGAGAACGTGATCACCTGCGCGACGTGGTCCCAGCCGTACTGCTCGGCGGCGTAGCGGATCATCTCGCCCCGGCACCGGGAGTCGAAGTCCATGTCGATGTCGGGCATCTCCTTGCGGCCCGGGTTCAGCATCCGCTCGAAGAACAAGCCGTACTTGATCGGATCGACGTCGGTGATGCGCAGGCAGTAGGCCACGCACGACCCGGCAGTGCTCCCGCGGCCGGGACCGACGCGTATCCCGCGCGACCGCGCGTGACGGTAGAGGTCCCACACGACGAGGAAGTAGGCCGAGAAGCCCATCGTCTTGATGACACCGAGCTCGTAGTCGATCCGCTCGAGGACCTCGGGTGCGGGCGCGTTGCCGTAGCGCGCACGCGCGCCGTCGAGCGTGAGCTCGCGCAGGTAGGAGTCCTCGTCGTGGCCGGCGGGGGTGTCGAACACCGGGAGCGCGGAGTACCCGAACTCGATGTCGACGTTCGCGCGCTCGGCAACGAGCAGCGTGTTGTCGCACGCTTCCTCGTAGTCGGCGAACAGCGTGCGCATCTCCGCCGCCGTCTTCAGGTAGAACTCGTCGGCGTCGAACTTGAAGCGCTTCGGGTCGTCGAGCGTGGAGCCGGTCTGCACGCAGAGGAGCGCGGCGTGCGACTCGGCGTCGTGCCGGTGCGTGTAGTGGCTGTCGTTGGTCGCGAGCAGCGGCGCGCGCAGGTCGTGGGCGATCCGCAGGAGCTGCGGGTTCACGCGGGCCTGCTCGGGCAGGCCGTGGTCCTGCAGCTCCACGAAGAACGAATCGCGCCCGAAGACCGACTGGAAGCGATCGACGAGCTCGACCGCACCCTCGTAGTCGTCGGCCAAGAGACGTTGGGACACCGCGCCGCCGAGGCAGCCGGTGGTGGCGATGAGGCCGCGTGCGTGCCGTTCGAGCAGCTCGAAGTCGACACGGGGTTTGTAGTAGTAGCCGTCGAGGTAGGCGTCGGACGCGAGCTTGATGAGGTTGCGGTACCCCTCGTTCGTCTCCGCGAGCACGGTGAGGTGGAAGATGTCGTGGTCGTCACGGCGCGGCCGGTCGAAGCGGCTCGTGGTGACCATGTACGCCTCGGTGCCGATCACCGGCGTGAGGTCGGCTTCGCGCGCGACCTTGTAGAAGTCGAGGACGCCGTACATGTTGCCGTGGTCGGTGATCCCGACCGCGGGCTGGCCGTCGGCCGCCGCGGTGGCCACCACCTCTTGGACTCGGGCCGCGCCGTCGAGCATCGAGTACTCGGTGTGCAGGTGGAGATGCACGAACGACTTGTTCACGCGCCGGTCGGCCCCCTTTCCACAGGACTGGGGACAGGCCTGTGGAGAATCACATCGGTGTCATTCGACCCTACACGAAGCCGCTGCCGCCGTCGACCTGCGCCGTTCCTCTCGGTCACGACGCCCGCGCCCGGGCCAGGGCCCGGCCCCGGTCGGCGAGGAGCGGCACCTCCATCTCGGCCGCAGTGAGCGATCCGTGGGCGGAGCGGAGGCTGGTCTCGCGGAGGAAGGTGGGGTCGACGAACCCCACGGGTGCTCGGGCGGCGAGCACGACGTCGCCCACGCGCCGGTGGGCGGGGCGGCTCGGGTCCGTGCCCATCCACCCCTCGTCGAAGAGCCGCTCCCGGGCGAACACCCAGCCGGTGTCGCCGACGACCTCCTCGGCCGCGACGAGCAGCTCCTTCGCCGCGCCGTCGCGCGCGTGCAGGTACCGGAACCGGGCGTCGCCGGCGTAGACCTCGACCAGGTCGTCGAGCGCCCCGAGCGGCACCCACGCGTCGGGCTCGAGGTGCACCTGGCCGTGGTCGGCGGTGACCACGAGCGCGGTGTCGCCGGGGAGGGCGTCGAGCACCTCGCCGACGAGGCGATCCGCGGCAGCCAGCTCGAGCCGGTAGAAGGGGGAGACCAGTCCGTAGGCGTGCGCGACCTCGTCGACGCCCGGGTAGTACGCGTACACGAACGGTGCACCGGCGCTGACCGCCGCGCGGACGTGCTCGACGAGCACCGCCGTGGTCTGCCACCCGAGGAACTCGCCGCCACGCAGGTGCGCGCCGGTGAACCCGCTCGTGCGGAACTCGGCCTTCGTGACCACGGGGACGCGCCGGCCCGAGAACACGTCGTTGCGCTGGACGGCCGCAGGGTCGGGTGGGCGCCGCCCGTTCTCCTGCTGCCAGCGGATGGCGTTGAGCACCGTGTGGTCGACGCGGATGCGGAACCCGGTGACCCCGTGCCGGGACGGCGCGAGCCCGGTGGTGATCGAGGTGAGCGCGGCGGGAGTGGTCGACGGCACCACGGTGGTGATCGCACGACCGGGCAGTGACGCCAGCCGCGGCAACAGGTCGGCGTGGCGGGTGCGCGCCTCCCAGCCGAGGCCGTCGAGCACGAGCAGGACGACGGACCGCGCGCCCCGGACGGCGTCGGGCAGCCAGTCGGCACGCCGGGTCCCGAGCAGCGCCGGCACGAGGTTCGTGACGTTCGGCCCCGAATAGTCCGGCTTCACTGGCTCCACTCCGCGATCACGCTACGCGCACCACACGCCCGCGCCGCGCGCCCGACCACCAGCGCCCCACCGCGCGACCCACCCGACCACCACGCGGAACCCCACCCGACCACCAGCGCCCCACCGCGCGACCCACCCGACCACCACGCGGGACAACGCCCGAAACCGCGCCCAGACGCGCGACCATGTCCGCATGCACGCGGGCACATGGCGAGCGGCAGCGAGCCCAGAGTGAAGGTCTCGACGCGTGGCGACTACGCGGCGCGCGCGCTGCTGTCGCTCGCACTGCACGGTTCGGACCGGCCGACATCGGTGAAGGAGATCGCCGAGCGCACGGGGCTCCCCCAGCCGTACCTCGAACAGATCCTCCTGGCGGTCAAGGGCGCGGGCCTCGTGCGCTCGAAGCGGGGCGTCGGTGGCGGCTACGTGCTCGCCCGCCCGCCGTCGGAGATCACCCTCGCCGACATCCTCGCCGCCGTCGACGGCCCGCTCACCACCCTCATGGGCGAGCACGACCACTGCGAGGGTCACTGTGTGCTCCAGGAGGTGTGGGTGGGGGTCTCCGACGAGACCCGCCAGATCCTGGAGCGGTTCACGCTCGAGGACCTCGTCGAGCGGACGCGTATCGGTCACCCGGACGTGGTCGAGAGCTGACGCTCGCGCGGCGCCACGGGGCTTCGCTCGTTCCGCTCGACGCGTTCGCCGCGCCGCATCCGCACGATCACCTCGAGGCCACCGGCCGGCGACGGCTCGAGGCGCACGTTCCCACCGTCGGCGACGACCAGCTCGCGCACGATCGCGAGGCCGAGGCCGAAGTGGCCGTTCGTCCTCCCGTCGCGCCGCGCGCCGGCTGCCTGCCAGAAGCGATCGAACGCGCGCGCACGCTCCTCGGCGGTCATGCCGGGACCCTCGTCGCTCACACGGAGCTCGATCCAGTTGCCGGCGTCGACCGCGACCAGCCCGACGGCGCTACCGACGGGCGCGACCTCGAGTGCGTTGTTCAGCAGGTTGTCGACGACCTGCTCGAGGCGCCCGGGGGTCGCGCGCACGGTGAGCGCGTCCGGGACGACCGACTCGATGCGGATGTGACGCTCGGCGGCGAACGCGCCCCACGCGTCCGTCCGCCCGTGGAGCAGCTCGGCGACGGGAATCGACATCGGGCTCGACGTCGACTGCTCGGCCCGCGTGAGGGCCAGCAGGCCGTCGACGAGTTGGGAGAGCCGCGCCACTTCGGCCAGCGCGCCCTCGAGGTCGTCGGCGGCGTGGCCGGTCACGTCGGCCTCGAGGTTCTCGAGCCGGAGCCGGAGCGCGGCGAGCGGCGTGCGCAGTTGGTGTGACGCGTCGGCGACGAACGCACGCTGGCCCCCGACGAGTTGCTCCAGCCGCGCAGCGGTGGCGTTGAACGACTCGGCGAGCACCCGCACCTCGTCGGGCCCCTTCGGTACTTGCGCTCGCACGCCGAGGTCGCCGGCCCCGAGCGCTCCGGCGGCCTGTTCGAGCTCGCCGAGCGGGCGCGTCACCGACCGCGCGAGCAGCAGGCTGACGAGGAAGACGATGCCGAGGACGACGCCGCCGGTGGCCGCGAGCAGGAGCCAGATGTGGCGGATGCGGTCGGCGACGACCGACGCCGGGTACGAGATGCGGATGGCGCCCTGGATCCCTTGCGCCGACCCCACCGGCAGCGCCACGTAGAGGTCCTCGCCGCGAGCGGGCGACGAGTGGATGCCGCTCGCTTCGGCTCCGTCGAGCGCGTCCATGATCTCCGGCCGGTTCGAGAAGTCGGCGAGCGGCGAAGCCGCGCGAGTGCGGTCGGAGTCGGCGACGGTTCGGCCCTGGCGGTCGACGATGACCACGCGACCGCCGGCATCGGCGCGGTAGTCGTCGGCGATCTCCTGGAGCTGTGCCCGCGCCGACGGGCTGGTCGACGCCGTGTCGATCGACTCCTGCGCACGGATCGCCAGCGCGAAGGCGTCGTGTTGGATGTCGCTCGTGAGGCGGCGCTCGACCGAGTTCGCGTACGACACGCCGAACGGGATCTCGAGCACGAGGAGCACGAACGCGGTGATCGAGAGGTAGCTGAGCAGCAGCCGCCGCTTCATCGCGTGACGTCACTCGGTGTCCGCAGCCGGAAGCCCACGCCGCGGACCGTTTCGATCCAGCGCGGGTCACCCAGCTTCTTGCGGAGCGACGCCACGTGCACGTCGAGGGTCTTGGTGGGGCCGTACCAGTGCGGGTCCCACACCTCTTCGAGCACCTGCTGGCGGTTGCACACGGCGCCCGGGTCCTCGGCGAGGAACGCGAGGAGGTCGAACTCCTTCGGCGTGAGCGCGACCTCCGCGCCGTCGACGACGACGCGCCGCGTCCGCCGGTCGATCACGAGCTCGCCGAGCTCCGTGGCCGCCGCGTTCGCGCTCGCGACGGGACGGCGCCGCGCTACTGCGCGGATGCGCGCGACGAGCTCGCGGAAGCCGAACGGCTTCACGATGTAGTCGTCGGCGCCGAGCTCGAGCCCGACGACCCGGTCGACCTCCTCGGACCGGGCGGTCACGACGATGATGGGGACGTCGGACCGGGCCCGGAGCTGCCGGCACACGTCGAACCCGTCGCGGTCGGGCAGGCCGAGGTCGAGGAGCACAACGTCGAAGGGCCTCTCGGTGGCGCGTCCGAGCGCGGCGTCGCCGGTCTCGACGCGGTCGACATCGAGACCTTCACGTTCCAGGCCCTTCGCGAGCGGGGTCGCGATGGCGTCGTCGTCCTCGACGATCAGCACTCGCATGTGGCGGCTCCCGCGAAGAGCGTCGGCACCGGCGGCGTCCCGCTTGAGGCCGGAGACCGTCGCGCCGGGACCGCTTGGTCAGGCGAGGGTCGCGAGCAACGACGCCAGCTCGTCGGGGAGCGGCTCGACGACCTCGATCAGCCGGCCGGTGACGGGGTGCCGGAACGCCAGCGCGGTCGCGTGGAGGAATGGTCGCCCGAGCCGGAGGCCGGCCCGGGCGCCGCCGTAGGCCGCGTCGCCCACCACGGGGTGGCCCACCGCCTGGAGGTGGACACGGATCTGGTGCGTGCGACCGGTCTCGAGGCGGCACTCGACGAGCGAGACCGCGGGATCGTCGTACGCACGCTGCACCGCGTACGAGGTGCGCGCCCCGCGGCCGCCCTCACGGACGGCCATGCGGGTGGGCCGGCGGGGCGACCGCCCGATCGGCGCGTCGATCACGCCACGCGGCGCGTCGAAGTGGCCCCACACCAACGCGAGGTACCGGCGCTCGACCTCGTGCGCCGCCATCATGCGCACCAACTCGTCGTACGCGCGTTGCGTCCTCGCGATCACGAGCAACCCGCTCGTGTCGCGGTCGAGGCGGTGCACGATGCCGGGGCGCGCCGGGTCGCCGACGCTCGCGATCTCCGGGTACGCCGCGAGCAGGCCGTGCACGAGCGTCCCCTCGGCGTGCCCCGCTCCCGGGTGCACGACCACGCCCGCCGGCTTGGCCACCACGACGACGTCGTCGTCCTCGTGGCGCACCACGAGCGCCACCGTGGGATCCGGTCGCGGCGGACCGGGTGCGGACGGCTCGCCGCGCAGCTCGACGATCTCGTCCGTCTCGAGCCGGTGGCTCTTCGGTACGGTGCGGCCGTCGACCAACACGCCACCCGCGGCGACGAGGTCCTGCACCTCGCGGCGCGTCCACCCCGTGAGCAGCGCGACGGCGCGGTCGACGCGCTCACCGGCGAGAGACGCCGGGACGACCAGCTCCTCGTGCACGGCCCGCTACCCGGCGTGACGTTCGCGCGCGGTGGATCGGACCGACCACACCACCACGAGCACCGCCCCGATGGTGATCGCCGAGTCGGCCACGTTGAACGTGGGCCAAGCGCCGATGTGCACGAAGTCGACCACCGCGCCGCGCAGGAACCCGGGTGAGCGGAAGACGCGATCGATCAGGTTCCCCACGGCGCCGCCGAGGACCAGCGACAGCGCGACCACGAGCAACGTGTCGCGTGTTCGTTGCACGGTGCGGACGAGGAAGAACGTCACCACACCCGCGACCACGGCGAGCAACGGCGTGAACGCCTGAAAGAGGCTGAAGGCGCCGCCTGTGTTGCGCGCCAGGCGGAAGCTCACCGAGTCGCCGACGATCGAGACCGGGCCGTCCGCGAGCGCCCGCACCGCCCAGGTCTTGGTGATCAGGTCGAGCGCGACGATCGAGAACACGATGCCCGCCGCCAGGCGGGTGCGGGCGCCGGAACCCCGCTCGTCCCTGCTATCGCCGTCGCTCGGCACGCGCCTTGCAATCGACGCAGGTCTCTGCATACGGCAGCGCCTCGAGGCGCTCGACCGAGATCCGGCGCCCCGCCGGAGTGCACAGGCCGTAGGTCTTGTTCCTCATGCGCTCGAGCGCCCGATCGATCTCTTCGACGATCTGGCGCGCCGACGCCGACAGCATCAGGTCGCGCTCGCGCTCGACGCTGATCGTGTCGCCCTCGCCGCCTTCCTCGTCGAACTGCGTATCACCCTCTTCCCGGTCGAGCGCGAGCTGTGCGGCCTCGGCCAGGAGTTGGTCGGCCTGGCTCAGGTGACGGGCCCGTTCCTCGAGGAGCCGCGCGCGGAGCCGCTCGATGGTCCGAGGCGACAGGTTGGGCTTGTCGGGCTTGACCTCGAAGCCCGACAGTGGGCAGATCACGGTGGTCTTGCGCGGCGGCTTCTTGACCGGCTCGGGCTTGGCCGCGACCGGCTTGGCCGCGGGCTCCTTCTTCGCCGCTTCCTTCTTCGCCGCTTCCTTCTTCGCCGGCACCTTCTTCGCCGGCTCTCTTCTCGCCGGCTCCTTCTTGGCCGTGCCGGACCGGCCCGCAGCCGCTTTGACCGGCTCGGCCCGCTTCGCGGGCGCGGCTCGCTTGGCGACGGCCCTGGCCGGGAGTGCCTTCTTCGGCGCGGGCGCCGCCTTCCTGGCGTCGGGCGCCGCTTTCCTCGACGGGCTGGCCTTGCTCGCGGCGCCCTTGCTCACCTTCCCGATGGCTTGCGCGGCTGCTTTCTTGGCCGGCGCGGTCCTGGTCGCTTCCCGCTTCGCCGACCCCGCGTCGGGGCGGCGAGGTGCCGGTTTGGTCTTCGGTTCGGCCTTGGCCATGGCAATTCCTCGGGGAGAGAGCGCCGGATTGTAGTGCCGCGCGGTCGCGCCACCGAACACTTGTCGCACGTCGTGTGCGCGGGCGCGCGGCGGCTGCGGCGCGCGCTAGTGGCGGGCGGCGCGCGGGCCGCCGGCGTCGTCGACGGCCGCGTCGAGGCGGGCGTCGAGCGTCTCCACGTCGACCCCCTTCAGGCGGTACCGCTTCACGCGCGACTGGCCGCCCGACACGAGCTGGACGTCGGCCGCCTTCACGCCGAACAGCTCGGCGAGCAGGTCCGCCACGGCCGCGTTCGCCCGGTCGTCGACGGGTGGCGCCGCGACGCGCAGCTTCACCGCGTCACCGTGACGACCGACGATGGCGGTGCGACCCGCGCTCGGCTGCACGTGGACGCGGAGCACGACGGCATCGGGTTGGGTGTCGTAACAGCCGGTCCAGCGGGCCATTCACTTCCTCGGGGTTTCGGGGGTGCTCGTAAAGTACACGGGTGCCGTTCGATCCCGTGCCCGCGTTCGATCTCGTGCGTCTCGAGGAGAACGTGTTGGCGCAGTGGCGCGAGCGCGACGTCTTCGCCGAGGGCCTGCGGCGCCGCGAGGGCGCACCCGAGTGGGTGTTCTACGAGGGGCCGCCCACCGCCAACGGGCGGCCCGGCATCCACCACGTGTGGGCGCGTACCTTCAAGGACGTCTACCCGCGCTTCCAGACGATGCGCGGGCACTACGTCGCGCGCAAGGCGGGGTGGGACTGCCACGGCCTCCCGGTCGAGATCGAGGTCGAGAAGGAGCTCGGGTTCACGAACAAGCACGACATCGAGGAGTTCGGCATCGCCGCGTTCAACCAGCGTTGTCGCGAATCGGTGTTCCGCTACGTCGAGGACTGGTCTGCCCTCACGACTCGCATCGGCATGTGGCTCGACACCGCCCATGCCTACTGGACGCTCACCAACGAGTACATCGAGAGCGTCTGGTGGCAGTTCAAGCAGATCTGGGACACCGGCGACGTCTACGAGGGCAACAAGGTGGTGCCCTACTGCGGCCGGTGCGGCACCGCGCTCTCGAGCCACGAGTTGGGCCAGCCCGACGTCTACCAGGACGTCACCGAGCGCTCGGTCTACGTGCGATTCCCCGTCGCCGGCCGCGACTTCGACCTGCTCGTGTGGACGACCACCCCGTGGACGCTCGTCTCGAACGTCGCCGCCGCCGTCGGGCCGGGCGTCGAGTACGTACGGGTGCGCGGGGAAGGCGGCGCTCGCGACGTCGTGCTCGCATCGGCGCGCGTGCACGACGTGATCGGTGATGCCGCCGAGGTCATGGGGACGGTCGCCGTCGACGACCTCGTCGGACTGCGCTACCAGCGACCGTTCGACCTGCTGCCCCTCTCGACCGACGACACGCCCCGAGTGGTCGCCGACGAGTTCGTCACGATCGACGAAGGATCGGGGATCGTGCACCTCGCGCCGGCGTTCGGCGAGATCGACCGCGAGGTGGCGGCCCGCGAAGGGCTCCCGATGCTCAACCCGGTCGGGCCGGCGGCCGCCTTCGTCGACACGCCCTACGCCGGGCAGTTCGTGAAGGATGCCGACCGCGCGCTCATCGACGTGCTCGAGCGCACGGGACGCTTGTTCGCCGTCGTCGACCACACGCACTCGTACCCGCACTGCTGGCGGTGCGGTACCCCCCTGATCTACTGGGCGAAACCGGAGTGGTTCGCGCGTACCACCGCGCACAAGGCCGAGTTGCTCCGCGAGAACGAAGGCATCGGCTGGCACCCCGACTACATCAAGCACGGCCGGTTCGGCGACTGGCTCGAGAACAACGTCGACTGGGCGCTGTCGCGCGACCGCTACTGGGGGACGCCGCTCCCCATCTGGCGGTGCCGCGACTGTGGCGCCGACACGTGCGTCGGCTCCGTCGCGGAGCTGGAGGAGCTCGCGGGCCGCCCCCTGGCCGACCTCGACCTGCACCGCCCGGCCGTCGACGACGTCGTGGTCGACTGCCCGAAGTGCAACGGCGGGCGGGCGACGCGTGTGGAGCCGGTGCTCGACGTCTGGTTCGACTCCGGCGCCATGCCCGCCGCGCAGTTCCACTACCCGTTCGAGAACGGCGAGCTGTTCGAACGCCGGTTCCCTGCCGACTTCATCTGCGAGGCCATCGACCAGACCCGTGGGTGGTTCTACTCGCTCCTGGCCATCAACACGCTCGTGTTCGGACAGACGCCGTACCGCGACGTCGTGTGCCTGGCGTTGCTGCTCAACAGCGAAGGGCAGCGCATGTCGAAGTCGCGTGGCACCGTCATCGACCCGTGGACGATCCTCGAGTCGCAGGGTGCCGACGCACTGCGGTGGAACTTCCTGTCGTCGTCGTCGCCCTGGACCCCCAAGCGGGTCTCCCGCGAGGGCATCGACGAGTCGACGCGCGTGCTGATGACGTTGTGGCAGACCTACAAGTTCTTCGTCACCTACGCCAACCTCGACGGCTGGGAGCCGGGTGCCGACGCCGGTGCCTCGGGCACCGTGCACGTGCTCGACCGCTGGATCCGCTCCCGGCTGGACGACACCGTGCGCCGCGTGACCCGGTCCCTCGACGACTTCGACGCGCTGCGGGCAGCCGAGTCCGTCGAGGCGTTCGTCGACGACCTCTCCAATTGGTACGTGCGCCGCTCACGCGCACGGTTCTGGAACGCCGATGGTCACCACGACGCTGCTGCGCACGCGACGTTGCACGCGGCGCTCGAAACCGTGGCCCGGCTGCTCGCGCCCATGACGCCGTTCCTCGCCGACGCGTTGTACCAGAACCTGGCGCGCACGGAGGAGTCCGTGCACCTGGTCGACTGGCCCTCGACGGACGACGCCGCGGTCGACACGGACCTCGAAAGTGAGATGGCCCGCGCGCGCACGATCGTGTCGCTCGGCCTGTCCGCGCGCATGGAGGCGAAGCTCAAGGTCCGCCAGCCACTGTCGCGCGCACTCGTGCTCCTCCCGGGCGGTGCTCGATTCTCCGACGACGTCGCACGCGAGGTCGCCGACGAGCTGAACGTCAAACACCTCGAGATGGTCACGAGCCTGGAAGGGCTGCTCGATTACTCGGTCGTGCCGAACTTTCGCACCCTCGGGCCGAAGGTGGGCAAGCGCGTCCCGCTCGTCAAGGACTCGCTCGCACGCGTCGACGGCGCGACCGTGCAGCGCGCCCTCGACGCCCGTGGGCGCTTCGAGCTCGCGCTCGACGACGGCACCACCGTCGAACTGACCGCGGCCGACGTCGAGGTCCGCGCGCAGTCGCACGAGGAGCTCGCGCTCGCGCAGGGCGACGGCTACGCCATCGCCCTCGACACCACCCTCGACGACGAGCTCCGAGCGGAAGGCATCGCACGCGACCTGATCCGAGCCATCAACGACCTCCGGAAGGACCGCGACTTCGACATCGCCGACCGCGTGCACGTCCGCGTGGTCGCGCGCGATCGCGTGCACGCGGCCGCGCACGAACACCGCGACCGCATCGCGCGGGAGGTCCTCGCGGTGACGTTCGCGGTGGAGGGAGACGCCCTCGCCCCGGAGGCGACGACGACGATCGACGGCGTGCCGGTCGCCCTCGAGGTCACCCGAGCCTGAACGGCTCGCGTACGGGCCGTCGGTGCGCGCTACCGCCGACGGCGGAAGTGCGTCCGGCGTTCTTCGACGACCTCGTCGTCGAAGAACACGGTGCTCTCGTCGCGCGGACCGAGCGGCGCTTCGTCGCGGACGGCCTCTCGCAGCGACGCGAAGAACGCGTCGTCGTCGAGGTCGTCGTCGGCCTCGACGGCGCTGGCCTCGAGCGGGGTGTCGAAGGTGTGCTGGTGCTCGGCGGTGGCGTGCTCCCACGGCGCGGGCGGCTCGGCCTCGGCATCGAGCACCGACGGCTGGATGTCCGCGAGCCACGAGGGCGCGCTCGCCGCCGCGGCGGGCGGCGCGTCGATTCGCACCGAGGACACCATCGCGGACCCCGACGGCTCCGCGGCGGAGCTCGCCTCGGCCCGAGGCGGCCAGTCGGGATCCGAACGCGCGGCGTCGGCGCTCGAGGCGGCGAGCGGCTCCGCGGCGGCGAGCGGCTCCGCGACGGCGGTGGGCGCCTGCACGCGTGCGTCCTCCCACGGCGCGGGCTCGCGCTCGGGCGGGGCGGCGGCCTCGGGACTCGCTTCCACCTCGTGGACCTCGGGTCGCGGCGACGGCGGTTCGATGCGGGTGCTGGCGAGCCGCTCCAGGTCGGACTCGATCGCTGCACGCACGCGCTCGCGATAACTCGACACGTACTCGTCCAGCGCGTCGGCCTCGGCCGAGAGCCGGTCGCGCCGGTGCGTGAGTTGCTCGATCTCGTCGTCGAGGCGGCGACGCTCGCGCTCGGCGATACGGCGCGCACTGGCCTCGGCCTCGCTCACCAACGCCTGCGCGCGGGTCTCGGAGTCATCGAGCAACTGGCGCGCCTTCGCCTGCGCCTCGTTGACCGCGTTGTCGGCGGCGCGCTGCGCGAGCAGCAGAGTGCGCTGCAGCATCTCGGCGTCGTCGCGGTTCGTGGGCAACGCGTCGGGATCGGCAGGCGCGGGGTTCGCCGGCGACTCCTGGACCTGGCGCGTCAAGTTCTCGATCGTGGCGGCGGCGCGCTCGAGGAGATCGTCGACCTCGTCACGGTTGAACCCGCGCCAGGCTTCCTTGATCTCGCTGCCCCGGAGTTCCTGTGGCGTGACGTCCATGCGGGTCATCGTAGCGACGGCCCGCCGCCGATGGGTGAACGGGTGCGGCCCGTCAGCCGCGCCCCACGGCCGACTGCGCGATGATCAGCACGAAGAACACGACGATGAACGACGTGTCGAGCATGCCGGCCGGTGGGATGACCCGTCGGACCGGACGCAGGACCGGCTCGGTGAGGTCGAAGAGCAGCGAATTCAAGCCGGCGAGGAACGTCCCCTGGCGCACCGGGAACCACGAGAGCACGGCGCGGCCCGCCAGGATCACGAGGTAGACGGTGAGGACCCACCAGATGACGCTGCGCACGGTTCAGGCCTGGTACAGGCCACGCGCCTGCAGCCGCTCCTTCTCCTCCTGCGAGACCTCGACGTCGGTGGGCGTGAGCAGGAACACCTGGTCGTTGACGCGCTCCATCTTCCCGCCCACCGCGTAGGCCAACCCGCTCGAGAAGTCGATGAGCCGGCGCTGGAGCTCACGCGGCAGTCCCTGGAGGTTGAGGATCACCGGCTGGTTCGCCTT
>DASPTH010000132.1:0-2267 GCA_035623515.1 Acidimicrobiia bacterium
TAGGCCTTGCCGGCGGCGTAGTGCGCGCGGCCGACCTGGCCGCCCATGCCGCCCATGGAGCAGCAGATCAGGAGGGACCCGCGCCCCTGGGCGCGCATGCGCCGTCCGACGTGCCAGGCCAGCACCGCGGGATTCCGGCAGTTCACCGAGAGCCCCCGGAAGTGGTGGTCGAGGGAGTCGTCGAGAAACGGCTCGCGGAACCCCTCGCAGGCGTTGTAGACGAACAAGCCCAGGTCGATGTCGGCAATCGCCGGTTCGATCTGCTGCCAGATGTCGTCTCGGGCGAGGTCGGTGACGATCGTGCGCACGTCGACGCCTCGCGCACGGCGGATGCGCTCCGCGGTCGCGTCGAGCGCGTCGGGGCGCCGCGCCAGGAGGACGAGGTTCGCGCCGTGCTGCGCGTACACGTCGCCGATCGCGGCGCCCAGGCCCTCCGACGCGCCGCACACGAGCGCCCACTTCCCGTACCGCTCGGTGAGGTTCACGCGCCGATCATCCATCGGGCCACGGTCCCGTGTCCACGGGCTACACGCCGAGCGCGGCGAACGAGCCGTGCGCGCACACCGCGGTACCCAACCGGTGGAGGAGCTCCGCGATGATCGCGGGCGCGACGTAACGCGTGATGCCCCAGAGGAAGAAGCCGTAGACGATCCCCCGGCGGTACTCCTCCCAGGCCTCGTCCCATGCGGGCGGCTCGACGCCGCGAGCGCGGATCTGGTCGAGGTAGTGGCGCAGGAGGTCGCGCTCGGTGCGTTCGCGCTCGGCGACGCGCAGTGCGGACGCGATGTGATAGCCGACGTCGAGTCCCCATGGGCCGTGCGACACCATCTGCCAGTCGATCAGGCACGGGCGACGGTCGCCGTCGAGGAAGAGGTTGCCGATGTGCGCGTCCCCGTGCACGACCGGCCAACCGGGCGCCGCGGTCGGGACGGCGACGAGCGCGGCGTACGCGTCGAGCAGCCGTTGCCCGTCGCGCACGGCCAACGGGACGCCGCTGCCGTTCGGGCCCGAGAAGTTGTCCTCGATGTCGGGCAGCCCCCGTGCCACCATGAACGACTCCCGCTGCGGGCGCAGCCACACACACCCGGCCCACCGCTCGTCGTGCCAGGTGGACGCGTGCAGCGTCGCGTACTGCTCGAGGCTCGCCGCAACCTGATCGGCGGTGAAGGGGCTGAGCGCGTCGAGGAACCGGCCGCCCTCGGCGACGACGTCGGTGCTGATCACGATGCTGTGGCGCGACTCGGGATCGACGTCGGCGTAGACGCTGCGCAGGGTGCGCACCGCGCACGCGGGCGCGAGCTCACCGTAGAAGCGCGCCTCGACCTCGCCGACCCCGGCGGTCGACCGTCCGGCTTCCGAGAAGTAGCCCTTGGCGCACAGCGCGGCCGGCAGCTCCGCGGGGAGCGTGCTCGACGACTCGACCGTGAAACGCACGTTCGTGGAGACCCGTTCGGTGATCGGGCCGGGGACCACCTTCGTGATCGCCACCCCGGGAAATCGGGTGCCCAGTGCTGCGGTGAGCCACGCGGGGTCGAGCAGCTCGTCGACCGTCGTCGGGACGGGTGGTGATCCGACCGGCGGCGCCGTCATGCGCGCGCCGGCACTGCAGGCGTGAACCGGAAGAGCCTCTCCGCGTTGCCGCGCTGGATCTTGTACTGCGTCTCCGGCGGGAGGCCGGCGAGGAGCTTCTTCGCCACGCCGATGCAGTCGGGCCACGTGGTGTCGGTGTGCGGGTAGTCGGTCTCGAGCATCACGTTGTCCTCGCCGATGATGTCGAGCGACCGGAGGCCCGAGCTCTCCTCGATGAAGCAGCCGAAGATGTGCTCGTGGATCGTCGTCCGCACGTCGAGGCGGTCGAGATCCGCCATCACCTGCTTCGTCGCGACCTGGTTGTTGTAGAAGGCGGTGTTCGTCTTCTTCGCCCAGTGGCGCCGCTTGTCGATCACCTGCTCCGCGCGCTCGATGAAGTAGGGCATCCAGCCGATGTTCCCTTCCGAGAGCGCGATCCTCAGGCCCGGCATGCGCTCGAAGTAGTCGCTGAACAACCACGCCAGCATCGTTCCCGCGGCTCGGACGGCGCCGAACGTGAGGTTGGCGAGGCCCGGCGCGTCGGAGGAGATCACCGGCATCGTCGACGAGGAACCGACGTGCATGCACACCACCGATTGGGTGTCCTGGGCGGCGGCCATGACCGGGTCCCAGTAGCGGTCGGGATCGTGGATCGTGGGGAGCCCCAGCGGCTCGGGGTTCTCGGAGAACGCGAACGC
>DASPTH010000139.1:0-8289 GCA_035623515.1 Acidimicrobiia bacterium
TGACGCACGGCAGCTCGTAGTCGCGCAGGAGGTTGCGCCGTCGAAGATCGGCGGGGTCGGTCCCCATGCGGCGTGCGGCGATGTCGAGCAGCACCTCCCGGGCCAGCGACTCGAACTGCCATGGGCCGCGGTAGGCGATGCGGCCCGCGGTGTTCGAGAACACCGACGTCGTGCGCCATCCAGCGCGCGGTACGCGGTACGGGCCCGGGAACAGCATGCCGACCGCGGCTGCCGTCCCGACCGGCCACGGCGTCGGGTAGGCGCCGACGTCCTGGACATGGTCGATGTACGCGCCGATGATCCGGCCGTCCTCGTCGAAGCCCATTCGCACGTCCGCATGCTCGTGGCGCGACATTCCTGCCGACACGAGATTCTCAGCGCGATCCTCGATCCACTTCACCGGTGCTGGCAGCCGGACGGCCGCGATTGCGACGCAGAGATCCTCTCGCAGCGGTAGGACCTTCTCACCGAAACCGCCGCCGGTATCGCGCATGATCACGCGCACCTGGTGCTCGCCGATGTCGAGCAACCGCGCGAAGACCATTCGCACCTCATGCGGCGCCTGCGTTGCCGCCCACACGGTGAGTTCCTCGCCGGACCACTCAACGACGAGGCCGCGCGTCTCCAAGGGCACCGGCGCGTACGCGTGTTGCCGGATCGTGACCCGGACGTCGTGGGCGGCCGACGCGAACGCGGTGGTGAGCTCATCGGACATCGCGCCGCCGAGCGATCCGGCCACGTTGTCGGCGTACGCCGCGTGCACCGGTCCGTCCGACGCGTCGGCGATCGCATAATCGATGGTCGCAGGGACTGGGTCGTAGTCGACGTCGACGAGCTCGGCGGCATCTTCAGCGGTATAGCGGTCGCCCGCGACGACGAGGGCAACCGGGTCGCCGACGAACCTGACCTCTTCCTCGGCGAGTGGCGGCCGTGGTGTGTCGGGGACATGCTTGCCCATGGACGTGTACCAGTACGGATGTGCGGCCGGGTTCAAGTCGGCGGCGGTGAAGACGGCATTGACCCCGGCGAGTGCCAGCGCCGCGGCCGGGTCGACGTGGCGGATTCGGGCGCGCGCGAAGGGGCTCCGCACGAAGCAGGCGTGCAGCATGCCCGGGCGGCTGATGTCGTCGACGAACGTGCCGTGCCCGGTCAGCAGCCGGGCATCCTCCACGCGTTGGACACGGGTTCCGGTGTACCGACCGGCGGCGGATCCGGAGCTCATCGTGCTGTCGTCAGTTGCCGGCGAGTCGCTCGATCACCGGAGCGAGGACATCAGGACGCGCGTCGATCGGTGCGGAGAAGTAGCTGATGCCGTACTTGCTGCGCGTCTCGACCAGCGTCTCGCACACCTCGTCGAGCGAGCCGACGGCGACGATCGGTGAGTTGCGCAGGTCGTCCAGGGCGAACTCGACCCTCGCGCCGCCCATCCGCTCGGTGACGGTCGCGATGCGCTCGGCGAAGTCGCTGAGGTGCCGCTCGGGCTGCTCCGTGACCGCGCATTCGAGGAGCTGGGCACTGAGCTCGATCCCGTCGAAGCGGCTGCCGGCGGCGTCACGGATCCAGCCGATCTTCTCCTCGATTGCCCCGGCGGAGAACTGCGTCTCGTCGAGCAGCGAGCGACCCTTCGGGTTGCTGGGCATGAGCTGGACGATGTCGGCCTGGCGCGCCGCGACCGAGAGGACCAACTTGGCGCCACCGCCGATCATGATCGGGGGCCGCGGTTGTTGGACCGGCCGGGGGGCGCCCTCGAGCCCTGCGATCTGGTAGTGCTCCCCCGTGAAGGTGAACGGCCCCCCGCCGAAGAGACCTTTGAGGATGATCGCCGTTTCCTCGAGCCGGGCGATGCGGACTGGCGCGGCCTCGAAGCGCAATCCTGCGTCTTCGTACTCCTTCTGGAGCCAGCCCGCGCCGAGTCCGACCTCGACCCGTCCCTCCGAGAGCACGTCCAGTGTCGCGAGCTCCTTCGCGAGCACTGCCGGCTGCCGGAAATCTTGTGCGAGCACCGTCTGCGTGACTCGCAGCGACGTCGTCGCGTCCGCCACTGCCTGTCCCGCGACGAGCGGCGCGAACGGACGGACGAAATGATCGGCCAAGCCGAAGGTCGAGTAGCCGAGCGCTTCGACGGCGCGAGCGGACTCGAGCAACCGTGCTCGCTTCGACGATGCACCGCCGGTGAAACCGAAACGGAAGGGGCGGACGATCACGGTGCTCATCGGACGATTGCTCTCCGAACCAAAGTAGAGCGATCGTTCTAACTTATGTACGACCCGCCCGTCAAGACGCCGGCTCGGCCGCCCGCCGCGCCTCGAGGCGATCGAGCAGGCGGGCCATCGCCGCCGATGCCTCCTCGTGGCCGGTGTCGAACCCGGCGACCTTGTCGTGAGCCATCGCGAAGGCCAGGCCCTGGACCGCGGCGGCGACGAGCGCGGGCGGGAACGTGTCGCGATCGATCCCGTAGTCGTCGAGCATCGACTCGAGGGCCTCGATCTGCATGCGGCGGACCTCGCGAGCGAAGACGGCGACCTCCGCCTGGAGCGCCGGTCGGTGGTTCGCGGCCGCGGTGAGCTCGACCAGCAGCGTGTTGCCGCGGGGTTCCGACACGATTCGCCACCACGCTCGCAGCGGTTCCGACGAGGCCAGCGCATCGGCGAGCAGCGCCACGTTGCTCTCGCCCCGGCGGCGGACGACGGCGACGAACAGCTCGTCCAACGTCCCGAAGTGATAGTGCACCTTGATGCCGGCCTCGGCTTCGACGCGTCGCGACGTCACCGCGGCGTAGCCGTCGCGCAACATGATGCGCTCGACCGCTTCGAGGATGCGGCGGCGCTTCTCGGCTGTCGCGACTCGGGGGCGTCGGGTCTGGGTCACCGGAATGTCTTAGCCGAACCGTGGGGTGTTCTCGGAAAGTAGAGCGGTTGCTCCAACATCTGGTACAAGATTCGCATGGGAGAACTGGACGGGAAGTGCGCGGTCATCACCGGTGCGGGCTCGGGCATGGCGCGAGCATCGGCTCGGGTGTTCGTGCGCGAGGGAGCCAAGGTGCTCGGAGCCGACATCAGCGGACGCGAGCAGGAGACCGCGGAAGAGCTCGGCGAAGCGTTCGTGCCGTTCCACGCGGATGTCTCGCAGGAGGGCGACGTCGAAGCGATGTTCGCCGCCGCGCTCGAAGTGTTCAGCAAGGTCGACGCCGTGCTCGACGTCGCCGGGATCGGCGGCGGCGCGAAGATGGCCGACGTCACCATCGCCGAGTTCGATCGGATCATGAGCGTGAATCTGCTCGGTGTGATGCTCGGTACCAAGCACGCCATTCGCACGATGGTGCCGACCGGCGGCGGCGTCATTCTCAACTGGTCGTCGACCGGTGGAATGAACGGCTCGAGGACGCCGGTTGGCATCTACTGCGCGTCGAAGGCGGGCGTCATCTCGTTCACCAAGCAGGCGGCGATCGAGTACGGCACCAAGGGCATCCGGGCCAACGCGATCTGCCCGGGCCTCACCATCACCGAGCTCTCCGGCGGTCGGGAAGCGATCGAGAAGTTCCCCGCGCTCGTCGAGGGCGCTCCGATGCGTCGCGCCGGCGAACCGGAGGAGATCGCCGAGCTCGCCAGCTTCCTGGCGTCCGACCGTGCCCCCTTCATCACGGGCGCGGTGATCGCCATCGACGGTGGCCTCACGGCGACGACGCCGTGAGGGAGAGTTGACTGCGGCGCCGCGCTAAGTTAGAACAGTTGCTCTAACTTCTGGAGGGCTGCAGCGCAGCGCGGGAGGCGAGACGATGATCGCGAGCGACACCGGTGTGTACTTCGACCCCTACGACGTCGACATCAACGCCGACCCGTACCCGACGTACCGGCGTCTCCGCGAAGAAGCGCCGATCTACCACAACGAGCGCTACGACTTCTGGGTGTTGTCGCGCCATGAGGACGTCCACCAGGGCCTCCTGAACTGGCAGACGTTCTCGAGCACCCACAGCCCAATCCTCGACATCATCAAGGCCGGTGTCGAGCTGCCACCCGGGGTGATCCTGTTCGAGGACCCGCCGCTCCACACCATGCACCGGGGACTCATGTCGCGGGTGTTCACGCCTCGACAGATGGCAGCGCTCGAAGACCAGGTTCGTGAGTTCTGCGCCCGTTGCCTCGACCCGCTGGTCGGTTCCGGCGGTTTCGACATCGTCGCCGAGCTCGGCTCGGTCATGCCGATGCGGGTGATCGGGATGCTGTTGGGCATCCCGGAGGAGGACCAGGTCGCGGTGCGAAACCGGAGCGACTCCACGTTGCGCACGGAGCCGGGCAAGCCGATGGAGGTAAAGGAGGAGGCGGTCGCGAATGGCGACCTGTTCGCCGACTACATCGAGTGGCGTGCGACGCACCCCTCCGACGACCTCATGACGCAGCTCCTCAACGCCGAGTTCGAGGACGAACACGGCGAGACGCGGACGTTGACGCGAGCGGAGGTCCTCACCTACACCGCGACCCTGGCGGGTGCGGGCAACGAGACGACGGGACGGCTCATCGGCTGGCTCGCGAAGGTGCTGGCCGAGCACCCCGACCAGCGGCGCGCAGTGGTCGAGGACCGCGCCCTGATTCCCAACGTGATCGACGAGACCCTGCGGTTCGAGCCGACCGGGCACGCCGCCGCCCGCTACGTCATGGAGGACGTCGAGTACTACGGCACCACGGTGCCGGCAGGAAGCGCGATCCTGTTGTTGTTCGCATCGGCGAACCGCGACCATCGCCGCTTCGAGAACCCGGAGGCCTACGACGTCTTTCGTCGCGACCTCCAGCACCTCACCTTCGGGTACGGGCACCACTTCTGCCTCGGCGCGAGCCTGGCGCGTCTCGAGGGAAGGGTCGCGCTCGACGAGCTCCTCAACCGCTTCCCGGAGTGGGACATCGACTACGACAACATCAAGCTCGCGCCGACCTCCACCGTGCGCGGCTGGGAACAGATGCCACTCGTCCTGCCGCGAGACCACCGAAATCGGTGAGTCGCGTCTCAGGAGGGACCATGACCGTTTCGTTCCCCGATGGCTTTCTGTGGGGTGCAGCGACGGCGGGCCACCAGGTGGAGGGCGGCAACGTCAACGCGGATCTCTGGCCGCTCGAATGGACCGCGGAGTCGATCTTCACCGAGCCCTCGGGCGACGCCTGCGACCACTACCACCGCTATCCCGACGACATCGCCCAGCTCGCCGACCTCGGCTACAACGCGTACCGCTTCTCGTTGGAGTGGTCGCGCATCGAGCCCGAGCGCGGCGCGTTCTCTCGCGCCGAGCTCGACCACTACCGCCGCATGGTCGCGTGCTGCCTCGAGCACGGCGTCACGCCGGTGATCACCTACAACCACTTCACCAACCCGCGGTGGTTCGCGGGTGACGGCGGCTGGGGCGACGACCGCAGTCCGGAACGCTTCGCTCGGTATGCCGCACGCGTCACCGAGCACCTCGGCGACCTGCTCTCGTGGGTGGCGACGCTCAACGAGCCCAACCTCATGTCGATGCTGCAGCACACCGGCCGGGTGCCGATGGGCGCCGGCGCCCGCGGCGGGCCGGCGGCCGACCTCGGCGAAGAGGTCGCCGCGGGCATCGGTGGGTACGACCCCGCGCGCTATCGCATCGGGCTGGTCGGCGCCGACCTCGAGCGCATGGCCGACGCCCACCGGCGCGCGGTCGACGCGATCAAGTCGGGTCCGGGCGACATCAAGGTGGGTTGGACGCTCGCGCTCGTCGACCTCCAGCCCACCGCGGGTGGCGAGGAACGCTGCGACGAGGCGCGCCAGCGCGGGCTGGTCGACTGGATCGAGGTGTCGCGTGACGACGATTTCGTCGGCGTGCAGACGTACTCGCGCAACCTGATCGGGCCCGACGGCGCGGTTGACGCGCCACCCGGCACGCCCACGACGCAGACGGGATGGGAGGTGTATCCCGAGTCGCTCGAGCACACCGTTCGCCTCGCCGCCGAGCACGCCGCTGTGCCGGTGCTCGTCACCGAGAACGGCATGGCGACCGACGATGACGCGGCCCGGCTCGCGTACACACGCAGCGCGCTCGAGGGTCTCGCTCGATGCATCGCGGATGGCATCGACGTCCGGGGCTACCTGCACTGGACGCTGCTCGACAACTTCGAGTGGATGGCGGGCTATGCGATGACCTTCGGGTTGATCGCGGTCGACCGCCAGACCTTCGTGCGCACGGTCAAGCCGTCGGCCCGTTGGCTCGGCGACGTGGCGCGCGCGAACGCGCTGGTCTGACCTGCGCGACTGGCCCGCGCGCTCAGGGCAGGGGTCGCTCGCGCATCGCCTCGGCGGCTTCGGTGTCGAGCGCGGCGATCGCGCGGTCGTAGATCTCCTGGGCCTCGGCGCGCGAGTCTCCGACGGCAGTCAACCCGAGATGCCCGGCTTCGGTCAGCTCGGCCATCATGTGGAGCACGACGCCCGTCTGCCGTGACTGGTCGAAGTGCAGGCAGTGGCGCACGACGATGTCGAAGAGGTCGTCGGGGGTGAGCCCGCGGTAGATGGGCGACACGACCTTGTCGCTCGCCACGAAGTACTTCTCCTTGCCCGACGGCGCCAGGAAGGTCGCCGTCTCCGAGTCGTAGGTACCGTCGGTGAGGAACTGCAGCGTGAGGAACGGGTGGGTCGTCCCGCCCTTGCGCAGGTTCAACTCGATGGCGTACGTGTCCCAGCCGCCTCCGTCCTTGCGCACGGCGACGAAGTCGAGCGCGAAGCGCCCGATGACGCCCTCGGCGGCGAGGCGCCGCCCGATCTTGGCGGCCTCGCGGGTGATCGCGGACGCGTACTCGTGGTCGGCGGGGAACACGCACCCCAGGTAGGTCTGGCCGCTCGGCCCGCCCAGCAGTTGGTCGTGCGTCGACAGCAGCTCGACCTCGCCGAGCGGCGTGACCCGGAGCTGCACGCTCGGGCTCCGGAAGTCCTCGCCCTCGATGATCTCTTCGACGACGCCGCCCCGCTCGACGAGCTTGTCGGCGTAGGCCGCGTAGGTCGCACCCGCGAGCTCGAACTTCATCGCGCCGACCGCGCGCGCCACCGCGTCTCGCTCGGTCGGCGACGCCGGCGCCGGCGCGTCCTGGAGCTCCACGCGGGCGTTGCCCTCACCGGAGACACCTTCGTTGAGCTTGACGAGCACGCGCGACGTCGACGGCTGCCGCGCGCGAAGGCCGATGATCGCGTCCACGACGTCGTCGATCGACGCGACGTTCTCGACACCGAGCGGGTAGCGCACGCCCTCCTCCTCGAAGAGGCGACGGGCGCCGCTCTTGGTGCCGAGCGGGAAGTGCCGGGGGTCGGCGCCGTACATCGGGATCCCGAGCCGGACGGCCAGGTCGCGCTCGAGCTCCGTGGTGTTGTAGGGGACGAGGTGCGCGCGCGTGGGGTCGGGGATCAGGGCGCGGATGCGCTCCATCAGGCGCGGGCGCTCGAGCAGCTTCACCGACAACGGCTTCTCGGTGCCGTCGAGCACCGGGATCGTGAACAGTCGCTGGCGGGCGTGGCTCGGGATGACACCGGGCAACAGGTCGAGGTAGTAGTCGATGACGCTCGGGAGGATGGGCTGCGACGTCACGTAGACGAGCCGCGCACGCGGCTGGCGCAGCAGCAGCAAGAGAAAGAGGTATCGCTCCTCGTAGGGCTGCATCGAGAGCGACGAGCCCTCGAGCGAGTCGAGGCTCATGGAGGGCACCACCACGATCGTCTGGGGGTCGTGGTTGAACGACTGGATCGACTTCCACAGCGGGACGAGCCGCTCCTGGAGCAGTTCGAAGCGCTGCTGCGCGTGCGGCGGCGATGCTGGCACGGCGTAGTCGATCTCCATCGGTTCCCCCGGGGTGCGTGGTCGAAGGGTCGGTCCGCTGGTCGCGAAGCCTACCGACGCGGCGAGTCGCCGCCACCGGTGACGACGTCTCGGGGCGGGTGCCCGCGGTCCGGTCACGATGATCTGCACACATCCGCTGCATCGAACGGTTCGAACGTGGACCACCCGATCCCCGCTCCCGTACACCGGGGACGAAGACATGCCACAGCGCTGGCAACGCACACGACGCAAAGGCGCACGGCTACCGGCGGGCGTCGTCGTCGTGACGCGGCCGACGAAGTGGGGCAACCCGCATCGGTCGGCGCTCGGGCGCGCCGAAGCGGTTCGTCGCTACCGGGAGGACCTGCTCGCGGGCCGGCTGCGCGTCACCGTCGACGACGTCAAGCGCGAACTGCGTGGTCGCGACCTCGCGTGCTACTGCCCGCTCGGCGAGCCCTGCCACGCCGACGTGCTGCTCG
>DASPTH010000146.1:0-9102 GCA_035623515.1 Acidimicrobiia bacterium
GGCCTCGGCGGCTACGCCGACGCCGACCACGGCACCGAGCTCGAGGAGGCCGCCACCCCCAACCTCGACGGGCTCGCGGCCGAGGGCTGCACCGGGCTGGTCGAGCCGGTCGGACCCGGGATCACCCCGGGCTCCGGCCCCGGCCACCTCGGGCTGTTCGGCTACGACCCCGAGGAGTTCGAGCTCGGCCGCGGCGCGCTCTCGGCGGCCGGGCTCGACTTCGAGCTCCGGCCCGGCGACGTCGCCGCGCGCGGGAACTTCGGGACGCTCGGGGCCGACGGCACCGTCGTCGACCGGCGCGCCGGGCGCATCGCCGACGCCGAGGCGCAGGCGGTGGTCGCGCGGCTCCAGGACGCGGTCGCCGTCCCCGGCGTCGAGGTGTTCTTCCGCCCGGAGCGGGAGCACCGGCTGCTCGTGGTGCTCCGGGGTGAGGGGCTCGACGCGCGTCTCACCGACACCGACCCGCAGCGCACGGGGGTGCCCCCGCTCGTGGCCGAGGCGCTCGATCCCGACGCCAAACGCACGGCCGACGTCGTGGCCGAGGTCGACGCGCAGGTGCGCGCCGCGCTCGCGGGAGAGGCGAACGCGAACGTCGTGCTGATGCGCGGCTTCGACACGCACCGCGAGCTGCCGAGCTTCGCCACGCGCTACGGGTTGCGTTCGGCTGCGATCGCGATCTACCCGATGTACCGCGGTATCGCGCGGCTGCTCGGCATGGACGTGCTCGGCCGTCCCGCCGACCTCACCGAGGAGCTCGCGCTGCTGCGCGACGCGTGGGACGACTACGACTACTTCTTCCTGCACCACAAGTCCACCGACTCGGCGGGCGAGGACGGTGACCGCGCGCGCAAGATCGCCGCGATCGAGACGCTCGACGCCGCAGTGCCCGCGTTGCGCGCGCTCGGTCCCGACGTGATCGTCGTGAGCGGCGATCACTCCACGCCGTCACAACTCGCCGCGCACTCGTGGCACCCGGTGCCCACGCTGCTGTGGAGCGAGCACTGCGGCCGCGACGAGACCACCCGCTACGGCGAGCGCTGGTGCCGCCACGGCCTGCTCGGCCTCCGCCCCACCAAGGACCTGATGGCCCTGATGCTCGCCAACGCCGGCCGCCTCCAGAAGTACGGCGCGTAGCGCGCCCTTTTCCGTTTTGGCGTCTTTGAGTGGGGCTATAGCCCCACTCAAAGACGCCAAAACGAGATCAGGCGGGCCGGATGTTCTGGTTGTGGCGGAAGAGGTTGTCGGGGTCCCACTTCGTCTTGAGGGCCTGCAGGCGCCGGTACTTCTCGGGGCCGAAGCCCGACTCGACGCGGTCCTGGCCTTCGTCGCCGATGTAGTTCAGGTAGACGCCGCCGGCCGCCCAGGGCTTCATCGCGGCGTGGATCGTCTTCGTCCACTCGATGTTGGTGGCGTTGTCGGCAGGGTCGGGCCACATCGACAGGTAGTGGATGTTCCACTCCGAGTGCCGCTGGCCGAACGCGGTGGCGTCGTCGGGGACACGCGCGATCGCACCGCCGCCCGACACCACGAGCACCTGCGCGAGCGGAGACACCGGCTTCGTGGCGTGGCCGACGAGCACGTCGACCGCTTCGTCGGGCAGCCTGTCGTAGAAGTCGGCCGTCCAGTAGTTCTGCATGCCGTGCGGCGTGCTCGGCTCGATGAGTTGCTGCGCGACGACGTACGGCATGGCGTCGACGAGGTCGACGGCCGGCGGGCCGAACTCGCGCAGCGGCGCGACGACCCGCTCACCTTCCTCGGGCGGGCCCGCGTACGTGACGACCATGCCGATCACCGGGTGACCCTGCACCGCCGGCGGCACGAAGTCGGCGGGCGGTGCGGTGATGAAGGCGATGCCGCCGCCCACCTCGTCGGGCGCCTGGAGCATGAAGTCGCGGTAGAAGCGCACCAGGTCGACGCCCACCTCGACCGGCCACACCAGCATCCCCGCGAGGATGGCGGGCGGCAGCGGGTGGAGCCGGAAGTGGAACGCGGTGACGATGCCGAAGTTGCCGCCGCCCCCGCGGAGGCCCCAGAACAGGTCCGGGTTCTCGGTCTCGGATGCCACGACCTTCCGCCCGTCGGCGGTGACGACCTCGGCGCGGATGAGGTTGTCGCACGTGAAGCCGAACTTGCGCTCGAGCCAGCCGCTGCCGCTCCCGAGCGCCAACCCGGCGATGCCGGTGCTCGGGACGCGACCGCCGGTGACGGCCAACCCCTGATCCGCGGTGGCGGCGTCGAACTCGCCCCAGGTCACACCACCCTCGGCGCGCACGGTCTGCGCCTCCGGGTCGACACTGATGCCCTTCATGCCGCGCAGGTCCACGCAGATCCCGCCGTCGACCACCGCCGAGCCGGTGACACCGTGGCCGCCGCCGTACACCGACAGCGTGATGCCCTCCCGCCGGGCGAGGTTCACCGCGGCGACGACGTCGTCGGCCGTGCGGCACACCGCGATCAGCACGGGCGAGCGGTCGATCATCGCGTTGAAGACGGCCCGCGCCTCGTCGTGCGCGGGATCGCCGGGGTAGAGCAACTCGCCCGAGAAGCCGGGGAGATCGAAGCGAGCCGTGTCGGTCGTGGCCATCGAGCCTCCTGGACGTGGCGGGAGGCCCCGAGGCTAGGAGACGAAGCGGAGGCGTGGGCGGTGGGCCGGGACGCCGGAGCGGAGTGGACTCGGGAGGCGGAGTGGACTCGGAAGGCAGGTCACGCTCGCCGGACGATCCTCCGCTCGGCCTCGTCGAGCTCGTGCGCCTTCGCGGTGACGCCCGCCCACCCGCCGAAGAAGGCGCCGGCGAACAGACCGACGACCGCGCCCATGCCGAGCGCGGGGAGGACGCCCCAGTCGCCGCCGGCCACCGCGAGCGCGAGGCCCACGATCCCGGTCCAGATCACCGCGCACACCGGCATGCCGATGAGCACGCCCCGCACCGCGGCGCGGCCGAGCGATCGTTCGGCCGCGCGGGCGTGGGCCTGCAGGTCCGCGGCGGCGTCGACGTCGCCCGGGGCCCGCGGCGCCGGTACCTCGGCCACCGGCCGCATCGTCGCCTCGGCCTGCGCCTGCTCCACCTCGACCGCGGCTGCGACCATGGTGTCACCTCCTGTACGCCGGGCTGTACGCCCGGCTACCGGTACATCGGGCTGTCGTCGAGTCGATCGAAGCACCCCGCCGCCGGCTGAACGAGGGCCGAAGGTCCCGGTCATCCCGAACGGCGTCGGCTCCGTATCCTCGGGTGTGATGAGCGAATCGGCCGGCACTCCGGTCGGGCGGCGCGTGTTCCTCGGCCTCGTCGGGCTGGGCGCCGCCGGGGTCCTCGTCGGCGCCCAGGTGCAGGACTGGTTGGAGCGGGTCGTGGGGCCCCTCATCGCCAAGGACGGCACCGGCCTGTCGTCGCTGCTCCCGATCGGCCGGTTCCGCATCTACACGGTCACCGGCGACCTGCCGTCACGCTCGCGTGACCGGTACCAGCTGCACGTGAAGGGACTCGTCGACCACGAGCTCACGCTCAGCTATCACGACATCACCACGATGGCTCCCACCAAGCTCACGCGCGACTTCCAGTGCGTCACCGGTTGGCGCGTGCCGCAGGTCGACTGGAAGGGCGTGCGCCTCGGCGACGTGCTCGACCTCGCCGGCGTGCAACCCGACGCACGCGCGGTGCGCTTCGTCTCGTTCGACGGCGCCTACACCGAGAGCCTCACGCTCGACCAGGCGCGGCGGAGCGACGTGCTGGTCGCGTACGAGCTCGAGGGCTCACAACTGTCCGACGAGCACGGCGGCCCGGTCCGCCTCTACGTCGCGCCGATGTACGGCTACAAGTCGTTGAAGTGGCTCGACACGATCGAGCTCACGAAGCACGTCGAGGAGGGCTACTGGGAGGTGCGGGGGTACGACGTCGACGGCTGGGTCGGGCACTCGAACGGGCGGGACGATGACCCCACCTGATCCGGCCGCCGGCGCGCGAGCCGCGGGCGCGCGTGCCGCCGGCGCGCGTGCCGCCGGCGAGCGCCCCGGGCCGGCGACCTTCCTGCGCTTCGACCGCGTCGAGCGCACCCTGCACTGGGTCAACGCGACGCTCTTCGGCATCCTGATGTTCACCGGTGCCGCGCTGTACGCGGGGCCGGTGTCGACACTCGTCGGCCATCGCGAGCTCGTGCGCATGGTGCACGTCTACTCGGGCCTCGCGTTGCCGATCCCGCTGCTCGCCGCCGTCGTCGGCGCGCACGGCGCCCGGCTGCGTCGCGACCTCTCGCGGCTCAACCGTTGGTCGCGCGACGACGCCCGCTGGTTCCGGCGGAAGCAGCGCCACGCCGGCGTGCCGCTCGGCAAGTTCAACCCCGGGCAGAAGCTGAACGCCTCGTTCATCGCCGGCGCGGCCGTGGTGATGCTCGGCACCGGCTCGATCATGCACTGGTTCCAACTGTTCCCGCTCGACTGGCGTACCGGCGCCACGTTCGTCCACGACTGGTTCGCGATCGGCATCTGGATCGCGGTGGTCGGACACATCATGTTCGCGTTGCGCGACGGCGACGCGCTCGAGAGCATGCTGCACGGCGACATCTCGGCGTCGTGGGTGCGCCGGCACGCGCCGCTGTGGTACGAGGAGCTCAACCGATGACCACCGACTCGCCGCCGCTGCCCGAGGCCGACTTCGACCGCGCGCGCCGCGAGCTCGAGGACCTCGTCCGCATCCGGAGCATCAGCGCCGACCCGGCGCACGCGGGCGACGTGCGCGCCAGCGCCGACGCCGTCGCCGCGCTGATGCAGGAGTCGGGGCTGCACGACGTGCGACAGATCGTCGTCGACGGCGGGCACCCGTACGTCGTCGGTGAGTGGACGTACCGGGCCGGCGCGCCCACCGTCCTCCTCTACGCGCACCACGACGTGCAGCCCACCGGGTACGTCGACCGTTGGAGCGGCGACCCGTTCGAGCCGCGTGAGGTCGACGGTCGCCTCTACGGCCGTGGTACCGCCGACGACAAGGCGGGCGTGGTCGCCCACCTCGCCGTCGTGCGCGCCTGGCTCGACGCCACCGGCGGCCTGCCGTGCAACGTGAAGGTGCTCGCGGAGGGCGAGGAGGAGATCGGCTCGCCCGGGCTCGGCCCGTTCCTCGTCGACCACGCCGCCGGGCTCCGGTCCGACGTGCTGCTCCTCGCCGACGCCGGCAACTGGAAGGTGGGCGTGCCCGGCCTCACCTACTCCCTGCGCGGGCTCGCCGGCGTCGAAGTCCGCGTCCGCGCGCTCGACGGCCCCGTGCACAGTGGCATGGCGGGCGGGCTCGTGCCCGACCCCGTGCTCACGCTGGCGCGCCTGCTGGCGTCGCTCGTCGACGAGCACGGCGACCCCGCGTTCGACGGCTGCTGGGACGACTACGAACCGCCCGGTGCCGCCGAGCGCGCCCGGCTCGAGGCGCTGCCGCACGACGTCGACCGGCTGCGCGCCGACTGGGGCGTGCGCGAGGGCGTCGCGCTCGCGGGACACCCCGACGCGCACGTGTTCGAGCGGCTGTGGCTGCGCCCGGCGGTCACCGTCATCGGCATCGACGGTCACCCGATCGCGGGTTCCTCGAACCAGATCGTGGCGGAGGCCGCGGCGCGGGTGAGCGTGCGCGTCGGGCGCGGGCAGGATCCCGACCGGCTCAACGCGGCGCTGCGCGAGCACCTGGAGAAGCGCGCGCCGCACGGGGTCGAGCTCACGGTCCGGCCGTTCGAGTCGACGCCCGCGTGGCACTGCGAGCCCACCGGGTGGGCGTTCGACGCCGCGACGCGCGCGCTGCGCGAGGGTTTCGGCACCGACCCGGTGCTGATGGGAGTGGGCGGCACCATCCCGTTCGTCGGCCCGTTCGCAGAGGCCTTCGGCGGCGTTCCGGCCCTGCTCCTCGGTCCCGCCGACCCGTCGAGTCGCATCCACGGCGAGGACGAGAGCCTCCACCTCGGCGACTGGCACTCGTTGATCCGCAGCGAGATCGCGCTCCTGCCGCTCTTGGCGTCGGAGAACCGCCAAATCGGTGGGCCGGCAACGCCGGAACAGTAAGTTCGCCGGGTGCAGATCCCAGCCGAGCTGCTGCCCGGAGACGGGCGGTTCGGGTCGGGGCCGTCGAAGGTCCGTCCCGAGGCCCTGCGCGCGCTCGTCGACGCCGGCGACGCGTACCTCGGCACCAGCCACCGTCGTGAGGGCGTGCGGTCGGTCGTGCGCGCCGCGCGCGCGGGCCTCGCCGAGCTGTTCGCGCTCCCCGACGGCTACGAGGTGCTGCTCGGCACCGGCGGGAGCACCGCCTTCTGGGACGCGGCCGCGTTCGGGCTCGTGGCCCGGCGCGCCGAGCACCTCGCGTTCGGGGAGTTCTCCGCGAAGTTCGCCGCGGTCACCGCCGGCGCGCCGTTCCTCGACGACCCGCTCGTGATCGAGTCGGAACCGGGCACCCACCCCGACCTCGTCGCCGACCCGTCGGTCGACGTGTACGCCTTCCCCCACAACGAGACGTCGACCGGCGTGATGATGGACGTGCGCCGCCCGTCCGGCGCGCGCGACGACGCACTGATGGTGGTCGACGGGACGTCGGCCGCCGCCGGCATGCGCGTCGACCCCGCCGAGTTCGACGTGTACTACTTCGCGCCCCAGAAGGCGTTCGCCGCCGACGCCGGCATCTGGGTCGCGCTCTGCTCCCCCGCGGCGCTGGCGCGCATCGCCGAGGTCGCGGCGACCGGCCGGTGGGTACCGCCGTCGCTCAGCCTCCCGATCGCGCTCGGGAACTCCCGCCTCGACCAGACCTACAACACGCCGCCGCTCGCGTCCGTCTTCCTGCTCGCCGACACGACCCGCTGGATGCTCGACCACGGCGGTCTCGAATGGGCGGCGTCGCGCTGCGACCGGTCGGCCGAGATCGTGTACGGCTGGGCCGAGGCGAGCCCGCACGCGACGCCCTTCGTCGCCAAGCCGTCGGAACGCAGCCACACCACGGCCACCATCGACTTCGTCGACACGGTCGACGCCAACGCGATCGCCGACGCGCTGCGCGAGAACGGCGTCGTCGACGTCGAGTCCTACCGCAAGCTCGGCCGCAACCAGCTCCGCGTCGCGCTGTTCCCGGCCATCGAGCCCGACGACGTCGCCGCCCTCACCCGCTGCATCGACTACGTCATCACCGAAGTTGCGTCAGAGGGCGACGTATAGGGTCGGTTCCTGACGCAACTTCGCACGGAGGGAGGGAGCGCCGTGAGGCTCGCGACGATCCGGACGAGCGACGGCACGCACGCGGCGCGGGTGGAGCGCGACACCCTGGTCGAGCTCGAGTTCGCCGACGTCGGCGAGTTGCTCCGGGCCGGGCCGCATTTGCACGCGCACGCCGAGCGCGTCACCGGCGTCGAGCACGCCGCCGACGGCGCCGACTACGCGCCCGTCGTGCTCGACCCCGGCAAGATCGTCTGCGTGGGCGTGAACTACGCCGACCACATCGCGGAGATGGGCCGCGAGCAACCCGACTTCCCCACGCTGTTCGCCAAGTTCACCGACGCGCTCGTCGGCGCACGCGACCCGATCGTGCTGCCGTCGGTCTCGGACATGGTCGACTGGGAGGTCGAGCTGGCCGTAGTGGTCGGCGGCGACGTCCGGCACGCGTCGCCCGAGCGGGCCGCCGCCGCCATCGCCGGCTTCACCGTCGCCAACGACGTCTCGATGCGCGACTGGCAGAACCGGACCGCGCAGTGGCTCCAGGGCAAGACCTTCGAGCACGCCACGCCGGTCGGCCCCTGGATGGTCACCCCCGACGAGGTGGGCGGCACCGCGCCCGACCTCGAGCTCACCTGCGACGTCGACGGCCGGCGCCGGCAGCAGAGCCGCACGTCGCAGCTCGTGTTCGGCCCCGCCGCCATCGTCGCCTACGTGAGCGACGTCGTGACGCTGCGCCCCGGCGACCTCGTGCTCACGGGCACGCCCGGCGGCGTCGGCCACGCGATGGACCCGCCCGTGTACCTCCGCGCCGGCCAGACCGTGCGCACCACGATCGAGGGGATCGGCGAGCTCGTCAACCGGTGCGTGCCGGAGATGCCCTGAGCACGCCGTCGCGGATCGCGTCGTCGAGCACCGCGACGACGCGTTCGTTCTCGTCGTTCGTGCCGACGGTGACGCGCACGCCGACGCCGGGGAACACACGCAGCACCACACCCCGCCGCTCCGACCGCGCACCCAGCTCGGCGGCGGCGTCGGGGACGTCGAGCCACACGAAGTTGGCCTCCGACGCCGGCACGTCCAAGCCGATGTCCCGCAACGCATCGCTGAGGCGCGCGCGCTCGGCGACCACGTCGGCGACGCGTTCGCGCATCTCGCCCTCGGCGTCGAGTGACGCCAGCGCCGCGACCTGCGCGAGCGCGTTCACGCGGAACGGCATGGCGACCTTCCGCAGGACTCCGATCACGTCGGGATGTGCGATCGCGTAGCCGACGCGCAGCGCGGCGAGGCCGTACGCCTTCGAGAACGTTCGCAGCACCGCCACGTTGTCGTGGGCGGCGAGGACGTCGAGGCCGTCGGGGAAGTCGGGCGACGTGACGAACTCGCGGTAGGCCTCGTCGAGCACCACGAGGCAGTCCGACGGCACGCGCGCCAGGAACCGTTCCAGCGACGCGCGATCGATCGCGGTGCTCGTGGGATTGTTGGGGTTGCAGACGAACACGAGACGCGTGCGGTCGGTGACCGCGTCGCCCATCGCATCGAGGTCGTGGGCGTGCTCGCGCAGCGGGACGCGTACCGCCGCGCCGCCGGTCTGCAGCGCGAGGATCGGGTACATCTCGAACGACGGCCACGCGAACACGACCTCGTCACCGGCGTCGACCGTCGCCGCGAACGCGAGCCGGCAGAGGTCCACCGACCCGGCGCCGAGCAGCACCTGCGAGGCGTCCAGCTCGTAGTGCTCGGCGATCGCGCCGGTGAGGCGGGCGCTGCTGTCGTCGGGGTAGCGGTTGAGCCCGGCGACGGCGTCGGCGATGGCCGCCCGGGCGGCGGGCAGGGGCCCGAACGGCGCCTCGTTGGACGCCAGCTTCACCACGTCGGTGATCCCGTGCTCGGCCGCCACCACCTCGGCCGAGCGGCCCGGTACATATGTGGGGATGGCC
>DASPTH010000155.1:0-4430 GCA_035623515.1 Acidimicrobiia bacterium
TGCCATCACCCAACAGAGCACGTACCACGGCACGAGCACGACCGCGCTCCCCAACACGACGAAGCGCGGCAGGAGGGCGTCGCCACCGAACAACTGGACGACCGACACCGCGACGGCGGCGGTGACGGTCGAGCCGATCGCTGCGAACACCGCGGCCCGCCGCGTTGCCGGCTGCTCGGGGAGCCCGAAGCCATACGCGGTCACGGCCAGCAGGAGCACGTAGGCGAGCGACCACGCGAACCGCGACGATCCCGACCACGAGTAGACGTGCGTGACGGCGTGGGCCTTGCTGAGCCCGGCGACGCAGACCGCCGTGCCGGCGTAGAGCGAGAGGCGAGCGAGGCGGCTCACTCCCGTTTCATCGACCCGTCGGGAGCTCAGGGTGAGCCGGAATCGTGCCCCGGCGCACGGTAGGTGACGACCTGGAGCCGTTCTCCGGGACGGATCTCCAGCGGACGACGGCCACCCGCGGTGTAGGGCCCGAGGCGTGCGGGCACACGTTGGCCGGCGGGTGCGAGGAGCGCCATCTCCGTGTCGCCCGCCGTCTCGACGATCCGGACCGCCCGCGGCAGCTTCGCCAGGTCGGTGACGGTGAGCCAGTGGCGGGCCGGCGAGTAGAAGGCGCCGCCCTCCCGCAGCACATGACCCTCGAGCGAGACGACCGCCTGGTCGTGGCGGGCGACGAGGGCTTCCATGCCGTCGGCGACGGTGTGCGACCGCTCGCTCAGCCACGCGACGCCGCACGCGGTCACCGCGAGGGAGAGCGCCATCACCGCGACGAGCGCGGCGGGCGCCGGGCGCAACGCGACCACGGCCACGACTGCGAGCAGCACGCCCGAGAGCAGCACGTACCGACCACCCCACTGGGGGCTTGCGTTCCCCGAATACTGCGCAACCCACACGATCGGCAGCGTCAGGCACGCGAGGAGCGCAGCAAGGCGGCCCTGCGGCAGCGACCACGCGAGGAACAGCCCCGCCGCCGCGAGTGGGCACGCGGTGAACACGCCGGGCACGAACCCGAGACCACCCGACAGGCGGGCGGCGTAGATCGCCGCCGCGAACACCAGCAGAGCGACGCCCAACGTCGCGCGGGTGGGCCGGCGGGCCAGGACGAACGCGCCCGCACCCACCAGCACGACGGCGAGCCCGCCGATCAGCCAACTCGTCGACGGCGCGAACCCGTTGAGGCCGATCGTGGTGGTCAGCGCCTCCTTCGCCCGCTCGCCGACCCCCCCGGCGGCGGCGGCGGCGGTGTGCGTCGCGCGCGCGGCGCGCAGGTCGACCCCCAGCACCGCGCGTTCGAGGACATGCTCCGCGACGAGCGCCGCCCCGGCACCGACGGCGATCGCACCGCCGCACGCGACCGCGCCCGCGAGTCTCCGATCCCGCGCGAGAACGGCGATGCACGCGATGGCGGCCGCCACCGCCAGCGGTACGAGCGCCTCCGTGCGCATGGTCGCGGCCAGACCGAACAGGAGCCCGCCCGCTCCCGCGGCCTTCCAGCCGCCGGTTCCGCGCGCCACGTCGAGCAGCAGCACCGCGCCCCACGCCATCAGTCCGAGCCCGAGCGAATGCTCCCAGAAATCGAGCGCGTAGATCGCGACGGGCGTCGCCAGCGCGACCGCCCAGAACGCCATCCACCCGCGACCGCGGTCCATGCGCCGGGCGAGGGCGCGCGCAGCCAGCGCGGTGAGCACTGCACCCGCCATCGGCAGCAGCAGCACCGCCTCGAAGCCGCCGAGCCGGTAGAGCGGGTACGCGAGCAACAACTGCGGGAGCGTCGTGACCTGGACCCACTGCCCGTCGAGTCGACTCGTGTAGTAGAGCGGATGGAACTCTCCAGTCGGGTCCCAACGCTCGGCCCAGTAGCCGACGTCCACGTCGAGACCGCCGTGGTCCCCCATCACGCGCAGCGTCGCGAGCTTCCCGCCGGTGTCGGAGCCGAGCGCGCCGCGCGGGTCGTTCAACGACGCGAGGCAGCCGTACACGAGGAGCAGCAGGAGGCACGCACCGAGCACGCGGCCCCACTCGGGCACACGTCGCGCCTCGCGCGACCGCGCCGCAGGCTCGAGCGTCGAGGTGACGGGCGGCGCGTCGAGCGCCGCCGTGCTCACGCGACGCGACGGGCGCGGATCACCATCAACCGGGGGATCGACGCCGCGGCGGCGTACTCGGCCGCTCGCGCGAGGAAGCCCGGCGGCGGCGCGGGCTCGTCCATGTCGTCGATCAGGAGGCCGACCTCGCCCATCAGATGTACGTATCGACTCAATGGGCGGTGCATGAAGGGCAATTCGACCCCCGGCGCCACTTCCTCCGTCCCGGGATCGTCGAGCAGGTACGGACCGACGCGCCAGTACTGCTCGCCGAGGATCTGGTCGTCGATCCAGCCGCTGCCGGTGGTCTGGAGGAGCGGGTGGTTGAGGAACAGCAGGAACCGGCCGCCGGGTGCCAGGACCCGGGCGATCTCCTCGATCACGGGCTCGACCGGGTCGAGGTGCTCGATCACCAGGCACACCACCGCGGCGTCGAACGCGCCCGTGCGGCACGGGAGGCGTTCGGCAACGGCCCGGGCGTACCGGGGCGCACCCCCACGCGCCACCGCGAGGGCGAGCTGCGCGCGGGTCGGGTCGAGCCCGACCACGTCGGCGCCGAGCGCGGCGATGCGGCGGGCGACCTGGCCTTCGCCGCACCCGATGTCGAGCACCCGCCGCACGCCGGCGAGATGGTGGTCGACGAGGGGCAGGATCTGCTCCTCGTACTCGGGGTCGGCACCGTCGGTGAACTCGCGCTGCCACCAGTCGGCGTGCTGGTCCCAGAGCGTCGGCCCTGCCACGCCCCCATCCTGGCAGGCACCGCTACCGTGCGTCCGTACTCGCACGCGGACCGCGAAGGAGACACCGGTGTACGTGAGCGTGCTCGTCCGTCGCTTGAAACCGGGCAAGACGTACGACGACTTCGTACGCGCTTGGTACCCCGACAAGGGTTTCGGCATCGGGGGCCGTGGCCCGATCCTGGCGCGCAATGTCGACGACGAGCAGGAGATCCTCGCGATCGCGTTCATCGACCTCGGCACCGGTGAATCGCTCGACGACGTGACGGCGCGCGTCGGGGCCCAGGAAGCGGTGCGCCACGCCCGCATCGCCGACGTCGTCGAGGCGAGCGTCGTGCGCGGGATCTACGAGGTCACCGACGAGTTCGACTTCTCGACCGACGAGACGGTCGCACGCGGTCGTCCGCACTGACCCGTCACGCCGGCTTCTCCCACACCGAGATGTGGTCCGCGCTGTCGCTCGTGAACGGCGTGCGCTGCCAGTCGCTCCAGCGGTCGCGGAGCCTCATACCGGCGAGGCGCGCCATCAGGTCGAGCTCTGCGGGCCACACGTAGCGGAACGGCGACGAGCGGAACTCGAGCTCCCCGTCGACGACCCAGTAGTGGTGCGAGAAGGCGACCTGCGTCGCGAAGTCGTACTCCTCGAACCCCAGGTGGGTCGGTGTGACCGTGAACGGGTGGATCGTCTCCCCCGGCGGGAGGCGCCGGAGATGCGGGACGTACACCTCGATCACGAAACAGCCGCCGGGCTCCAGGTGCGCGGCTGCGTTCCGAAAGCACTCCACCTGCTCGTCCTGGGTGGTCAGGTTCGTGATGGTGTTGCGCACGAGGTAGACGAGACGGAAGGTGCCGTCGACGCGTGTACCGGCGAAGTCGCCGACGGTGACGCCGACGGTGTCCCCGTCGGGCTTCGACCGCATCTGGGCGACCATCGGCGCCGAGATGTCGATCCCGTGCACGTGCACGCCACGCCGTCGGAGCGGGAGCGCGAGCCGGCCGGTGCCGACACCGAACTCGAGCGCGTCGCCACTCCCGGCGAGGTCGGCGAGGAAGTCGACCGCCGGGTCGACCACGTCGGGAGTGAACAGTTCAGGCCAGAGGGCTTCCATCCGTTCCGCGATCCACTGGTCGAAGTCGTTGCGCGGCACCGCCTCCTCACCTCCTTGCCGCCTCTCCGCGAGTCCGCGACTCCGCGAGGGTGGCCGCGGACGCTACGTGATGCCGAGAACGGGCGCGAGGAAGCGGCCGGTGTGGCTCTCCGGCGTCTTCGCCACGTGCTCGGGCGTGCCCTCGACGACGACCATCCCACCCGCATCGCCGCCTTCGGGGCCGAGGTCGACGATCCAATCGGCCGACTTCACGACGTCGAGGTTGTGCTCGATCACGATGACGGTGTTCCCCGCGTCGACGAGTCGGGAGAGGACGCCCAGCAGCCGGCGGACGTCTTCGAAGTGCAACCCCGTGGTGGGCTCGTCGAGGATGTAGAGCGTGCGCCCGGTCGCGCGCTTGCCGAGCTCCGACGACAGCTTCACCCGCTGCGCCTCGCCGCCCGACAGCGTGGGCGCCGGCTGACCGAGCCGTACGTAGCCCAGCCCGACGT
>DASPTH010000158.1:0-4739 GCA_035623515.1 Acidimicrobiia bacterium
AGGTCCCAGGCCGCCACCGGGCGGCCGACCTCGGCGAGCGCGCGGCACGCTTCCCGGCCGATGCCGGACGCTCCACCGGTGACCACCACCGGCGTCGCCGGCCTCCCCAGGAGCTCGTCGTTCGCCATGGCGCCTCCCGTCGTCGCTCGCACGATTGCGCGACGGGCGGACCCTACGTCAGATCGAGGGGAACGAGCGTCGCGTGGCGGCGCATCACGCGGGTGAACCAGACCACCGAGACGGCGATGCCGACCATGGTGAGCGTCCACGACATCGCGGTACGCGTGATCACGTAGGTGCCGACCGACTGGCTCACGAGCAGCCACAGCGTGACCGCGGCGTTGAGCAACTGCGTGAACCCCCAGAAGAAGGAGATGCCGAGGAAGAAGCGACGCAGGTGCGGGTCGCCCATCGTGTCGGCCGGGAGCGGGCAGAAGTCACGCGCCAGGCGCAGGACGAGCGGGCGCCCGAACAGCGCCGAGCCGAGGAGCACGAGGCCGATGGTGCCGGTGCCGAGCGTCGGCTGGAGGAAGTAGAGGAAGCTGCTCCCGGTGACGAGCGCCACCGCGGTGCGGAAGAGCAGTACGCCCAGGCCGACCAGCACCATCGTGGGGACGCGCCGTCCGAGCAGGCGGCGCACCAGGATCACCGACGCCGACCACGCGAAACCGCCCGCGATCGCCGCGCCCACACCGGCGACGTTGAGGAGCAGGAGGAACAACGCGGTCGGGACGAGCACACCCTCCACGAGGCGCGGCACGGCGCCGATCGCCAGCTCGCGGAGCGGTGGCAGGTGGACGGTGTCGCTCTTCACGGACGGCCTCGGCACACGGGAGCGCCCACGGTATGCGGGCACGGCGTGCGGTGGGTATCGGCCCTCGCTCGTGGGGAATTGAGAGGAACCGGGTGACCCGGTGCCGCCGCGAGAACTCCGTCACACCATCCAGCGCGAGAGCGACTCGATCACGCAGGCGGGCTTGTCGGCGCCTTCGATCTCCATGGTGATCAGCATCTTGGTCTGGATCCCGCCGGTGACGTCGGTCACCTCGACCACCTCCACTCCCGCGCGGACGCGCGCGCCGACGGGGACGGCGGCCGGGAACCTCACGCGGTCGACCCCGTAGTTGATCGCGAGCGAGAAGCCCTTCGTGGTCACGACCGTCGGCACCAGCAAGTTCGACAGCGACAGCGTGAGGTACCCGTGGGCGATGGGCCCGCCGTACGGGGACTCGCGCCGTGCGCGCTCGACGTCGACGTGGATCCACTGGAAGTCTCCGGTGGCCTCGGCGAACTGGTTCACGCGCTCCTGGGTGATCTCCATCCAGTCGCTGTAGCCCAGGTGGCGGCCGGCGGCGCCGCGCACACCCTCGACGCCGTCGAGCACGACGGGCCCAATTCCGGTCATGGTGACTCCTGTTCCTCGGCACCTTGCTCGAGACCGCTCAGGCCTCGAGACCGGTCAGGTCGGCGAGCACCCGCTCGGCTTCGGCGATGACACGGTCGACGAGCTCCTGGCAGGACGGCAGGTCGTCGATGACGCCCACGACCTGCCCGCTCGCCATCACTCCCGACTCGACCTTGCCCTCGACGAGCGCGGCCTCGAGCAACATCGGCGTGTTGGCCGCCATCACCGTCTGGGTCCAGGTGAGCCCCATCGACTTCCGCATCGCGAGGCCTTCGCGCACCATGTCGGTGAGCGCGATCCCTGTCATCCGCCGGAACGCCAGCGCGTTGCGAATCGCGCGCGGGAACGCCCAGATGCGGCCGCGTGCAGACTCGAGGTCGTCGATCAGGTCGGTGTGGAGCACCCGGTGGGGCACACCGTCGACCTGCGTGGTGACGACGGTCTCCGTCACCGACTTGGCGAGATAGAACTGCTTCACCGTGTCGGGGACCGCGGAGTCCGACGTGAGCAGGAAGCGCGTCCCCATCGCGACGCCGGCGGCGCCGTACGCGAGCGCGGCGACCAGACCGCGGCCGTCGAAGAAGCCGCCGGCCGCGATCACGGGGATCGCGCCGCCCACCGCGTCGACCACCTGCGGGAGCAAGAGGCTCGTGGGAACCGAGCCGGTGTGGCCGCCGCCCTCGCCGCCCTGCACGAGCACCGCGTCGACACCCCAGGCGAGCACCTTCTCCGCGTGGCGCTTCGCCCCGATCGACGGCACGACCACCACTCCCCCGTCGTGCAGGGTCGCGATGAGGTCCTCGCGCGGCGCCTGCGCGAAGCTCGCCACCTTCACACCCTCGTTGATCAGGAGTTTCACGCGGTCGGCGACATCGGCGGCGTCGGCGCGGAGGTTCACGCCGAAGGGGCGGGTCGTGCGGCGCTTCACGTCCGCGATCGCCTGCTCGAGCTGGTGGAAGTCCATGGTGGCGCTGGCCAGGATGCCGAGCGCGCCGGCGTTCGCCGTGGCCGAGACGAGGCGCGGCCCTGCCACCCAGCCCATGCCCGTCTGCACGATCGGGACGTCGACGCCGAACAGGTCACACGCCCGCGTGTGCAGCCGCGGGTGCATCAGCTGCCGAGCTCCTGGTGACGGACGCCGTTCGGGTCGACCTGCTCGATCGCCACGAGCTCCTCGTCGGTGGCCACGCGGCTCTCGGCCACGTCCCGGTCGATCACGAGCTCGAACCCCGTCGCGGCGACCACGTCGTCGACGGTGACGCCGGGGTGAACGCTGGCGAGGCGCATGCGGTGCCCCGGTGTGGCGAAGTCGAGCACCGCGAGGTTCGTGACCACGCGCCTGATCTCGTGGTGCGCGCGCACGAAGTCGCCGAGGCGGGCGGCGCGGTCGTAGCCCACGCCCGAGACCACGTCGACCTGCTCGACGAACACGCGCGGCGAATGGTTCGGGATCCAGTAGCTCGTGACGTGGTTCACGGTGTTCCCCGGTGCGCCGCGCATGCCGAGCAACTGGCTCTTCGGGTGGTCCCAGTCGCCGATGAACGCGAAGTTCTGGTTGCCGTACGGGTCGATCTGCGACGCGCCCATCACGACGTGACGCCGGCCCGACCACACCACGTCGAACATCGTGCGGTAGGGGTTCCACGCCTCGATCACCTTTTGCGCGTCGTCGACGCCCACGGGCATCGCGTTCGCGACGAGCACCGCGAAGCCGTCCGTCATCACGAGGTCGGGCTCGAACACCACGCGGGCGACGCGGCCACCGATCATCGGGATGTTGCCGATGGGGTTGGCCATGATCTCCCCGTCGCCGCGGAACGTGTCGGCGATGGCCACCACGCACACGTCGGCGCGGTCCGGGGTGCTCACAGCCCGACCGCCGTCCGGTACGCGTCGTGGTCGCCACAATCGAGGTACTTGTCCTTCCACACCGCCCACGCGTCGGGGTCACGGGCGGTGAGCGCGTACTCGCGCTGGAATGCTTCGTCGCGCTCGTAGTCGGGCACGCACTCGGTGAAGTGCGCGCCACCCGGCGCCTCGACGACACCGTGCGTCATGAGCCGGTTGATCCGGAGCGTCTGGATCGGCCCGTTCGATGCCAGCTCCTCGGTGGGCACGACCCGCTCGACGCTCATGAAGGCCCGCGGCGCCGCCATGCAGAAGAGGTCGTCGAAGTAGGGATCGACGTTCAGGTACTGCCCGTTGCCACGCGCGTCGCCGCGGTGCATGTGCACGAGCGCGACGTCGAGGCCGAGTGCGGGCGCGGCCACGAGCTCCTCGCCGTCGTCGTACGGTGACACCACCGTGCGGATCTCCGGTTGGCGCTCGACCACATCGGATCCGAGCCCGACGCGAGTCGGCAGGAACGGCATGCGCCAGGCGGCAGCTTGCAGGCCGAGGAGGAACATCCCCTCGTCGAGCTCGAGCGTGCTCACCGCGCCGGCCTCGCGGGCCTTCCGGAAGTGCGGTTCGAGCGCGATCGAGTCGAGCGAGCAGAACGCGTACACGACCTTCTTCACCTTTCCGGTGGCGCAGAGCAGGCCGACGTCGGGGCCGCCGTAGCTCACGACCGTGAGGTCACGGAGACCGGAACGCGCAATCGCGCGCACGAGGCTCATCGGCTTGCGACGGGACCCCCAACCGCCGATGCCGATCGTCATGCCGTCGCGGAGCTCGGCGACGACGTCCTCCTCCGTGATGCGCTTGTCCGTCATGTGCGCGCCGTCATGTGGACGTATCAGCTTCGCGACCCTCGACGAACGCGTCGCGCAGCTCGTCGGAGACGCCGGAGAGGTTGAGCTCGAACGTGAAGCCCTGCTCGAAGCGGTACGAGCGCTTCACGTCCCAGAGGTCGATGCCGTTGAGGCTCTCCTTGGCGGCGCGGATCACACGGGGCGACTTCGACGCGATACTCCCGGCGACGTCGAGGGCAAGGGCGCGGAGCTGCTCGCGGGGCACGACCTCGAGCACCGAGCCGAATGCGTGCAGTTCGGCGGCCGTCGCGGTCGCGCTCGTGTAGACCATCGCGCGCATCTTGTGCTGGGGCACGAGGCGTCCGAGGTGGGTGGCGGCACCCAGCGCGCCGCGGTCGACCTCGGGGAGCCCGAAGTACGCATCGTCGCTGGCGACGATCACGTCGGCGTTGCCGGCGAGCCCGATGCCGCCGCCCAGGCAGAACCCGTGCACCGCGGCGATCACCGGGACCGGAACCTCGCGCCACACGAACGCGGCCTGCTGGGGCAGGTTGGCGAGGCCGTGGGTGCGCGTCGGCAGATCGGCGAGAAGGCCGGCGCTCCCGCCCGAGGCCATTGCCGCGAAGCTCCCCATGTCGAGG
>DASPTH010000125.1:0-28464 GCA_035623515.1 Acidimicrobiia bacterium
GTCGACCGCTGCCGCGACGGCACCGCCGAGCGATCGGGCGAGGTCGTGCACACCACCTGGGCCGCGTGCGCCCCCGGTGTCGCCGTCGAGCTCTACACCATCGACCGGGGCCAGCACGAGTGGCCGGGCGCCGTGCCCAAACCCGGCAACGATCCCGTGAGCCACGCCCTCGACGCCACCGGGACGATCTGGGCGTTCTTCCAGGCGCATCCGCGGCCCTGACGGGTCCCTCCCGGGCGCGGCGTTGTAATTTCGGCAGTGCGCGTCGGGCAGGACGCTTCTGAACGTTGCAGACAAACGCTCGTGCCGGAGCGTCGCGGAACCCGGAGGAACAGTTGGCCGACGGCACTACCAGGCGGCCTCAATACGCGCTCCCATCCGAGTACGGGCCGGCGCGCGCCCGGCGGCGCGCCGACGACGGCGACCCCGCCGTGAGGACCGTTCCGAGGGACGCGCCGCCCGAGCCCGAGCCGCCGCCACCCCCACCCCCGCCCCCGACCCGCCGAGAGCGGCGTGAGGAACAGAAGCGCCAGCGCGTCGACCGCCGCGCCCGCACCACGAAGGCGCGGTGGATCAGGCGCGGCATCGCCATCGCGGTGATCGTCCTGCTGATCCCCGTGGGCTGGTCGTACGTGCACGCGCTCCAGCGACCGGGCACCGACTCGGTGGGTATCCGCACGGTGGAGTGGATCCGCGACCACGGTGGCAACGGGATCGTGAACACGATCGAACGCTGGTGGTACACGAACAATCCGCCCCCGACGGGTGGGCGACCCGACCGGATCGCCCTGCAGGGCACCGGCGGCGACGTGCCGGTGACCACCAAGGTCCCCTCGCCGACCGTGCCGCCGCAGCCGGAGCACCTCCCGCCGCCGCGGCTGCGGGTGAACACGCCGGCACCGACTGCGGAACAGAACGAGGGCGTGTGGATGCCGGTGGGGCGGCAGGTCGGCGGTCTCCCTGCGGAGTACATCACGTTCGTGCGGCCCGACGCGGTCCACACCTCGTACTACGTCGCGCTCATGTGGCTCGACACGAAGCTGCTGAAGTCCGTCTACGTGCCGGGGCTCCAGGAGCCGGGCGGCGGGCCCAACCCCTGGAACTCCGAGATCCCCGACGACCAACGGTCGACGCTCATCGCCGCCTTCAACTCCGGGTTCAAGATGGACTCGGCGCGCGGCGGCGTGTACTTCGGGGGTCAGGAGGTTCGCCCACTCGTCGACGGCGCCGCCTCGCTCGTGATCAGGAGCGACGGATCGGCGACCGTCGGCATGTGGGGACGGGACGCGACCATGGGACCCGACATCGCGGTCGTGCGGCAGAACCTCGAGCTGCTCGTCGACAACGGCCAACTCAACCCGGCGCTACGCGAGAACGACACCTCCGCGTTCGGTGCGACACTCGGGAACAACGTGTACGTGTGGCGCTCGGCGGTGGGGGTCGACGCCAACGGCGCGCTGATCTACGCGGGCGGCAACGCGCTGTCGGTGCTGTCGCTCGCGAAGACCCTCCAGGCTGCGGGCGCGGTGCGGGCCATGGAGCTCGACATCAACACCGACTGGGTGAGCGCCTTCACCTACGTGAACCAGGACCCGAACGACCCGAACTCACCGGTGATCGGGATCAAGCTCGGCGGCGACATGGCGCGCGGCCCGGACCGCTACTTCCAGCCCGGCGAGCGCGACTTCTTCGCGTTCTTCGCCGACCCGAAGTTCCAGCAACCCGCCGCACCCACCACGACGACCAGGACGCCGCCCACCACCACGAGAAGGTGAGTCGGGCGGACGCTCACTCACTGGCCAGCAACTCGACTCGCTCCGCCCACTCGTTGCCGCGACCGCCGGGCCGCTACCGGGCGTCGAGGTCCAGGCTGCAGGAGTTCATGCAGTAGCGGAGCCCGTTGGGGCCGGGGCCGTCGTCGAACACGTGGCCGAGGTGCCCGCCGCAGCGCCGGCACACCACTTCGGTGCGCACCATGCCGTGGCTCGCGTCGCGCTTCAGCTCGACCGCGTCGGCCACGACGGGCTCGGTGAAGCTCGGCCACCCGGTCCCCGACTCGAACTTCGTGTTCGAGTCGAACAGCTCGGCGCCACACCCGGCGCACCGGTACACACCGTCGTCGTGACAGTCCCAGTACTTGCCGGTGAACGCCCGCTCCGTACCCGCGTGCCGGAGCACCTCGAACTGCTCGGGGTTGAGCTCGTCGCGCCACTCGGCCTCGGTCTTCTCCACCTCACGCGTCATGCTCTTCGACCTTCCTCGCTCGTTCGGACAGCTGACTCCGGTTGGTGCACCCAGCACTCGATCTCGACCTGCGCACCGGCCGGCAGCGCCGACACGACGATCGTCGTCCGTGCCGGGCGGTGGCCGCCGATGACCGATTCGTACAACGCGTTCACCGCCGCGAAGTTCCCGAGATCGGTGAGAAAGATCCCGACCTTGGCAACGTCGGGCCACGACGCCCCGCAGTCGCCCAGGATCGCGTCGATGTTCGCCAGGACCTGTCGAGCCTCGGCCTCCGCGCCGCCGGCGACGAGCGCGCCCGTGGCGGCGTCGATCCCGATCTGGCCCGCCAGCACCAGCCAGTCGCCTGCCCGCACTGCCGGCGAGTACGGCCCGGCGACGGGCGGCGCGCTCGGCGTGGGCACCGGGCGCACCGTCATTCGGGCGGGCAGTCCTCGGACGGCACGGGGTCGTGCCACACGTCGGCGCCGTCGAAGAGCAACGACTGCTCTTCGGGCCCCCACGTGTGCGGCTGGTAGCCGATCACGGGGGTGTGCTCGACGAGCACGTCGTCGACCACTCGCCACGACGCCTCGACGCCGTCCTCGCGCGCGAACAGCAGGGTCTCGCCCGCCATCGCGTCACCGAGCAGGCGCTCGTACGGTGTCTCCGCGCCCGGGTGGGTGTCGCACAGGTACAGCTCGACGTGCTCGCCCACGAACTCGTCGCCCGGCGCCTTCGCCCGGGCACCGATCGCGATCACGATCTGCGGGTCGACCTGGAAGCGCAGGTAGTTGGTCTCGTGCGGGAGCTCCTCGTACTCCGCGAACACCGCCTGCGGGGGTCGGTGCAGTTCCACGCGCACCTCGGTGCATGTCACCGGGAGCTGCTTGCCGGCGCGGATGTAGAAGGGGACGCCCGCCCATCGCCACGAGTCGATGCGCAGGCGGACGGCGGCGAACGTCTCGACGTCGGAGTCGGCGGCGACGCCGGGCTCGTTGCGATAGCCGTCGAACTGTCCGCGGACGAGGTCGTCGCTCTTCATCGTCTCCATGGCGCGGAACACCTTTTCCTTGGCGTCTCGCAATTCCTCGACTCCGGGCCCGACGGGCGGTTCCATCGCCAGCAGCGCGAGCGTTTGGAACAGGTGGTTCTCGATCACGTCGCGCAACGCGCCGACCTCTTCGTAGAACCGGCCACGTCCTTCCACACCGAAGTCCTCGGCCATCGTGATCTGCACCGACCGCACGTAGTTGCGGTTCCAGATCGGCTCGAGGAACGAGTTCGCGAAGCGGAAGTAGAGGATGTTCTGCGTGGCTTCCTTGCCGAGATAGTGGTCGATCCGGAAGATGTTCGGCTCGGGGAACACGGCGTGCAGCACGCGGTTCAGCTCCTGCGCCGACGCCAGGTCGCGGCCGAAGGGCTTCTCCACGATCACGCGCGCGTTCTTCGCGCATCCCGACTTCCCCAGGCCCTCCACGACGGTCTCGAAGAGACTCGGCGGGATGGCGAGGTAGTGAATCGGACGGTGGCAACCGTCGAGCTCCTTCTTGAGCTTCTCGTACGTCTCGGGCTTGGTGTAGTCGCCGTCGACGTACTTCAGCAGGCCGAGCAGTTTCTGGAACGCGGCCTGGTCGTCGATGCCGTCGCCGTAGGTGGTGATGCTGTCCTCGGCTCGCTTCTTCAGGTCCTCGACCGTCCACTGCGACGACGCGATACCGATCACGGGGATCGTGAGTGCACCGCTCTTCACCATCCGGTACAGCGCCGGGAAGATCTTCTTGTGCGCGAGATCCCCCGACATGCCGAAGAACGCGAACGCGTCGGAATGTTCCTGCTGGCTCATCGATATCCCTACTTCGTCTCGCCGATGGTCTGGTCGAGCTTCTCGTCGTGCCCGCCGAACTCCTTGCGCATGGCCGACAGCAGCTTGTCGGCAAAATCGGCCTGGCCGCGTGAGGTGAACCGTGCGAACAGAGCCGCGCTCAAGACGTCGGCCGGGATGCCTTCGTCGACAGCGGCGTGGATCGTCCATCGGCCCTCGCCGGAGTCCGACACGCGGCCCTCGAAGTCGTCGAGCGTGGGGTGTTGCGAGAGCGAGTGGGCGGTGAGGTCGAGCAGCCACGACGCGATCACGCTCCCGCGGCGCCACACCTCGGCGACGTCGGGGATCGAGAGGTCGTACTGGTAGTACTGCGGATCACGGAGCGGCGCGGTCTCGGCGTCGGACTCCTGCTGCTGCTTCCCGACGTCGGCGTGCTGGAGGATGTTCAGGCCTTCGGCGTAGGCGGCCATGATCCCGTACTCGATCCCGTTGTGGACCATCTTCACGAAGTGACCGGCGCCGTTCGGCCCGCAGTGGAGGTAGCCCCGCTCGGCCTGGCTCGGGGACCCGGTGCGGTCGGCGGTGCGCGGCGCGGCGTCGACTCCGGGCGCGATCGTGGCGAAGATCGGGTCGAGGTGCGCGACGACGTCGTCTTCGCCCCCGATCATCAGGCAGAAGCCGCGGTCGAGCCCGAAGACACCTCCGCTCGTCCCGACGTCGACGTAGTGGATCCCCATCGGGTGGATGCGCGCGGCTCGGTCGATGTCGTCGCGGTAGTAGGAGTTGCCGCCGTCGATGATGATGTCGCCGGGTTGGAGGTGAGGCAGCAGTTCGTCGATCGTCGAGTCCACGAAGGCGGCGGGCACCATGATCCATGCGGCGCGCGGTTTGGTGAGCTTGCTGCAGAAGTCCGCGATCGACGACGCACCGGTCGCACCCTCGCCCGCGAGCTCCTTCACCACGTCGGCGTTCACGTCGTAGGCGACGCACTCGTGGCCGTCGCGCATGAGCCGCCGCACGAGGTTGGCGCCCATCCGGCCGAGGCCGATCATGCCCAGCTGCATCTCCGTCCACCTTTCTGCCCCGACCCGCGGCTCGAGGGCTCAGGCTACGCGGCAGACGAAGGCACCGCTCTCCCTCGTCAACCGCAGTGCACCCCCGGCCGCGTCCAAGCGGCTCGTGATCGCGTCGCGGAGCCGGAGGATCTCGTCGTCGGTCGCGCGCTCGCCGGGAGGCGCGGACACGACGTACGCGAGCAGGTCGTCGGGGTTCGTGCACACGAGGTCGTCGACGTAGTCGTACCACCGGACGGAGCCGAATCGCGTCCCGAGCAGCTCGGCACCGTTGTGCGCGCCGAAACGCTCCGTGTACCGACGGCGCGGCCGCGCCCCGAAGATCTCCGCCACGATCTCGTCGAGCTCATGGAGGTGCGACGGCCCGTTGGTTGCCGCCAGCAGCACGCCGCCGTCGGCGAGCACCCGCGCGAACTCGGCGACGGCCCGGGCCCGGTCGGGCACGTGGTACAGCATGTGGTTGGCGACGACCACACCGAACGAGCCGCCGACGAACGGGAGCGACTCGGCGTTCGCGACCGCACCGGTGGCCGCGGGGATGAGTGGCCGCACGCGGGCGAGCGCCTCGGTCACCATGCCCACCGACAGGTCGGCGAGCGTGAGGCGCAGCCCCCGCGGGACGGCACGCCGTGCCTCCTCCCACAACCACCCGGGACCGCAGCCGACCTCGAGGACACGGTCTTCGGGTGCCCAGGGTACGAGCCGTGTGACCCACTCGTGCCAGGGGACGGGCGCGGTCGTGTACCGCTTGTGGAGGTTCGCCCGCGCCGCGAGCTTGCTGCTGTCGCGGTACTGGACGTCGCGGAAGTACGCGAGATCGCTCACGCGATCTGCAGCGCGGTGTGGCGCGCGAGCACGTCGAAGTCGTTGTCGCGGTGCAGGACGGCGACGTCGTTCCGAATGGCGATCGCGGCCAGGAAGCAGTGGTTCATCCGTCGAATCGTCTCGCCGCCGTCGCGACAATCCCGGTACAGCGCCGCGGCGTGCCGGTAGTCGTCCAGCCCGTTCGTCGGTAGCAGCGGCACACCGTTCACGATCTCGTCGACGACGCGCTCCTCACCCGCGTTGCGGACTCCTGCGAGCAACTCCATCGCGACGACTTCGGAGATCGCGAGCTCGTCGGGGACATCTCGGTACGTCCGGACTCTGATGTGTACGTCGCTCCCGGTCGCACGGAGGTACTCGATCCACGCCGACGAGTCGACGAGGATCACCACTCACGCACCGGGCTGTGTTTGATCGCTTCGAGATCCCCTCCCCACCCGGTGCCCTCGAGGGCGACGAACTCCTCCGGGGTGAGGGGCTTTCGCACGATGCGTCGGAGCGCGTAGTCGACGGCCTCGCGCTTGGTGCGAAAGCCGTAGCGCTGCATGGCCCAACGTACACCTCTCTACACCATGTGGTGTACGGCCCGCTACCGCCGGCCGCCGCGGTAGTGGCGGATCAGCGCGTTCGTGCTGCTGTCGTGCGCGAGGTCGGGTTCGTCGGATGCGTCGAGCTGCGGGATGATCGCCAGCGCCAGCTTCTTGCCGAGCTCCACACCCCACTGGTCGAACGAGTTGATGTGCCAGACCGTGCCTTGCGTGAACACCTTGTGCTCGTAGCACGCGACGAGCTGGCCGAGCGTGTAGGGCGTGAGCTCGTCGAGGAGGAAGGTGTTCGTGGGCCGGTTCCCGGGGAAGGTGCGGTGCGGCACCTGCGCTGCCGGCACGCCCTCGGCTTCGACTTCCTCGCGCGTCTTGCCGAACGCGAGCGCCTCGGTCTGCGCGAAGAAGTTCGCCATGAGCATGTTCTGGTGGTCGCCGAGCTCGTGGTTGCCGTGCACGAACCCGATGAAGTCGGCTGGGATCAGCTTCGTGCCCTGGTGGATCAGCTGGTAGAACGCGTGCTGACCGTTCGTGCCCGGCTGGCCCCACACGATCGGACCGGTCTGCGTGGTCACGGGGTCGCCCTCGAGGTCGACGGACTTGCCGTCGCTCTCCATGTCGAGCTGCTGGAGGTAGGAGGGGTACCGCTCCAGGTACTGGTTGTAGGGCAGGATCGCCTGGGTCTCGGCGCCGAAGAAGTCGTCGTACCACACGCCGATGAGGCCCATGAGCACAGGGAGGTTGCGCTCGAACGGCGCGGTGCGGAAGTGCTCGTCGATCGAGTGGAAGCCGGTGAGCATGGCCCGGAACTGCTCGTGGCCGATCGCGAGCATCAACGAGAGCCCGATCGCGCTGTCGTACGAGTAGCGGCCGCCCACCCAATCCCAGAATTCGAACATGTTCGCGGTGTCGATGCCGAACTTCGCGACCTCGTCCGCGTTCGTCGACACCGCGACGAAGTGCTTGGCGACGGCCGACTCGTCGCCGAGCGCCGACACCAACCAGTCGCGCGCCGTGTGCGCGTTGGACAACGTCTCGAGCGTGGTGAACGTCTTCGACGACACGACGAACAGGGTCTCGGCGGGCTCGAGATCGTGGGTGCACTCCCAGAAGTCGTTCCCGTCGACGTTGCTCACGAAGCGGAAGGTCATGTCGCGGCGGCTGTAGTCCTGCAGCGCGGTGTAGGCCATCTTCGGACCGAGGTCGGAGCCGCCGATCCCGATGTTCACGACGTTGCGGATGGGCGCACCGGTTTGGCCCCGCCACTGCCCTGACCGCACCTGCTCCGAGAACTCGGTCATCTTCGCGAGTACCGCGTGCACCTTCGGCACCACGTTCTCACCGTCGACCTCGATCACCGCGTCCTCCGGCGCGCGGAGCGCGACGTGAAGCACGGCGCGGCCCTCGGTGACGTTGATCTTGTCGCCGCGGAACATCGCGTCGATGCGGTCGCGCAGCCCGGCGCGCTCCGCCAGCGCGACGAGGAGCGTGATCGTCTCGTCGGTCACTCGGTTCTTGGAGTAGTCGAGGTAGACGCCCTCGGCCTCGACGCTCAGTCGCTCGCCCCGCCCCGGATCGCCGGCGAACAGGTCCCGCAAGTGGAGGTGCCGCACCTCGTCGAAATGCGCGCCGAGCGCGCGCCACTCGGCAGTGTCGGTGATCGGGGTCATGGTCAGAGACCGTACGCTTCCAGCAGCCGGAGCCACACCTCGTTCATGGTGGGGAACGACGGCACCGCGTGCCACAGCACGTCGAGCGGCACCTCGGCGACGACGGCGATGGTGGCGGCGTGGAGCATCTCGCCGACGCCGGGGCCGGTGAACGTCGCGCCCACCACCACGCGCCGGGCGTCGTCGACGACGAGCTGGCACGTGCCCGTGATGCCCTGGCCGTGAACCGCAGCCCCCGAGGTGTCGCCCGTCCCGTACCGGAGCACTCGTACCTCGACGCCCTGGGCGCGCGCGGCGCGCTCGGTGAGCCCGACGCACGCGAGCTGTGGGTCGGTGAACACGACGCTCGGCACCGCCTTGCGGTCGGCCCATGCCGTGATCGACGACCCCTTCATGATCACGTCGGCGACGATGCGGGCCTGGTACTTGCCCATGTGCGTGAGCAGCGCGCGCCCGTTGAGGTCGCCCACCGCGTACAGCCACCCGCCGGCGACGCCGGTGGCGCGCATCTGGTCGTCGACCTCGACGACCTCGCCCGGTTCGAGGCCCACGGTTTCGACGCCGAGGTCCACGGTACCGGGTCGCCGTCCGACGGCGATCAACAGCTCGTCGCCGCTGACCGCGCGCCCGTCGTCGAGGGTGAGCGTGACGGGCGCGTCGGCGGTGGCGCGCTCGGCGCGCACCGCCGACGTCCCGAGGATCACGTCGATCCCGTCGGCCGCGAATGCCGCGTGGAGCTCCTCGCCCGCGAACGGCTCGAGCTTCGGCACCAGCCGCTCGGAGGTCGAGATGACCGTGACCTCACGCGCCCCGAGCCGCTTCCAGGTCTGCGCCTGCTCGACGCCCACGACACCGCCGCCGAGGACGACGAGCCGCTCGGGGACGTGCTCGGCCGACGTCGCGTCCCGGCTGTCCCACACCCGGATGTCGCGCAAGCCGTCGATCGGCGGGATCACCGCCTTCGAGCCGGTCGCGAGCACGACGGCGCGGCGCGCCGCGAGCCGGTGCACGTCGCCCTCGGGGAGCGTCACGTCGACCCGCTTCTCGCCGACGAGGCGCCCGTGACCGCGTACCAAGGTCGCGCCCGCGCCCTCGAGCCACTGCACCTGTGGCTCGTCGTCCCAGTGCGACGTGATGTCGTCGCGCCTCGCGAGCACGGCGTCCACATCGATGCTGCCCGTGACGGCCGCGGACGCCCCGGGCACGCGCCGCGCCTCGGCCAGCACCTCGCCGGGCCGCAGGAGCACTTTGCTCGGCATGCACGCCCAGTAGCTGCACTCACCGCCCACGAGCTCCGACTCGACCACCACGACGGTGGCCCCGCTGGCGTGGCAGCGCCCGGCGACGTTCTCACCCGCCGAGCCGCCGCCCACCACGATCACGTCGAACTCGTCCACCGCGTCCTCCACACGTTTCGTCCGCGAGCGCTCAATGTTTCTCACCAGCCTGCACCGCACGCCAGGAGGCGGAAGAATGGGTGCATGACCAACGTGCTCGGTATCGACATCGGCGGCACGGGCATCAAGGGTGCCCCCGTCGACCCATCCACCGGTCAGCTCACGGCCGACCGCTTCCGCATTCCCACCCCGCAACCGGCGACGCCGACGGCCGTCGCCAAGATCGTCGGCGAAGTCGCGGCACACTTCGAGTGGAAGTCGACCGACCCCGTGGGGGCGACGTTCCCCGCCGTCATCAAGGCAGGCGTCGCGTACACCGCCGCGAACGTGGACAAGAAGTGGATCGGCACCAACGCGGGCAAGCTGTTCGGCGACGAGATCGGCGCACCGGTCACGGTGGTGAACGACGCTGATGCCGCGGGCGTGGCCGAGATGGAGTTCGGCGCGGGCAAGGGTGTCGCCGGCGTCGTCATCATGGTCACGCTGGGCACGGGCATCGGCAGCGCGGTGTTCGTCGACGGCGACCTCGTGCCGAACACCGAGCTCGGTCACATGAAGATCGGGAAGAAGGACGCCGAGAAGCTCGCCGCCGAGAGCGTGCGGGAGGCGGAACAGCTCACGTGGAAGCAGTGGGCGGAGCGACTCGACAACTACTTCGACATGCTCGAACGGCTCTTCTCACCCGATCTGCTGATCGTGGGTGGCGGTGTGAGCAAGAAGGCCGACAAGTTCCTGCCGCTGCTCTCGTCCGCCAGCCGCGTCGTTCCGGCCCAGTTGCTGAACGAAGCCGGCATCGTGGGCGCGGCCATCAACGCGACGAAGGTCACTCCGGCGGCCGGCTGAGCGGGGTGCGGCCTGCGAAGCCGGCGTCGGGCCAGTGCCACCACTCGATGGCCTCCTCGCCGTCGAGCCAGCACAGGAGGTAGTCGCGACCCGAAGGTGACTGCGCGGGGAAGTCGACGAGACCGCGATCGACGTCACGCAGGATGATGCCGTCGCGCTGCAGCTCGTCGACGAGCGCGCGGAGCTCGTCGTCGCGCGGATCTCCGGCGCCGCCCTTCCCGTTCGTCGACGGTGCGTGCCCATTGCCCGAGGCGCGCTCACCCCGTTCGCGCGCCTCGGCGACGAGCTCCCGGATGCGTTGCACGCGCTCGCGAACTCCCGGAAGCGCCCCGCTCGCCTCGTCGTAGGTCCAGTAGCGCACGGGGAAACGATACGGGGAGGCGTCGGCGGTCGCCTCTACGATGCCGCCGATGGTGGCGAAGCCGATGACGCGGGTCGGCTTCCTCGGACCGCACGGGACGTTCGCCGAGGAAGCGCTGCTCACCCAGGGCGACCTGGCGGCGGGCGAGGCGGTGCCGTTCCGAGACGTCCCGCACGTGATCACCGCGGTCGAGCGCGGCGACGTCGATCTCGGCATCGTGCCGATCGAGAACTCGATCGAAGGGTCGATCACCGTCACGCTCGACACGCTCGCGTTCGACACCGACCTGCTCGTCCAGCGCGAGGTGGACCTTCCCGTCTCGTTGCACCTGTGCGCCCGGCCCGGGACGCGGCTCCGCGACGTCACGACGGTCGTGTCGCACCCGAACCCCCTCGGCCAGACGCGCATGTGGATGGCCCGCCACCTCCCCGACGCCACGGCCGTCGCCGCCAACTCGACCGCGGAGGCCGCCCAGCAGGTCGCGAGGTCGAAGCGAGCCGGAATGGCGTCGATCGGCACGCTCCAAGGGGCCAAGCACGCGGGGCTCTCCGTGCTGGCGAGCGAGATCGAGGACCACCCGGAGAACCTCACCCGGTTCGTGATCGTGGGCCACGGCATCCCGGCCGCCAGCGGCCACGACAAGACGTCGGTGGTGTGCTTCCAGCGCCAGGACCGACCCGGCTCCCTGCTCGCGATCCTCCAGGAGTTCGCGGCGCGGGCCATCAACCTCACGAAGCTCGAGTCGCGCCCGACCAAGCAGAGCCTCGGCGACTATTGCTTCTTCATCGACTTCGAGGGGCATCTCGACGACGAGATCGTCGCCGACTGTCTCCGCAACCTCGCGGCCAAGCAGGCCCAGGTGAAGTTCCTCGGCTCGTACCCCGTCGCCGGCGACGACGGCCACGTGCGCCGACGCGCCGCCACGAAAGCTTGGCGCGACGCGAGCGCGTGGCTCGACGGGCTGCGCGAGCAGGTTCGCCGGGGGGACGGGCCGTGATCGACCTCAAGCGGTTGCGTGACGAGCCCGAGTACCGCCGGGGGATCGAACGCAAGCGCGTGGCCGCCGGGCTCGTCGATGACGTCTTGGCCGCCGACGACGCCGCGCGTGATCTGCGGCGCCGCGTGGAGGAGCTGCGGGCACGCCAGAACGCCGCTTCGAAGGAGATCGGCCAGGCGTCGCCCGAAGAACGGCCGGCGAAGATCGCGGCGGCCGCCGCGCTGAAGGAGGAGCTGAGCGCGCTCGACGCCGACCTCACCGTCGCCGAGGGCGCGCTGCGGGCGCTGGCCCTGGAGCTGCCGAACCCGGCGGACCCGTCGGTCCCCGACGGTGGCGAGAACGACGCCGCGGTGGTACGGGTCGTCGGCGATCCCGGCGACGCGCCGGCACTCGACCACGCCGCGTTCGGCGACGCCATCGGGTTCGTCAACGCCGAGCGCGGTGCGGAGGTGAGCGGTTCGCGGTTCGCCTACCTCACCAACGAGGCCGTGCTGGTGGAGCTCGCGCTCCTGCAGTGGGTGATGGGCATCCTCGTGCGCGAAGGCTTCGCGCCCGTGGCCCCGCCCGTGCTGGTGCGCGAGCAGGCGATGGAGGACGCGGGGTTCTTCCCCACCGACCGCGCCCAGGTCTACGAGGTCGACGGCGGCGAGCTGTTCCTCGTCGGTACGAGCGAGGTGCCGCTGTCGGCGCTGCACCGAGGCGAGATCGTCGACACCGGCACGCTGCCGCTGCGCTACGCAGGGATGTCGTCGAACTTCCGACGCGAGGCCGGCACGTACGGGAAGGACACGCGAGGGATCTTCCGCGTACACCAGTTCGACAAGCTCGAGATGTTCAGCTACGCGCACCCCGACGACTCCTGGAACGAGCACGAGCGCATCCTCGCGATCGAGGAGGAGATCTTCACCGCGTTGCGGTTGCCGTACCGGGTCGTGAACATCGCGGCCGGCGACCTCGGTGCCGCCGCCGCCAAGAAGTACGACATCGAGGCGTGGCTGCCGTCGGAAGGCCGCTACCGCGAGCTCACGTCGTGCTCGAACTACCTCGACTACTCGGCGCGCCGGCTCGGCACCCGGTTCCGTGACGGCAGCGGCACGCGCCTCGTCCACACGCTGAACGGCACCGCGTGCGCGATCTCGCGCACGCTCGTGTTCCTCTTCGAGCACTACCAGACGGCCGGCGGCGGCTTCGTGGTGCCCGACGTGCTCCGCGCCTTCACGGGCTTCGACGAGGTGAAGTCGCGCGGGTAGCCCTCCGAGATTCATTGCTCCTCGACTTTCGGAATGCGGAAGTCCAGGAGCAATGAATCGACGCCGGTGCGCGTAGCCTGACCTCCGGAGGGATGCCGGAGCGGACGAACGGGACGGTCTTGAAAACCGTTGAGGCGCGAGTCTCCGTGGGTTCGAATCCCACTCCCTCCGCCGAGTTGAACTCACACGATCTTGACCTTGCCGTCGCGTCAGAGCGTAGAGATGGTGAAGTCATGTTGAGCATCGGGGACTTCGCGCGGTCGGGTCGAGTCTCGCCGCGGACGCTCCGCCACTACGGGCCGGATGCAGCGATCGATCGGATGTGCGCTGCGTACGACGACTGGCCGGGCGACGACGGCCGCGTCCTTGTCCACCAAGGCTTCGACATCGGCGATCAGGAGTTTGCGAACGACGCCGAGGCGTCCTCACGGTGACCGCGGCGCGCCTGCAGCGGGTCACTCCAGGGTCTCGAAGTCGGGAAGTTGCCAGCTGCCGTCGTAGAACCCATCGGTCGGACCGAACCACCGGAACATCGCGAAGACCGGGCGATCTCGAGGCGTCTGGATCCAGTTGCCCCCGCCGATCGGCTCCGGGCCGACGAAGATCTCGGCGACCCCGTCCGCGCCCACGATCGTCTCGCGGAACGACGCGATCGAAGGCCGCGCCTGATCGGTGACGACGAAGTGGCGCGTCTCGCTGTCGTACAACGTGATCGACCAGTAGTCGGCCACAGGGACCGGGAGCGGCACGCGCAATCGATACGAAGTCGAGCCGGAGAGCAGGCGCTTCGATGCGTCCCGCCGAGCCACCAGATACGCGGCGGCCGCGCGCGCGGTCGGGAGTCGGGCCGGGTCGAGCGCTCGACTGGCCCCGAAGCCCTGGAAGTAGAGCACGGCGCGCTCGTCGATCTGGGTGATGTCGCCGTCGTCGCCCGACCAATGCGTCATGGTGGCGAAGGTGCGCCACTGCCGACCGGCGTACGGGTATCGGTACGAATGGCGCTGACCTTCGGCGAGCGCGGTCAACATCGCGCGCCCGTCGAGCTCCGAACGCTCCAAGCGGGCGGCCAGCTCGGGCGACGGTGCAAACGGCGTCGAGAGCCCGAGCCCGATCGACTGCACCATTCCGACGACCTCGCGATCCCTGACCTCGAGAGGCTCCCCCGCGAGCGCGCCCGCGAGTTGCTCGTAGAAGCGCACGCCACGCGCGGGGAGGCCGTCGTACGCATGGTGCCCGAGGACATGACAAGGACGCGCCGGTGCCATCGTGGCGCCCGCGGCAGCGACGCGCACTCGTGACATTCGATCAACGGCGTCCGCCCGCTCCGCCTCGCTCCGGGGGATCGCGCGGAGGAACACCAGGCCGCGAAACGTCCCGGACTGCCGCACTTCGACGCCCTCCGCCGGCTCGACCGCTGCGCCGGGTGGCACGATCCGGTACCGGCCGCCGAGCCCCCGATCGGGGCCCGCCCGCCCCAGGTCCACGATCGGACGGTGCCACGCATCGAGGACCGTTCCCATGAACGGCCCGGGAGGCAGGTCGATGTCGAGCGGACCGTCACGGTCCAGGTCGAACCACGCGAAGGCGTAGACCACCTCGTGGTTCCCGGTGAGCAGCCTCTGGTTCACCTGGAGACCCTGATCGAAGATCCAGAGCTCGCGCGCTCCGATCCCGAGATCGCGCGCACCGGCGATGATCGCGGCGAGCGTCACCATCGGCTGGCCCCAAACGTAGGCCAGGACACCGCGGTGGGCGTCGAGCGCCGCTTCGGCGGCGGCCAGGTCCCGACCGTGTTCCATGAGAGCCCAAGGCTGTCACGGCGACGAATTGCCGTTCCAGCCATGCCCCGTTCGCGTGGCAGGTCGATCTCACCCGGTAACGTCGCTTCGCCAGCGGGTTGGGGTGAGCAACATCGATACAGGAGGCGGCGCGTGCTCGAGAGCGTCGACATCGGCGCGCAGTCGATCGACAGCTACGAGCCGAGCGCAGGCAAGGAGACGATCGCCACACTCCGCGAGCTGGCCGCACCGCTCCGCGGACTCCGCGTGTTGCACGTCAGCGCGACGCCGTACGGCGGTGGGGTCGCCGAGATCCTCCGATCGAAGATCCCACTCCTGCGTGACCTGGGACTCGCCGCCGACTGGAAGCTGATCAGCGGTGACGCCGCGTTCTTCCGAGCGACCAAGGCGATCCACAACGGGCTCCAGGGGTCCGAGACCGGACTCTCCTCGGAGGACGAACAGCACTATCTCATGCTGTCTGCGCGCAACGCGGCCGCGCTCGACGAGCGGTACGACGTCGTCGTGGTGCACGATCCGCAACCGCTCCCGTTGCTGGAGCTGGGGGGCAGCGTCGACAGCCGGTGGGTCTGGCGGTGCCACATCGACACCTCGGAGCCGAACCCGGAGGTGTGGGCGTTCGTCCAGCCGTTCCTGGTCCGGTACGACGCGGCCGTGTTCACACTCGGCGGCTTCGTCCCTCCCGGTTTCCCCGTTCACCGCGTCGAGATCATCCCTCCCGCCATCGACCCCGAGAGCCCGAAGAACCTCGAGCTCGGCTCGAAGCTCGCGGCGCGCGTCGTGGAGTGGATCGGCATTCGCACGACGCGGCCGTTCGTCACGCAGATCTCCCGCTTCGACCGTTGGAAGGATCCTTTCGGTGTTGTCGCCGCGTACCGACTGGTTCGCGAGGACGTTCCCGACCTCCAGCTCGCGCTGGTCGGGTCGATGGCGCTCGACGACCCAGAAGGTTGGGACGTGTACCGCGACATCCAACGCGAGGTCGAGCACGACCCGGACGTCCACGTGTTCACGAACCTGACCGGCGTCGGCAACATCGAGGTGAACGCCTTCCAGCGGCTCGCCGACGTGGTGATCCAGAAGTCGATCCGGGAAGGCTTCGGGTTGGTCGTGTCCGAAGCGCTCTGGAAGGGAACCCCGGTCGTTGCCGGACGCGCGGGCGGCATCCCCCTGCAACTCCAGGACGGCGTCGGCGGGTACCTCGTCGATTCGGTCGACGAGTGCGCCGAGCGCGTCCGCGAGCTGGTGTTGGACGCCGCCCGACGCCGGGAGCTCGGAGAGCGCGGGCGAGCACTCGTCGCGCAGCGGTTCCTCCTGACCCGGCTGCTCGCCGACGAGCTACGGCTCTACGCGTCGGTCCAGGGATCCCAACCCGCCGAGGTGCCGGGGAGGATGCTCGTGGGGCTCGCCGCCGAGCACCGCGACCCGGTGTGCGGCATGAGCATCGACACCGCACGCGCCCGGCGGCTCACGGTCGACGGGCGTGACCACTTCTTCTGCTCGGGGACCTGCGAGGAGGAGTTCGCCGCCGATCCCGAGCGGTTCCTCCGCGCCGTCGCCATCCTGCCCCACGTCCGGCGCGCGCGGCGCTGGTTCACGCGCGAGCACGGCTCCCGCTAGCCAGCTTGCCGACGTTCAGCTTCCGTACGGAGTTCGTCAGCGAACATTCACCCTGTACGACGATGGGCCGACGAAAGGCGGGGGAGCCGATGCAGCGTGCACCGACGACCGGACCATGATCGAAGTTCGCCGCCTCACGAAGCGCTACGGCGAGACGATCGCCGTCGACGACCTGTCCTTCCAGGTCCTGCCCGGCCGCGTCACGGGGTTCCTCGGCCCGAACGGCGCCGGCAAGAGCACGACCATGCGGGTCATCCTCGGGCTCGACGCGCCGAACGCCGGCACCGCGACGGTGAAGGGCACGCCCTACGGCCGGCATCGCTTCCCTGCTCGCGAAGTCGGTGCGTTGCTCGACGCGATGGCGCTGCACCCGGGACGCAGCGCCCGGGCGCACCTGTGGTCGCTGGCCCAGAGCAATCGCATCAGCCGCTCCCGTGTCGACGAGGTGCTCGACCTCGTCGGCCTGACCGATGTGGCGCGCCGCCGCGTCGGCCCCTTCTCGCTGGGGATGAAACAACGACTCGGCATCGCCGCCGCGCTGCTCGGAGATCCCGAGGTGTTGTTGTTCGACGAACCGGTCACGGGTCTCGATCCCGAAGGGATCGTCTGGATCCGCGGCCTGTTCCACCGGCTCGCGGCGGACGGTCGCACCGTCTTCGTCTCGAGTCACCTGATGAGCGAGATGGCGCTCACGGCCCAACACCTCATCGTGATCGGACGCGGCAAGCTCATCGCCGACGACACGAGCGACAACATCGTCGCCGGCGGGAGCACGACCGTGTTGGTGCGCTCCCCGCGCGCCGACGAGCTCTCCGCGCTGCTCGCCCGCGCCGGCGGTTCGATCGGCTCCGACAACGGTGCGCTCTCGGTGACCAATCTCGACGCCGCCGCCATCGGTGATCTCGCCGCACAGCACGGCATCGCATTGCACGAGCTCACCCCCCAACACGCGTCCCTCGAGGAGGTGTTCTTCGAGCTGACCGGCGACCAGGTCCAGTACCGCGCCGCGAGCCCCGAGGGCGGTCCGACGAACTCGCCCTCACCGACCGCACACGAGGTGCCGCGATGACCGCCACGCCCGCACCCACCGCCCCGGCACCGCTCGCGACCCGGGAGTCGCGCGGCCGGGGCGGCGCCTTGCTGCTCCCCGCGGTGATGCGTTCCGAGTGGACCAAGCTCCGTTCGGTCCGCTCCACCATCTGGTCGTTGTTCGCGACCTTCGTCATCACGGTCGGATTCGGTGCGCTCTTCTGCCTCGCCTACGTGAGTCGCTACGACCGGCTCGGGCTCAGAGAACGGCTCACCTTCGATCCCACCGCGCAGAGCCTCCGCGGCATCTTCCTCGCCCAACTCGCCATCGGTGTTCTCGGCGTGCTCGTCATCAGCGCCGAATACGCCACCGGCCTCATCCGCCCGACCCTCACGGCCGTGCCGCAACGCCGCACCGTGCTCGCCGCGAAAGCGATCGTCTTCGGCGTCGTCGCCCTCGTCGTCACCGAGGTCGGGGTGTTCGCGGCCTTCGCCGCCGGGCAGGCCGTGCTCGCCGGGAAGAACCTTGGTGTCGGCATCGGCGACCCGCACGTGCTGCGCGCCGTCCTCGGCGCCGGGGTCTACCTCACGATCATCGGCCTGCTCGGCCTCGCGCTCGCCACCATCATCCGACGGACCGCGGGCGCCATCGCGACCCTCGTCGGCCTCGTGCTCATCGCACCACTCCTCGCACAAGCGCTGCCGAGCCCCTGGAACAGCGACGTCACCAAGTTCTTGCCCACCGGCGTCAGCACCGGTCTCGGCGCCGCGCTCTTCGGCGTCCGACCGGATTCCAGTCGGTTCTCGCCGGGAGTGGCGTTGCTCCTGCTCGTGGCGTGGGTCGTCGTCGGCTTCGCCGTGGCGGCTTTCACGATCTCGCGGCGCGACGCATAGCGGCTGGTCACGCGTCGAGCGGCGCGGCACGGGGTTGCTCATTCCGTCCGGAGCACCCGAGCCGGGGCGCGCGCCGCGCGCAGGCCCGGTACGAAGGCGACGAGGTTCGCGAGCAGCAGGACCGCGGCGGCGACGCCGAGCAGGGCGACTCCCGGCAGGGTCGGCACGGCGAGCGTACCGAGGCGGTCGGCGAGCACCCTCCAGGTCCAGTGGCCGATCACGATGCCGGCCGGGATGCCGAAGACGACCGCCACGAGCGCGACCGTGGTCGCCTGCCAGAGCACGGTCCGGAGGATCTGGGCTCTCGTGAGGCCGAGTGTGCGGAGCACCGCGAACTCGCGCCGGCGGCGGCGCACGGTGATCACGAGCGCGTTGGCGACCGCGGCGGCGAGCAGGACGGCCACGAGCAGCGCCAGGAGCGCGGGCGTCGACCGCAGTTGCTGCACACTGACCACGCCTGCGGGTCGGTTGATCGGGTCGACCGGGACGGGCAGCTCTGCCGGCATCTTGCGGGCGAACGTCCTGCTCAACGTGGCGACGGACGCGTGCGGCATCCATCGGAAGATGTACTCGGTCTTCTGGAAGTCGGAGCTGAACCGTTGCCAGCCGGCTCGGGTCAGCAACGCGCCGACGCCGAGGCCCGCCTTGTCCGAGCCCGAATACGGCGCGAGTCCGGGCAACACCGTCTCCCCGACGATTCGTACGACACGATTCGGTCCCTCCTCCCGGGCCGCGAGCGCGATGGTCCCGCCGACGTGCGTGTGCAGCCGCGCCATGGTGGTGGCGCCGAGGGCGATCTCGCCGGTCGTTGCCGGGGCTCGACCGTTCGCAATGGTGGGCGCGACGCCGCGGAGGCTGGAGGAGTAGCCGAGCGCGGGAATCGCCACGACTCCGGACCTGACCTCGCCGACCTGGAGCAGGGCGGAGTCGGCGATCGACCCGGAGCGGTCGGCGACTTCGACGAACTGCCGCTCCAACCGGTCCAGCGCGCTCTCGCTGGTGGCGTCGAAGCCGGCGGGCGAGTTCAGGGTGTCGAGCGCGATCTGCGCGTCCCACGCCGAGCCGTACAGGCGCGGCGTGGCGAGCAGGTGATCGATGCTGGCGGAGAACACGACCACGGACGTCACCAGCGCGACGGCGCTGGCAGCGGCCGTCAGCGTGGTACGGACGGGAACACGTGAGCGGCCCGTGCCGGGTTCCAACGCGAACTGCACGCCGACGGCCGAGGCGAGCGAACCGCCGGCCGCGGTCACGACCGCGACGATGCGCGATCGGGATGCACGCGGTTCGGTGACGGTCACTCTCGATGCCCGCCACGCGGGCAGCGTGGCAAACCCCACACCGAGTGTGAGGATCGCCAGCGCGCCGAGCAGCAGCACCGGCCAGTCGAAGGCCACACCGGGGTGGACTTCGGCGACGCGCACCTGTCCGACCGGGCCCAGCGGGGAGGCGGCCACCGCGATCACGACCGCGAGGACGGTTCCGGCGGCGACCGCGAGCGCGGCCTTCGCGAGCGCCACGGTCATCCGTTGGTGGCGCGTCGTACCGATGGCGGCCAACGTCGCGTTGTCCTGCGCGTCGAACTGCATGCGCCGCGAAAGAGCCTGGGCGACGACGACCAGCCCGAGGAGTGCGGCCAACGCGGCGAACGCTTCCAGCGCCATGACCTCGGGATCGGTCGCGTTCTCGACCTCCGCGCTCACCGCCGAGGCACGTTGGAAGGCGATCGACTCGTCCGGCACGAGCGCCCGCACGCGGGCAGTGAAGGCGTCGACGTCGACACCGGGCTTCAGCCTGACCGCCGCACCCCAGTACGGCGACTGGACGTCAGGGTGCGCGACCCGGAACGCGGGCGAGAACGTGAACGCCGCAGGCGTGTAGCCCGGGTCCACGACCACGCCGTCCTGGGTCATGCCGATGCCCTCGATGTGCGCGGTGCCCTGGAGCGACCGCGGCGCGCCGTTCAACAGGGCCTTCGCGGCGGACGCCGAGGTCGCGGTCTGGAGTTGCTGGAACAGCCTCGGGGTCATGACCACGAAGTGGAACGCCTGCCCGACGTGCAGGCGCGACTGCTGGGCGAAGGTCCGGTCGACGAAGACCCCGGAGGCATCCCCGCGCGCGGGCTGGTGCCCTCTGAGCAGCACCGGCCGACCGATCGTGTATCCCGCGTGCCCGTCGCTCACGAGGACGGGCGGGAGGTTCGAGACATCCGAAACCGAGTGCACGATCGACGGATAGAGCAGGATCCCGTCGACGCGCCCGATGCGCTCGATCCCCGGCAACCGGCGGAGCTTCGCCATGGTGAGCCGGCTGACGCTCCCGTTGTTCGGGTTGATCAGCACGTCCCACGCATCTGTCGCGTCCCGCATCCGCGCGAACGCCGTGTCGGTGCGCCGTGCCGCCGCCAGGGGGGCGAGCGTGGCGCCGCCCGACACGCCCACCAGCAGCGCGATCACCAGCAGCGAGCGCCAACCTCGACGCAGGTCCGCTCGCAGTCGAAGTGCGATCGCGCTCACTGATCGGCCTCTCTCGCCCTCCCATCGTCGTCATCGACGCCCCTATTGAGGACCGCCCACGGGAAGCCGTCCATGGTGCTACCAACAGCCTCGAAGTGGTGGTCGCCCCCGGGGCGGCGAGTTCGGACGGATGCGCGTTCGCGGCCGGGGACGGAGGCGCGGCACAATTGCCGGGATGCGCGCCGACGGGCGAGACCGGTGGCCGGGCTCTTCCGAGTCCGGGGTCGGTCACGTCGCGGCGATGGTGCTGGTGCTCGTGGCCGCAGTCGTCGCGTTCGTCACCATCCGTGACTCGCTGCCGAGTCTCTCGAACAGCCCCGGTGCCGGAACGCGGTCGCCGGCCGCGGCGACCGCCGCCGGGCGAACGGTGGGGCCGGCGGTGGCCGACCTGGAGGTGTCCCTCGCCGGTGGCGGGCACCGGTCGGCGACCGGTCTCGTCCTCACGCCGGCCGGTGAGGTCGTCACGAACAACCACGTGATCGCGGGGGCGACGGGGATCACCGCGCGCCCCGGCGGCACGGGCCCCGCGTACACCGCCACCGTCCTCGGGTACGACGTCACCCACGACGTCGCCGTCCTCGGGCTCACCGGTGCGTCGGGCCTGTCGACCATCGAACCGGGTTCCTCGTCGTCGGTCACGACCGGCGACCCGGTCGCCGTCATCGGCAACGTGGCCGGGCTCGAGGGCGCGGCGCGAGCGCGCACCGGCGGCGTGACCGGCGTCCACCAGCAGGTTGCCGGCGGCGGGGAACGGCTCAGCGGCCTGCTCGAGATCCACGTGGCCACCGGGGCCCGCGACTCCGGAGGTCCCGTCACCGGAGCAGGCACGAAGGTACTGGCGATGACCACGTCGGCACCCGGGGGCGGTCACTTCGACGGACAGTCGAGCGACGACGTGACCTACGCGATCCCCATCGACGACGTGCTCGCGGTGGTCGACCGCGTCGACGCGGGCCACAGCACTCCCAGCGTGCACGTCGGTCCGCGTGCGGCGCTCGGTGTGGCGGTGCAGCCGACGTCACACGGTGATACCGGAGCGTACGTGGTCGGCGTCACCGCGGACGGGCCGGCGGCGAAGGTCGGTCTCGTCCCCGACACGATCATCGTGTCGATCGACAACGCGACGATCCGCACGCCCGGTGCCCTCGACGCGACCCTGGACCGGCACCGTCCCGGTGACAGGGTCGGCGTGGGTTGGGTGGGGCACGACGGTACGTACCACGTCACCGACGTCGAACTCGGGACGGCGCCCCCGCGCTGACGCCCGGCTCCGGCGGCGAGTCCGTGCGGAGCCGGTCGATGTCGAGCGGCCCGCGGCCGAACTTCTGCGCGAGGAAGCGCCCGTTCGCGATGAGCTTGGCGCTGTGCGCGCCGTTCAGGTTCTCGGTGATGTGGTCGAGCTGGCCCTCGACCACGTCGAGCTGATCGGAGAGGAGCGCGAGCGGCGTCTTGCCGTCGGCGACGACGTGGTGGTCGGCAAAGCGCCGCGGCAGATCGAGGTACGCCTGCAGCGCGGTGGGGAGGTAGTCCGTGGCGCACCGCACGAGCGTGTACTGGCTCACGGAGCCGGCGCCCAGCGTCTCCGCACGCATGAGGAGGTCGTTCATCCTCCTGACGAGCTTGAACGCCCGCACGCGGACGCGGTTCGGCAGCCGCGGGATCACCCGGCGATCGAGGCGCCGGAGGCAACGGTGGATGTCGCGCGGGTCGACGCCGGCGATGTCGTACACGGGCCGGCGCGTGGGCGCGGCGGCCACGCCGATCACGTACAGCGACGGCAGGAGGGCGAGCGCGACCGGTGGGGTCAGAACCCCCGCGACCGCGAGCAGTGGCGCGACGGCAGCCAGCGCGCATCCTGTGATGTGCTTGATCGACGTGATGTAGGAGACGAGGCGTCGGTCACTCATTCGCCGCCGCCTGGTCGGAGCGGGGACCCAGTCCCACGTGCAGCGCGGCGTCGATGCGGGTCATGAGCGCGGACAGGACGGCGGGGGTGGGGGGCTCGATCACGCGTCCCAACGTAGGCTCCGCCGCCACCCGGTGTTCCCGCGCAACCGACGCGAACGACGCCGGCCGTGACGTGGAGCGCAGCCCGTGGTCGGCGGCGAGCTCCTGGAGCTGCTGATCGTGGCCGAGCAGGTGCCCGACGGCGGCCCCGGTGCCGGACATGGGAACGAATCGGTATTTCGTGACCATGTTGGGATCGGGATACACGAGGACCGTGTTCGAGCCGATGGCAGGGTCGTGCGCGGTCGCTCGCGCGACGAACGCCGCCTCGGGGACGAGGATCATCGCGCCCGCCGCGCCCCCCTTCGACAGGTAGTACTCGAGGAGGGCGGCGGTCGACGGTGCGGCGTGGCGCTGCTCGAGGAACAGGGGGCTCACCTGGTTCACGACGGCGTCGACACTCGCGGGGCTGTCGAGCACGCGGTCGTGGTTGGCCACATAGCTCGCGATCGAGGCGTACATCGCCGGAGAGCTCGACGCGGTGAATTCGGTCGTCGTGAGGGGGACCGAGCTCGTCGCGTGCCGCGCCACGAGATCGAGGAAGCCGTTCATGTCGAGCGTCCACCACCCGCCGTGGTCGTGCGCGACACCTGCGCGCTGCAGGGTTCGCGCTACGTCGGTGGAGGTGGCCACGGTGATGGGCGTGACGAACGGCACCGTGCTCGCCCTCGCCTGGCCCTTGGTGGAAGACGGCGCCGAGGTTCCGAAGGTGAAGTCGTACTTCGGCGGGTCCACTGCCGACCCCGACGAGCCGTTCGCCGCAGTGGTGACGTGCACGTCGAGTCCTCTCCGGGCGAACTCGGCGCGCACGCGCGGGTCGGCGAAGAAGCCGTTCAGGTCGGATCCGACGACGCCGCGGACTTCGGTGACGGACCGGGTCGAGGACCCGTTGACCCAGCGCAGGATGGTGCCGGCGACCGTGACGGCCAGGAGCGCGGTCACCACGATGCTGATCGCTCTTCGCACTCCAGCACCCCGAAACGACTGAGCCGTGAGCACCGAATGCTACGCGCCGGTCGCAGTGCTGTGACCTCGGAGCGTTGCCCGGCACGACCGTTGAGCGACCGCTACGTCGACGACGCGTGATGGCGCCCCGGGGGCGACAGGACCATGACGTAGCCGTGACCGCGTGATCGAGTGATGGTGAGCTGGAGGTGCCGGAGGCGGGTGCGCAGGCGGCTGATCTCCGTGCGGAGCGAGACGGGTGGTCTGGTCTCGGTGTTGTGGAGAGTGTCGAGTAGCTCCCGATCGGAGACGACGTCGCCGAGGTGCATCGTGAGCGTCCGCGCGATCCGCGCGTCGGTCTCGTTCAGCGGGACCACGTTCCCACGATGGTGGAGGCGTCCACTGTTGTCCACGTACGGAGGTGCGGCGTGGAGTTCGCCGCGCAGTTCCAGTGCGGCGAGGCGGGCGAGGAGGTCGCGTTCGTCCCCGGGAACCCGGACCCAGTCCTCGAGGCATCCCGTGGGCGCCGGCGGGTCGTCGTCGGCGCGCACCAGGTAGAGGATCGGCACGCCTGCGGCCACGAGCTGTTCCGCGTTCTCGCGTTCGTCGGGCCAGCTCACCACCACGACCTCAGCCATGGTCGTCACCGCTGCCCTGCACGCCGTCCTGCTCGAACCGGAAGCCGAGTCCCGGCTCGGTGACGAAGTAGCGGGGCTGCGAAGGCACCGGTTCGAGGAGGCGCCGGATCCCGCTCATGAACACGCGCAGGTAGTTGGTCTCGGTCTGGTATGCGGGTCCCCACACCTCCCGGAGGAGCTCCTCGTAGGTGACGAGTCTCCCGGCGTGACGCACGAGCACCTCCACGATGTGCCACTGAGTGGGCGTCAGGTGGACCGCACGGTCACCGCGCCGCGCGGTCTTGGCCGCGAAGTCGAGCGTGAACGCATCAGTCGTGAGCGCTGCGTCACCGGCGGGGAGCACCGCACGGCGGGTCGCCGCCCGCAGCCGCGCAAAGAACTCCTCAATCCCGAACGGTTTGGTGACGTAGTCGTCGGCACCGAGATCGAGCGCTTCGACCTTGGCCGCTTCCGACCCGCGGGCCGACAACACGACGATCGGCACCGTCGTCCATCCGCGGAGACTGCGCACGACCTCCAGACCGTCCATGCCCGGCAGCCCGAGGTCGACGATGACGACGTCGGGATGCCGGCGTCCCACCAGCGACAGCGCCTGCTCGCCGGTGACCGCGATATCCGCTTCGTGCCCGCGCGCTCGAAGGTTCATCCTGAGGGTCTTCCCGATGCGGGGATCGTCCTCCACGACGAGCGCTCTCATGCGTCGACCGCCGTCTTCAGTGCCCGTTCACGAGCGCAACTTGTCGAGTGCGAGGTTGAGGTCGAGGACGTTGACGGTCTTCTCCCCGATGATGCCCAGCGGCCGACCGTCGACGTGCTGGTCGATGAGCTGGAGCACCTTCGCCTTGGACAGGCCGCGCGCGTCGGCCACGCGTTGTGCCTGCAGCCTCGCGTTCGCGATCGAGATGTCGGGGTCGAGCCCGGACGCGGATGCGGTCACGGCGTCGACCGGTATCTTGGTCGTGCCCGAGAGGCGGTTGAGCTTGCGGTACGCCTTGGCCCGCTGCGGGACGGTGTTGGGGTCACACACCTTGGACCCGTCGGGATTGGTCTCGTAGACGGGGTTGCCCTTCTTGTCGAAGACGGGGTTACCCGCCTTGTCGGTCTTCTGAACGGGCAGGCACTTCGCGATCAGCTTGGGGTTGAGCGGTCCGTAGTTCGACCCCGTGCTGTACGTGGGGTCGTAGTTGGCGGCCGAGGGGCGGGGCTGGAAGTACTTCTTGATCGGGTTGCCCTTCGCGTCGCTGAACGGCTGGGCGATCATGCTCGAACCGACCGTCTTGCCGTTCTTGCTGACGAGCGAACCGTCGGCCTTGTGCTTGAACCCGACCTGGGCCACACCCGTGACCACGAGTGGATATACCAAGCCGAGCAGGACCGTAAAGATGACCATGGTGACGATGGCCGGAACGATCTGGCGGCGCATCTACTTCACCCCCAGTGCAGTGATGATGACGTCGATGATCTTGATGCCGATGAACGGGGCGATCACTCCGCCGGCGCCGTAGATCAGCAAGTTGCGCCGCAGGAGGTGCACCGCGCTCGTCGGGACGAACTTCACGCCCCGCAACGCCAATGGGATCAACGCCACGATGATCAGCGCGTTGAAGATGACCGCGGACAGGATCGCCGAGCGCGGTGTCTGCAGGTCCATGATGTTGAGGTCGTTGAGGACGTGCACGCTCGCGAACCCCGCGAACATCGCCGGGATGATGGCGAAGTACTTGGCGACGTCGTTGGCGATGGAAAACGTGGTGAGCGACCCACGTGTGATCAGGAGTTGCTTGCCGATCTCCACGATGTCGATGAGCTTCGTCGGGTCGGAGTCGAGGTCGACCATGTTCCCGGCTTCCTTGGCGGCTTGCGTGCCGGTGTTCATGGCCACGCCGACGTCGGCCTGGGCGAGCGCCGGCGCGTCGTTGGTGCCGTCACCGGTCATCGCCACCAGCCGTCCGCCGCGCTGCTCCTGGCGGATGAGGTTCATCTTGTCCTCGGGTGTGGCCTCGGCGAGGAAGTCGTCGACACCTGCTTCCCCGGCGATCACGCTCGCCGTGCGCGGGTTGTCGCCGGTGATCATCACCGTCTTGATGCCCATGCGGCGCAGGTCTTCGAAGCGCTGGGATATGCCGGGCTTCACGATGTCCTTCAGGTAGACGACGCCGAGGGCCCGCGGGGGCAGGGGGGACGCCCCCGCGGTCTCGGCCTCGGCCACCACGAGCGGGGTGCCGCCCTGGGCCGCGATCGAATCCACCGCCGTGCCCACTTCAGCGGGCACGGTCCCGCCCTGGTCCTCCACCCACCGCCGCACCGCGTCCGCGGCTCCCTTGCGCACGGACCGGTCCCCGAAGTCGACACCGCTCATGCGGGTCTGCGCGGTGAAGGGCACGAGTTCGGCGCCGACCAGCTCGCGCTCGCGGATGCCGTACTTCTCCTTGGCGAGCACGACGATCGAGCGACCTTCCGGGGTCTCGTCGGCGAGGCTCGAGAGCTGAGCGGCGTCCGCGAGCTCTCGCTCGCTCACGCCGTTCACCGGCAGGAACGCGTCGGCCTGGCGGTTCCCGAACGTGATCGTGCCGGTCTTGTCGAGCAGGAGCGTCTGGCAGTCACCCGCGGCTTCCACCGCCCGGCCGCTCATCGCCAGCACGTTGCGGCGCACGAGGCGGTCCATGCCCGCAATGCCGATGGCCGACAACAGCGCACCGATCGTGGTGGGGATCAAGCAGACCAGCAGCGCCACCAGGATCACCACGCTCTGTTCGGCGTGGGCGAACTGCGCGAACGGCTGAAGGCTGACGGTCGTGAGCAGGAAGATGATCGTCAGACCCGCGAGGAGGATGTTGAGCGCGATCTCGTTCGGGGTCTTCTGTCGCGACGAGCCCTCCACGAGCGCGATCATCCGGTCGAGGAACGTCTCACCCGGACGGGCGGTGATGCGTACGACGATCTGGTCCGACAGGACTCGCGTACCGCCGGTGACGGCCGACCGGTCACCACCCGATTCGCGGATCACCGGGGCCGACTCGCCGGTGATCGCCGACTCGTCGACGCTGGCGATGCCTTCGATCACCTCGCCGTCACTGGGAATCAACTCGCCCGCGCTCACGACCACTTCGTCGTCGACGTCGAGCGCGGTGCTGTTGCGGTCCTCGAGGCCGCCGTCGGGAAGGCGGACGTGAGCCATCGTCTCCGCTCGTGTCCTCCGCAGCGCGTCGGCCTGCGCCTTGCCGCGCCCCTCGGCGATGGCCTCGGCAAAGTTGGCGAACAGCACCGTGAACCAGAGGAACAGCGTGACCAGTCCGGTGAAGACGTTCTGGTTGGTGGTCGACGAGCCGAGGTCCTTGAAGAACAGGATCGTGGTGAGCACCGCGCCGATGCCGACGACGAACATCACCGGGTTCCGCATCAAGGTGCGGGGATTCAACTTTACGAAGCTGTCGACGATCGCCCGGCGCATGATCTCCGGTTCGACGAGCTTGGTCTCACGAGCCATGGATCGTTCCTCCTCTTTCCTCAGAGCTTCAGCTGCTCGACGATCGGGCCGAGCGCCAGCGCGGGCAGGAAGGCCAACGCGGCGACGATCACCGCGACGCCCAGCACCAAGACGACGAACAGGGGCGTGTCGGTCGGGAAGGTGCCGACGGTGGCCGCCACCCTGCGCTTGCGGACCACCGAACCCGCGATCGCGAGCGTCGGGATGATCAGGAAGAACCGGCCGAAGAGCATCACGACCGCAAGCGCGTTGTTCATGTACGACGTGTTCGCGGTGATGCCGGCGAACGCCGACCCGTTGTTGTTCGCCGCGGAGGTGAACGCGTACAGCAACTCGCTGAAGCCGTGGGCACCCGGGTTGAAGATCGAGACGTTCAGCACGGACCCGACATAGGTCGAGATCGCGGTACCGATCATGACGATCGCCGGCATGATCAGGATGTAGACGGCCACGAGCTTCACCTCGGATGCCTGGATCTTCTTGCCCAGGTACTCCGGCGTGCGCCCGACCATCAGACCGGCGA
>DASPTH010000126.1:0-7136 GCA_035623515.1 Acidimicrobiia bacterium
CGGGAGCTCGATGCGCATCGTGGGGTCGGGCACGCCGACCTGCACGACGGTCCCTGCGAGGTCGCGGGCATAGAACGCCTGCTGGAGCACCTCCGGACGACCCACCGCTTCCACGCACACGTCGGCGCCGTTGCCGTCGGTGAGGGCGCGGATGGCCTCGACCGGGTCGGTCTCGCGCGAGTTCACCGTGTGGGTGGCGCCGAACTCGCGGGCCACGGTGAGCTTGCGGTCGTCGACGTCCACCCCGACCACGACGTTCGCGCCGGCGAGGCGGGCACCGGCGATCGCCGCGTTGCCCACTCCGCCGCAGCCGAACACGGCGACGGTGTCGCCGCGCGTGACGCCGCCCGTGTACATGGCCGCGCCCAGGCCCGCCATCACGCCGCACCCGAGCAGCCCGGCGGCTTCCGGCCGCGCCCGGGCGTCGACCTTGGTGGCCTGCCCGGCGGCGACGAGCGTCTGCCCGGCGAAGGCCCCGATCCCGAGCGCGGGCGTGAGCTCCGTGCCGTCGGTGAGCGTCATCTTCTGGGTCGCGTTGTGCGTGGCGAAGCAGTACCAGGGGCGGCCGCGCCGGCACGCGCGGCACGTGCCACACACCGCGCGCCAATTCAGGATCACGAAGTCACCGGGCGCGAGGTCGTGCACGTCGGGGCCGACCGCCTCGACGATCCCCGCCGCCTCGTGGCCGAGCAGGAACGGGAAGTCGTCGTTGATCGCACCCTCGCGGTAGTGGAGGTCGGTGTGGCACACACCGCACGCCTGGATGCGCACGCGCGCCTCGCCGGGGCCCGGGTCGGGTACGACGACCTCGCGGATCTCGACGGGCGCGCCCTTCTCGAGCGACACGACGCCACGCACGGTTGTCGGCATGGTTCGTGTCTAGCCCTTTTCTCGCTCTCGGCGCATGTGCCCGGGCGCTCGGCCGCCGCCCGCTGCACCGCGCGGCACGTGCGGCGCAGACGCTCGCCTCAGGCGGACAGCGTCGCGCGCACGGGGCGGTGGTCGGAGCCGACGTCGGGGAGGACCTCGCTGTCGACGACCCCGACCTCCGGGCGCACGAGGATGTGGTCGATCTGGCTGTGCGGCATGCGCGCCGGCCACGTGCGACCGATCACCGCCCGCCGCCAACCCGGCAGGAACGCGCACACGCCGGGACCCCAGAAGTTGCAGTCGCCGGTGACGACGGCCGGCCGCCCGGGCGGCGGGAGGAGCGGCGCCAGGCGGCGGAGTTGGAGCGGCGGGCCGTAGGGGAGGCGCGACGAGAGGTGGAGCCCGACCAGGTCGACGGTGGTGCCGCCCACGTCGAGCTCGAGGCACAGCGCGCCGCGCTCCGGTGCCGGGTCGGCGAGGACCCGACCCACCGGAAGCCGGGCGACCTCCTGCGCAGGGAGCGTGGTGAGCACCGCGAGGCCGACCATGCCGTTGCCCGATCCGTTGCGGGGCACGTGTGGCCAGGGAGCGAGGGAGCCCCGGCCGAAGGGGAGCGCGAAGACCTTCGCCCCCAGGTCGTCGGCCACGTCGTCGACGGCCGCCGTGCCCTCGTCGGGCCACCACGACTCCTGCACCACGATCACGTCGGCGGCGAAGCTCGCGAGCACCGCGCGCAGGTCGTAGGGGCGGCAGGTCCGGTCGCGGTACGGGCGGAGCCCGCCGTGCGCGTTGAAGCTGACGATGGTGAAGGTGGGCATCGGGCGCAGTCTCTCAGGCCGCGGGCAGCCGGACCGCCACTCGGGCGCCACCGATCGGGGCGTCGCCGATCGTGACCGTTCCGCCGTGCTGCTCGACGATCGACTTCACCATCGACAGCCCGAGGCCCAGACCGCCGGCGTCGCGGGCGCGGCCGTCGTCGAGACGGGTGAACCGGTCGAACACGCGCTCGCGGTCCTCGGGGGAGATACCCGGCCCGTCGTCGTCGACGACGAGCTCGACGGCGCCGCTGTCGTCGTCGTTGTGCAGCTCGACCGCGACCATCGTGCGGGCGTGGCGATCGGCGTTGTCGAGGAGGTTGCGCACCACGCGTGCGAGCTGCTCGCGCCGACCGTGCACTCGTCCTGCGGAGACGCGGTTCGTGTTGATCAGCACGCGGTGCTCACGGACGGTCGCGTCGAGCACCACCTCGTCGAGGTCGACTTCGGGGAGGGACGTGATCGGCGTGGAGCCGTCGAGCTCGTCGACGCGCGCCAGCTCCAGGAGCTCGCTGACGGTGTCCTCCATCCGCTCGTCCTCCGCGAGCACGCGCCGCGCCGTGGAGGGCCAGTCGGTTCGCTCGCCGTTGCGGAGCGCGACCTCCACGTTGGTGCGGATCGACGCCAGCGGGCTGCGGAGCTCGTGCGACGCGTCGGACACGAACTGTCGTTGTCGTTGCGACGACAGCTCGAGCCGGCCGAGCATCGCGTTCATCGTGTGCGCAAGCCGGCCGACCTCGTCGTCGGTGTCGGGCTCGGGGACGCGGCGGTGGATGGTCGACCCGGTGATCGCCTCGGCTTCGGCGCGGATGGCCTCGACCGGCTTGAGCGCGCGGCCGGCGAGGTACCACGCGGCGGCGGCGACCAGCGCGACGAGGATGGGCACGACGATGAGCATGAGGTCGGTGACCTTGTTGGTCGTGCTGTCGACCTCCGCGAGCGAGCGGGTGGCGACCACCACGACGGGCCCCGCCGCGGTCTCGAACCGCCGCCGTGCCTCGTAGTAGTCCTGCGGGCTCGGGCCGCGGCGGACGGTACCCACGATCCGGCCGTTGACCACGAGGTACTCGGTGTCGCCGGGCGCCGGCTGGATGTTGCTCGGGTCGAGCTGGTCGAGCTCGCGCTGGGCGCTGCTCTTGATCGTGTCGGACAGGTTGTTGTGCACGACGCGCACGAGGCCGAAGGCGGCCGCGCTGAGCGCGATCGCGAACACGAGGGTGGCGACCAACGTGATCCGCATCCGGACGGTACGGGGCCACCACGAGCGCGGCCGCTCGAGGGCCGCGTCCTCGGTCACGTCGGCTCACCTGCGACGAGCCGGTACCCGGCACCCCGTACCGTCTCGATGCTCTCGGTGCCGAAGGGTTGGTCGATCTTGCGGCGGAGGTAGCCCACGTAGACCTCGACCACGTTCGGGTCGCCCTGGAAATCGATGCCCCACACGTGATCCAGAATCTCCGCCTTCGACGCAACATTCCCGTCCTTGCGCATCAGGAACTCGAGGAGCGCGAACTCGCGGCCCGTGAGCCGGATGTCGACGCCGTCGCGTCGCGCGCGACGGGCCCCGGGATCGAGCTCGAGCGTGCCGACGGTGAGCACCTGCGGGCGCGGCGGTGCGCCCCGTCGGATGAGCGCGCGGATGCGGGCGAGGAGCACCACGAACGAGAACGGCTTCGACAGGAAGTCGTCGGCTCCGGTGTCGAGCGCCTCGGCTTCGTCGTACTCGCCGTCCTTGGCGGTGAGGATGAGGATCGGTGTCCACACGCCCTCGTCGCGGAGCGTGCGGCACACCTTGTAGCCGTGGATGCCGGGGAGGAGGACGTCGAGCACGATCGCGTCGTAGGACCCTTCTCGGGCGCGCCACAGACCGTCGTGGCCGTTGTGGACGACGTCGACGTCGAACCCCTCGGCCGTGAGGCCGTCGGCGATCGCCGCCGCCAGATGTTCCTCGTCCTCGACGACGAGCAGACGCATGGTCTGAATTGTGCCGGGCGGAGACGGGTCGCGCCTCGCGCGCGCTCAGGTGCCTCTCAGGGCGCCGTTCCAGCGGCTATCCTGAGTGGTCGAGCAACCGCAACGCTCGCGGGTCAATTCTCACCGCCGTCCTCCGCGTCGCTCCTGACCTCGTAGGTGCAGCACCGAGTTTCGACCCACCGCCCCCCACTGCGGCGCCTCCGGCGCGCGCACCCTGGCGGGGCGGGCACCACGAGGAATCACCAGACGACGAAAGGCAGCACTTCCCCCATGAGTTCCACCTTCGCGGGGCTCGGCCTCCCGGCCGACCTCGTCGACGCGCTCGGGCGCGAGGGCATCACCGAGCCCTTCCCCGTGCAGTCGCTCACGATCCCCGACGGCCTCGCCGGCCGCGACCTCTGTGGCAAGGCGAAGACCGGCTCGGGCAAGACCTTCGCCTTCGGGCTCCCACTCCTCTGCCGGATCGGCCGCGCCCGCGCCGGCCACCCGCGCGGCCTGGTGCTCGTGCCCACCCGCGAGCTCGCCAATCAGGTCACGCTGGCGCTCCGGCCCCTCGGCGCCGTACGCGGTCAGAAGGTCCGCGCGGTCTATGGCGGCGTCTCGATGGACGCGCAGACGTCGGCGCTACGCAAGGGCGTCGACGTCGTGGTCGGCACGCCCGGCCGCCTCATCGACCTCATGGAGCGGGGCGAGCTCTCGGTGGCCGAGGTCGAGGTGCTCGTCGTCGACGAGGCCGACCGCATGGCCGACATGGGCTTCATGCCCCAGGTGCAGAAGATCCTGTACCGGATGCAGCAGCCCCACCAGACGATGCTCTTCTCGGCGACGCTCGACGGCGCAGTCAAGCGGCTCGTCGACCGCTACATGCACGACCCCGCGCACCACGAGGTCGAAGAGAGCGAGCCGACCGTCGAGGAGATGGAGCACCGCTTCCTCCTCGTCCACGAGATGGACAAGGTGAAGGTCGCGGCTGCGATCGCGCGTGGCGTCGACCGCACCCTCGTGTTCGTCCGTACGAAGCGCGGCGCCGACCGGCTCGTCGCGCAGCTCAGGCGAGAGGGCGTCCGCGCGCTCGCCATTCACGGCGACCTGCGCCAGGGCGCGCGCGAGCGGGCCTTGGCCGAGTTCATGTCGGGCAAGGTCTCGGTGCTCGTCGCCACCGACGTGGCGGCGCGCGGTATCCACGTCGACGGCGTCGACGTGGTCGTGCACTACGACCCGGCCGAGGACCACAAGGCGTATCTGCACCGGTCGGGCCGCACGGCGCGCGCCGGTGAGAGCGGCGTCGCGGTCACGCTGCAACTCTGGAACCAGGAGAACGACACCCGCGTGATCCAGCGCCGGCTCGGGCTCCAGGTACCCGTCGTCGAGATCTTCTCGAACGACCCCCGCCTCGCCGACCTCGCGAGCTGGGACCCCGCTGCCGTTCTGGCCAGCTGATCTCGTCGCTCGCTGCTCGGCGGGTACCCGCGTCGCTCCCGGCTCGGGTCTCGCCTCGCTGTGCTCGCTCGCCGCCGCGGACGCCGAACAAACGAGTGGGTGGCAGCGCCGGGGCGTGACAGCATGGGCGCATGAGCCGGGTCTCCCAGCGCGTCGGCGCGATCACCGAGTCGGCAACCCTCGCGGTCGACGCCAAGTACAAGGCGCTCCGCGCCGCCGGCGAGGACGTCATCGGGTTCGGGGCCGGTGAGCCCGACTTCCCCACGCCCGCGCCGATCGTCGAGGCCGCCGTCGAGGCGTGCCGGCGCGTCGAGGACCACCACTACACGCCGACCGCGGGTCTTCCGGAGTTGCGCGCCGCCATCGCCGCCAAGACCGAACGGGACTCCGGCTACTCCGTCGCACCCCAGCAGGTCGTCGTCACCAACGGCGGGAAGCACGCCGTCTACAACACCTTTCGGACGCTGCTCGACCCCGGCGACGAGGTCCTGTTGCCTTCGCCCTACTGGACCACGTACCCCGAGGCGATCGCGCTCGCCGACGGCGTCCCCGTGGTGGTGCCCACCGCTTCGGGGTCGGGCTTCCGCGTCACGGTCGAGCAGCTCGAGGTGGCGTGGACGCCGCGCACCAAGGCGTTGCTCTTCGTGTCGCCGAGCAACCCGACCGGCGCGGTCTACCCGCCCGACGACGTCGTGGCGATCGGTCGGTGGGCCCTGGAGCGCGGCGTCTGGGTGATCACCGACGAGATCTACGAGCACCTCACGTACGGCGACCACCGGTTCACATCGATGCCCGTGGTCGTGCCGGACCTCGCCGACACGTGCGTCGTCCTGAACGGCGTGGCGAAGACCTACGCGATGACGGGGTGGCGCGTCGGCTGGATGATCGGACCGCCCGACGTGATCGAGGCTGCGATCAACCTGCAGTCCCACCAGACGTCGAACGTCGCGAACGTGTCGCAGCGCGCCGCGCTCGCCGCCGTGAGCGGCGACCTCTCGGCCGTCGCCGAGATGCGCACCGCGTTCGCCCGCCGCGGCTCCGTCATGCACGAGATGCTCGCGGCGATCCCCGGCGTCGAGTGCATCGAGCCGCAGGGAGCGTTCTACTGCTTCCCGTCGTTCGCAGGCGTGCTCGGACGCAACCTCGCGGGGCACGTGCCCACCACCAGCCTCGAGCTCTGCGACGTGCTGCTCGAGGAAGCCAAGGTCGCCATCGTGCCCGGCGAGGCGTTCGGCGCGCCGGGCTACGCGCGGCTGTCGTTCGCGCTCGGCGACGAGCAGCTCGTGGAGGGCGTCGAGCGCATCGCCAAGCTGCTCGGCGGCCGCGCCGTCTGACCGCGGCAACGTTTCCGGGTCGCGCGACACGGGGCGTCTACCCTCGGTCGCGATGCCGCGTGTCCTCGTCACCGAACGGCTCGCCGACAGCGGTCTCGAGGCCATGTCCGCAGCCGGCCTCGAGGTCGACGTCCGCCTCGGCCTGAGCCCGCCCGAGCTCCTCGACGCGATCGGGGGCGCGTCGGCCGTCGTCATCCGAAGCGCCACGCAAATCACGGCCGACGTGCTCGAGGCGGCCGACGAGCTCGTCGTGGTGGGTCGGGCTGGGATCGGAGTCGACAACATCGACATCGAAGCGGCGACCCGGCGTGGCGTGATGGTGGTGAACGCACCGAACTCGATCGCGCTCGCGAACGCCGAGCACACCATGGCCATGCTCCTCTCGATGGCCCGCAACATCCCGCAGGCCAACCGCGACCTCCACCGCGGCGAGTGGAACAAGGACCGGTGGGAGGGCGTGGAGCTCAACGGCAAGACGCTCGGCATCGTCGGGCTCGGCCGCATCGGCGTGCTCGTCGCGCAGCGCGCGCACGCCTTCGGGATGAACATCATCGCCCGCGAGAACTATGTGAGCGAGGAGCGTGCCCGGCAGCTCGGCGTGACGTTGGTGGGTTCGCTGGCGGAGCTGTTCCGCCAGGCCGACTTCGTGACCGTCCTCGAGCGCAAGACCCCCGAGACCGTCGGCATGATCTCGGCCGAGGTC
>DASPTH010000212.1:0-23150 GCA_035623515.1 Acidimicrobiia bacterium
TGGGCAAGCGCATGCTGCAGGACAACGGCAGCTGGCTGCGGGCCCTGCAGCAGCCGAACGTCGAGCTCATCAGCGAGGGGCTCACGCGGCTGGATGCCACCGGCATCGTCGCCGCGAGCGCTCACTACCCGGTCGACGTCATCGTCTATGCCACCGGCTTCCATGCGACCAAGTTCCTTTGGCCGATCGAGGTCATCGGGCGCCACGGCAAGCGACTGAGCGAAGTGTGGGGTGATGAGCCGCGCGCCTATCTCGGCATCACCGTGCCGGAGTTCCCGAACCTGTTCTGCCTGTACGGCCCCAACACCAACCCGGTCGTCGGCAGCGTCGTCTTCATGCTCGAGTGCCAGGTCGACTACGTGGTGCGTGCCATCGCCGGTCTGCTCAACGGGGGGTACGCGGCCATGGAGTGCCGTGAGGACGTGCACGACGCGTACAACGAGCGGGTCGACGCCGAGAACGAACAGATGGTGTGGAGGCACCCCAAGGTGCACAGCTACTACAACAACCGGTACGGCCGCGTGACGACGAACTCGCCGTGGCGCCTCGTGGACTACTGGCGGATGACGCGCGAGCCCGACCTCGACGACTTCGTCCTCGTGACGCGCCCACAATGAAGCACGTCCGCGCGCACGCCATTCGCTCGTCGCTGATCGATCAGGGCGGCCCGAAATCTTCCCGCTGCGTCCAGAGCTCCACCATGGCGCCTCCTCCACCGCTGCTACCTGACCGAGCGACTCACGCAGGCACGGCTGCCGGACCCGGACGTCCTGACCTCCTCATCCTCTCGCGTCGTGTCTCGGGGGGAAACTCAAGCGCTTCTGTGTCGGCGTGCCGCGTCCGGCTGCTCGCACAGATCGGCTGAACGCACGTACCCGGACGCGTCCGAACGTCGCGCTCGTCAGCCGAGCCCGAGCCCGCCGAGCAGCGTTCGAAGTCCGCCCACATCGACGACGGTGTCCGCGAAGCGTTGCCATGTCCACCAGCGGTCCGGCGGCCCCGGCTCGGTGCCCATGATGAGGTGATAGTCGAGGCCGCGGCGCCAGCAGAGCTCTGCGAACACGACGGACGCGGTATTCGCGCCCATGAGCTCGATGACCGTGGTGCCCGGCCGTGCGAAGACGAGGTTGGCGAGCGCAGCGCCGTGGGTGGCGACGACGACGTCCGCGCTCGCGAACAACGCGGCCTGCTGCGCGATCGATCGGCCATCCATCGACAGCGCCTCGAAGCCCGCCGGCTCGAGCAGCTCGAGCACGTCATCCTCGTTGAGCACCTTGCGCCTCGCCACGCCGCGGCGGACGTAGAGACGGCGCGAGCCCTGGACTGGTGAGTCGGGAAGGAACAACTCGTGGAGGAAGTCGGTGACCCAGTCGATGCCGAACTCGTGGTTGTCGGGTGAGGTGGCGGCTCGCAGCATCTGGCACCGGTGGGCGGGACCGTCCGAGAACGGGACGAACAGCAATCGATCGGTCGGGATCCCGAGAATCGTGAGCGCCTCGATCATCGCCGGTTGTGGCGTGAGCAGGAACCGGTCCGCCTCGAATCCGAACCCGCGCCGCAGCAGTTCGAGGTGGGGAACACTCTGCAAGAGAGCATGGGCGTGGTTGGGCCCACCGCTGCTGATCGAGAGGCTCATGGCCACACCGTCGAGCTCTTCGACACCGACCGCCAGCGCACGCGCGCACTGGGCGAGCGAGGCCGCCTCGTCGCCGGCCCACAGCGAGGAGACCTCGAGGAGAACTCCGTCGGGGTCGGGCCCGAAGAACCCCCGCGGCCCGAAGACGGTGCCGCCGGGGATCTCGACCACACCTTGACCGCGGGGCGGCGCACCTCGGCTGCGGGCCGGCACCGCGAACTTCGAGGGCCACACCCAGCCCGGTGGGGGGGACACGACGGGAGCCGGGGGCTCCAACTCGCGATACGTCGCACCGACGGCCCGGACGGGCAGCGCCTCGAGGGTGACGGGTGCCGGTGTCCCCGGCACCGAACCGCGTCTCGCGAACCGTTCCACCCGGCCGAGGAGGACCCGGGTCCAGACATAGAAGCGGCCGGTCCGATTCCTCGCGAGCGGTCCACTCAAGCGCTTCCCCGCTCGGCGCACGAATTCGACCGCGCGCTGACGCTCCGACATCAAGGCGACTGCCACCTCTCGATTGCGTCGTCCGGAACCGGTCGAGCGCAATAGTGTCCCCCTGCTGCCCACACCGCCATCGCAAGCTGGCTGATGCTGCACGAGCGCGGCACCCGATCGTCGAGGACGACAGGCTCACACCTCGATCGGCAGCTCCTGTGGGCCGCGGACCGTGCTCGTGTAGAGAAGCACGGTGTTGTCGCGGTCGACCTTCCACTCGGGCCACCGCTTCAGCGTCTCCTCGAGACCGATCCGGCCCTCCATCCGGGCGAGCGCGGCGCCGAGGCAGAAGTGGATGCCGTACCCGAAGGTCATGTGGAGGTCCACGTTCCGGTGGATGTCGAGCACGTCGGGGTTCGGGTACTTCCGCTCGTCGCGTCCGGCCGACCCGGTGATCAGGACGACCCGTGAGCTCGCCGGGATCGACACGTCCTGGACGGTCACCGCCCGAGTCGTCCACCGGGCCTGCACGGGCGACGGCGGCTCGAAGCGCAGGAGCTCCTCCACCGCGTTCGGGATCAGCGAGAAGTCCTCCGCCAGCTCCGCCCGCTGGTCGGAGAAGGTGTCGAGCACGCTCGCGGCCCAGCCGAGGTGCCGGGCCACCGTCTCGCTCCCCGCGCTGAAGAGGAGCACGCCGAAGTCGGACAGCTCCGCGTCCGTGAGCCGGCGCACATCGCCGTTCTCGTCGGTGATCTCGGCTCGGACGAGGTCGGTGAAGACGTCGTCGCGTGGGTTCGTGCGCCGCTCCGCGAAGTGCTCGCCGAGTCGTTGGCTGAGGCTCACGAGCGCGTTGATCGAGACCTCGTTCGCCATCCCGACACCCTCTTCGATGTGGAAGACGTCGTCGACGAACGCGCGCATCTCCTGCTGTTGACCTTCGGGCACCCCGAGGAGCGACGAGATCACGATGGGCGGCAGGACGGCCGAGAAGTCCTGCACGTAGTCGAACCGTCCGGATCCGACCTGGGCGTCGAGCAGCCCGGCGCACACCTGCCGGATGCGGTCCTCGAGCATCGCCACCCGGCGGGGAGTGAACGCGCGCGACACGAGCTTGCGCAGCATCGTGTGCTTCGGCGGATCGAGCCAGATGATCATCCCGGTGTCGACCGGGTCGGGCGACATCGTCTCGAGCGTGGTCCCGTGGTTCGAGCTGAACGTTTCGGCGTCGCGGTGCGCGGCTTCGACATCGTGGAAGCGCGAGAGCGCGAAGAAGTCGAGCCGGTCGTTGTAGTAGACGGGCGCCTCGTTCCGCATCCGTCTCCACAGCGGATACGGATCGTCCCGGAGCTCGGGAGTGATCGGATCCCAGTAGATGGTGTTCATGGGTGCCTCCCTTGCTGCTGATCGCTGCTACCGCACGAGGTAGCCGCCGTCGACGACCAGTTCCTGGCCGGTCACGTACGCGCTCTCGTCACTCGCCAGGTAGACGATGGCGTTGGCGATGTCGAGCATGGATCCGCAGTACCGCATCGGAACCCTGCGACCGAACTGCTCGAGTCGCGCCTCCTGCTCCTCTTCCGACAGGCCGTCGCGCTCGCCGGTGGTCATCGGCGTCCGCATGAAGCCGGGCGACACGCAGTTCACGCGGACGTGGCGCGCCGCGAGCTCGTGCGAGATGTGGCGCGTGTAGCTGAGGATCGCGCCCTTGGACGCGGCGTACGCCGCGCCGCCGACACTGCACGACGCCGCGATCGACGCCACGTTGACGACCGAGCCGCCGCCTCCCTCGAGCAGCTTCGGGATGGCGGCACGGCAGCACGCGTACACACTCTTGAGGTTGACGCGGATCAGCCGGTCCCACACCTCCTCGTCGGCGTCCCAGGTGTCGCGTCGCGGCTCACCCTGACTGATGCCGGCGTTGTTCACGAGGACATCGATGCGACCGAAGCGCCCGACCGCGGCGGCGACCGCGGCGGTCGCGCCGTTCACAGTCGAGATGTCCTCGACGACGAGCAGCCCCTCCGAGCCCGCCTCGTCGACGAGCTCGACGGTCTCCGCCCCCAACGCGTCGTCGATGTCGACGACCACGACCCTCGCCCCCTCCTCCGCGAACCGGACCGCGGTCGCCCGGCCGAATCCCGACGCGCTGCCCGTCACGATCCCGACCTTGCCCTCGACCCTCATGCTTCCTCCCGGTCGCTCGGAGACGAGATCCCGCCTTCATATCATCTACATGTTTTCGTCGAAAAGAACTGCAGGGGGAACGATGACCGAGCACCACTCCCACGCCGGCCGGGTGGTTCGATGAGCCGGAGGCTCCGGGTCGTGCAGTGGACGACGGGCAAGACGGGGAGCGCCGCGGTGCGGGGCATGGTCGGCCACCCCGTGCTCGAGCTGGTCGGCTGTTACGCGTACTCGCCCGAGAAGGTGGGCCGCGACGTCGGGGAGCTGTGCGGTATCGAGCCCCTCGGGATCACCGCGACCGACGACGTCGAGGCGCTGCTCGCACTCGAGCCCGACTGCGTCTCGTACATGGCGTACCGACCCGACTTCGACCATCTCGAGCGCATCCTCCAGTCGGGGGCCAACGTCGTCACCACGATGTACATGCTCGCGGGGAGCGGGTACGGCGCGGAGCCGACGCACCGTCTGCGCGACGCCGCGTCGCGAGGTGGCTCGTCGCTCTACGCGAGCGGCATCTATCCCGGGCACGCCCCGATGGTCGCACTGGCGGCGAGCGCGATGTGCCGGCGCATCGAGCGACTGTCGGTGCTCGAGTCGCTCGACATCAGGGGTTACGCCAACGAGCAGATGTTCCGCGCGCAGGGCTTCGACCTCGACCCCGGCGACCCGGCGGCGACGCACGCGTGCGAGGCGGCGTGCGGATCGTTCAAGGACCAGATCCCGGTCATGGCCCGGGCGCTCGGGCTCGCGCTCGACGGTGTCGGCTTCGGCGTGGAGTTCGCCACCGCGAACCGGGACACGGACTTCGGGTTCATGACCCTGCAGCAAGGGCGGATCGCGGGGTTCCGCGGGACCATCTCGGGCCTCAAGGACGGGCGATCGGTAATCGAGTGCCGATTCGTCTGGAAGCTGGGCGAGGACATGACGCCGAACTGGCCCGTGACCCACGGTTACATCGTCGAGATCGAGGGCGACCCCGGCTTGCGGTGCCGGCTCGAGCCGACCGGCGAGCACTTCGACGGCGCCGTCACCACCGCGATGCCCGTCGTCAACGCCATCCCGATGGTGTGCGCCGCACCAGCCGGGATCGTCAACCAGATGGAACTGCCGCTCGTGCGCGCCGCCCACCAATTCCGGCCGTGATCGGCCGGCTTGACGCCGCGCAGTCGAACCGGTAGACGAACCGGGTGGCGTCGTACCACCCGAACATCCGCGTCGAGCGCGACGAGCACGTCACGACGGTGACGGTCGACCGGCCCGAGTCGAAGAACGGCTGCACCGGCGACATGTGGGTCGCGCTCGGCGCAGCCTTCCGTGACGCGAGCTACTCGGGTGCCCGCGTGGTCGTCCTCACCGGCGCCGGCGGCAACTTCTGCACCGGTGCCGAACTGAGCGGAGCGCGGGCCGCCGACGCGCCGCCGGCGCCGGGCAACAACCTCGACGGCATGCGTGTCCTCGCCGATGTCGTGCTGGCGATCCACGACTGCCCGGTGCCGGTCGTCGCCAAGGTCGACGGGCTGTGCGTCGGCGCCGGGTTCGGCCTCGCCCTCGCCGCCGACTTGACCTGGTGCGCGGACCGGGCGCGCTTCTCGACGATCTTCGCCAAGCGCGGGCTGAGCCTCGACTTCGGCACGTCGTGGTTGCTGTCCCGGCGGATCGGGGTGCACAAGGCGAAGGAGCTGGCGTTCACCGCGAGGATGCTGAGCGGCACCGAGGCCTACGAGCTCGGCTTCGTCAACGCGGTGGTCCCCGCCGCCGAGCTCGACGACGCGGTGCGCGCGGTCGTCGACACCATCGCCGCCGGTCCGCCGATCGCGCTGTCGATGACGAAGCGCGAGCTCGACAACGCGTCCACGGCATCCCTTGCGCAGGCGCTCGAGGTCGAGGCGCTGGCGCAGAACGTCAACGTGCACACCGACGACATGCGCGAAGCGATGCTCGCGTTCGTCGAGCGCCGCCCTCCCGTGTTCCGGGGACGGTAGAGGGGCCCTCGACGTGCGCGCCGCGGTTTTGTCGGAAGAACACGCCTTCGAGGTCGTCGACGTCGTCGACCCGGCGCCGGGTGCCACCGAGCTCGTCCTCCGCGTCGACGCGTGCGGCATCTGCGGTTCGGACCTGAAGGCCTACCGCGTGCTGCCGGCCGGCACCGTGCTCGGCCACGAGTTCTGCGGCGAGATCGTCGCCGTCGGCACCGGCGTGCGAGCCGACTGGCGCGAGGGCCAGGCGGTCGCGGCAATGCCGCTCGGCGCCTGTGGGCGCTGCCGCTGGTGCCTCGCCGACGAGCCCGCACATTGCGAGCGCGTCGACCTGCAGGGCGTCGGAGGCTCGCCGGGCGCGTTTGCCGAGTACGTCCGTGTCGACGCAGCGTCGGCGCTGCGGTTGGCGGACGGCATCGGCGAGCACGGCGCGCTCGTGGAACCGCTCGCCGTCGGCCTGCACACGGTCGACACCGGCAACCTCCTGGTCGGAGACCGCGCGCTCGTGATCGGTGGCGGCAACGTCGGAGCCGCGGTGTCGGTCTGGGCGCGCCGGCGGGGCGCCGCGGAGCTCGTCGTGAGCGACCCGGCCGAGTCCCGGCGCGACGCGGCGGCGAGCTTCGGCGCGACCGGCGTGCACGACCCGGCGGATGGTCCGCCGCCGCCGGGCTTCGACGTCGTGTTCGAGTGTGTCGGCGCGCCCGGCACGGTGCAGACCGCCATCGACGCCGCCGGCGTGCACGGTCGCGTCGTGATCGCCGGTGTGTGCATGGCCGAAGATCGCATCGTTCCGGTCAGCGCGCTCATGAAAGAGGTCGATCTGCGGTTCGCCGTGTACTACCGCGGCAAGGAGTTCGCGGCGGCCGCCGGACTGCTCGAGTCCGGCGACATCGACCCCGCCGCGTTCGTCAGCGGTCGCGTCGGCCTCGACGGTGTGAGCGACACGTTCGAGCAACTTCTCTCCACGACTACCGAGCGCAAGATCCTCGTGCGGCCCAACGGGTGAGCACCGCGTTCGACGGCCACGCGCTGCGCACGGCCGCTGGCTACGATCCACGGCGTGCTCGACCATCTCGGGATCCAGTGCGCCGACGTCCCCGGCGCCGCCGCGTTCTACGACGCGGTGCTCGGCACCATCGGGGCCAAGCGGCTGATGGAGTTCGGGGAGTTCATCGGGTACGGGATCGACAAGCCCGACTTCTGGATCGGACCGGTCGTCCCCGAGGTCGAGCAGAATCGCGAGCTGCACGTCGCCTTTGTGGCCGGCGACCGCGCCACCGTGCGCTCCTTCTTCGACGCCGCGGTCGGCGCGGGCGCGGAGGTGCTGCACGAACCGCGCGAATGGCCCGAGTACCACGCCGGCTACTACGGCGCCTTCGTCCGCGACCCCGACGGCAACAACGTCGAAGCCGTGTGCCATCGCCCCGAGTAGGGCGGCCCGGGGTCAGAGCGCCGGGAGCACCTTGTCGACGAAGAGCTGGAGGCTGCTCCACCCGAGCTCGGGCGGCATCCCGCCCATCAAGGGGTGCAACACGATCGACCCGTAGCGGCGCGCGAGGTCGACGCACTCGTCGGGCGTGACCACCTCCCACATCCCCGACGCCCGCAGCTCGTCGGCCGTGGTGGCCGTCGACGCGGCGACGTTGTCGTGGTCACCGGTCTGCCACGAGTTGTACGAGACGACGTCGTAGACGGCATACGGCGCGATCTCGTCCCACGCGCGCTCGGGGTCGTCGGCGACGTGCGTGAACAACGGGCCCCGCGGCGCCACGAAGAACCCGGTGGTGTACCCGACCCTCGCGCACTCGTCGCGGTAGGCATCGCCGAGGGCGGGATCGAGCGACATCGTGAAGAACGGGATCCGGAGCCGCGCCGCCCGCGCTGCCGAGCGACGCATCGAGCCGCCGAGCCACACCAGCTGTTCCGGTGCGCTGGTGGGCGTGGGCGTGACGACCACCGTCCGGCCTCTCCACTCGAACGGCTCGCCCGACCACGCCCGCCGCAGCACCCGGAGGTACTCCTCCACGAGCGCGCCCCGCTGCGTGCGGTCGACGCCCGCCATCTGGAACTCCTCGTGCCGGTACGCGAGGCCGGCAACGAACGTGAACCGGCCGCCGCTCGTCACGTCCAGGGTCGCGACGGCCTCCGCCAATCGAATCGGGTCGTGCAGCGGTACGAGCAGCGCGCTCACCATCACGTGCGCGCGACGCGTCGCGCCGAGCAACAGACCGGCCAGCGCAGTCGGCGCCGAGATGAAGTCGACGCCGTGGTGCTCGGAGATCGTGACCGTCGTGATGCCGTGCTCGTCCGCCCAGCGCGCCATCTCCAGGCACTGCGCGTACTGCTCGGCCTCGGTGACGGTCGCGAACGGTGCGCGCCGGAGGTCGAACCGGATCGTCGCCGTTGCCGTCACGCGCTCCCGATGCCGTACAACGCGATGGCGCTCTCGCTCGTGATCGCGCGCTGTTGCTCGTGGGTGAGACCCTCGAGCGCCTCCGTGAGCTCCTCGGTGACGCCGGGGAACTTGGCGTCGGGGTGCGGATAGTCGGAGGCCCAGATGATGCGGTCGGCGCCGCAGAGCGGCGAGTTCGCGGTGAACGCGAGCATCGACTCGTCGGGATCGAAGCTGATCCAGCACTGGCGGCGGAAGTACTCGGACGGCAACATCTTCAACCAGGGCACGTCCCAGCTGAATTTTCTCGCGTGGTGGTCGAGCCGCTCCAGCCACGGCACGAGCCAACCGCCGTTCGCTTCCAGGAACATGAACTTCGTCCCGGGGAACCGCTCCGCGACGCCGCCCGACGTGATGTAGCAGATCGCGCTCATCACGTCGACCGGGTTCGCGATCGCCTGCGTGAAGTAGATGTTCGTGACCCCGGCGCCTCCTTCCTGGTGCTCGAGCTGCTCGAACTCCTCGAGCGGCTGGTACGCGCCCTGCGCGTCACGGAGGCGCGCCAACTTGAGGCCCGCGCACGCGCCGGGGAGGTCCGGCGCGAGGAACGGGTGGAAGGCCACGGGCAGCTGCGCGTCCTGGAGCGCGGCCCAGATGGGGTCGTAGACGGGGTCGTTGAAGTACCGCCACTCGATGGCGGGGTTCGGACGCATGAACACCGACACCATGCCGTCGAGGCTTGCGACGTGCTGGATCTCGTCGACCACGCCCTCCACGTCATCGGGATGGTGCATCGGCGGCAACGCGCCCGCGCCGAAGAGACGGCCCTGGCCCTCCTTCAGGTGCGCGGCGCACCACTCGTTGTAGGCGCGCGCCTGCACCTGCCCGAACTCCACGTCGGTGAAGCTCTGCAGACCGAGCATCGTCGTCGGGTACAGCACCGACAGCTCGATGCCGTCCTCGTCGAGGTCGGCCAGTCGTAGCGACGCGGTCCAACCCGACGGGCGCGTCTCGCTGTAGCCGATCTCGAAGTTGCGGACCTTCTCGACCATCTCGTCGGAGAACCCCGCCGTCCCGGCGAGGCCGAACCCGGGCAGGCGGGTCCCGTTCCAGACCATCCACTCGGAACCGTTGGCGTCCTTCTCGATGTGCCAGATGCGGTCGCGGTACTCCGCCGGCGCGAACTCCTGCATGCCCGTCGGCGGCTCGAGGATGTGGCCGTCGGAGTCGATGTAGCGGAGCGGTCGTTCCCGAGTGGTCGGCATGGCGGTACCCCTCTCGTGGCTGGTGCCGTGCCGTAACGATGAGCGATCGGAGCGCGGGCGCGCAAGCGGGTCACCCGAGGTCGACGGCACCGCGCACCGGCTGCCAGGATCGCCGGCGCCATGACCACCGCGACGCCCGGTCGGCCCCTGCCGGTGCCGACCCCCGAGACCCAACACTTCTGGGAGGGAACCGCCCTCGGTGAGCTCCGCCTCCAGCGCTGCCGCGCGTGCGCCACCACCTACTTCCCACCACAGGCGTTCTGCCCCGCGTGCTCGGCCGACGACATCGAGCTCGTGCGGTCGTCGGGCCGCGGTTCGCTGTACAGCTACGTGATCACCCACCTCGCCGCGCCAGGGTTCGATGCGTCGTACGTGATCGCGGTGGTCGAGCTCGACGAGGGACCACGGCTCCTGACCAACATCGTCGGTGTCGAACCCGATCCGGACGCGCTGCCGCTCGACCTTCCCGTCGAGGTCGTGTACGACCTGGTCGGACAGATCACACTGCCGATGTTCCGGCCGCGCACCCCGTGACCCGTCCGCCATCCGTCACGATCGTCGGCGCAGCGGAGACCGCCGAGATCGGTACGGTCGCGTTGTCGTCCCTCGGGCTCGCGACCGACGCGGCCCGGCGCGCGCTCGCCGACTGTGCGCTCACGCCCGCCGACGTCGACGGGGTGGCGATCAGCGGGCTCAACCCGTACCTGCCCACGTTCGTGGCCCACTCCCTCGGCATCGAGGCGCGCTGGGTCGACGCGACGATGGTGGGCGGCTGTTCGAACCTGGTGCACCTGCGCCACGCCGCGGCCGCGATCATCACCGGCCAGTGCGACGTCGTCCTCGTCACACACGGCGAGAGCGGCCGCTCGCACCGCGGCGGCCCGGTGTTCCGGCCCGGGCCCGACTCGTGGCAGGGGCAGTTCGAGCTGCCGTACGGTACCGCCGGGCCGATGACCCTCCTCACGTTGGGCGCGTTGCGGTTCCTCCGCGACCGCGGTCTCGACCGATCCGCGCTCGCGCGCGTCGTCGTGACCCAGCGCGAGTGGGCGGCCCGCAACCCGCGGGCGCTGCGCCGTGATCCGATCGACATCGACGGGGTGCTCGACGCGCCACTCGTCGCGTATCCGTTCACGCGGCCGATGTGCTGCGTGACGACCGACGCCGGGGGTGCGGTCGTCGTGACCTCCGCGGAGCGCGCGAGGGACCTGCCCCGCCCACCGGTGCACGTGCTCGGAACCGGCGAGGCGAGCGGCGCGGCGATGGCGAGTCAGATGCCCGACCTCACATCGTCGGACGCGTTCCGCCGAGCGGGCGCGGCCGCCTTCGGGGCGGCGGGCCTCACCCCGTCCGACATCGACCACGCCATGCTCTACGACGCGACCGCGAGCATCCCGCTGATGGCGCTCGAGGACCTCGGCCTCGTCCCGCGGGGTGAGTCGGGCGCGTTCGTCGCCGACGGACACACCGCGATCGGCGGCCGGCTGCCCGTGAACACGAACGGGGGCGGGCTCAACTACACGCACAGCGGCATGTACGGGATGTACGCGCTGCAGGAGTCGATCCGCCAGCTGCGAGGCGAAGCCGCGGCCCAGATCGGCGGGGTGGCTACGTCGCTCACCCACGCCATCGGCGGAATGTTCCAGGCGGCCGCGACTGCGATCCTCTCGGCCGAGGCGTCGTGACACACTGGCCGACCTGCTGCCCTGCGGCTAGACAGCTGAGGGTATGACGCGCGCGATCGATGGCCTCGTCAACGTCGACTTCGCCGACCGGCCCATGCCCGACTGGATGGTCCGGGTGAAGGAGGACTACTTCAAGGCAGGAGACTCGTTCTTCGCCAGCCCGGAGCTCAACCAACTCCTCGACGACATGGACGCGCACGGAGTGGAGAAGGCGATCCTCCTGACCCGGCTCGAGGCGACCGAGGGCCGGGCACTCGGGTTCGCCGAGGCTCGGCCCGACCGCTTCGCGCTCGGCGTCGGCGGGCTCGACCTCCTGCGGCCGATGCCGAACCTCCGTGCCCTCGAGTCGTTCGTCGAGAACCACCCGGTGGCCTACGCGTCCGTCGGCCCGAGCTTCTGGGGCGACGGCAACTACCCGCCGACCGACGCCGTCTACTTCCCGCTCTACGCCAAGTGTTGTGAGCTCGACCTGCCGCTCTGCCTGAACACGGGGATCCCGGGGCCGCCGTTGCCCGCCGAGCCGCAGAACCCGATCCACATCGACCGCGTCTGCTACCGGTTCCCGGAGCTGAAGCTGTCGATGATCCACGGCGCGGATCCCTGGTGGGACACCGCCATTCGCCTGATGATCAAGTACCGGAACCTGCGGCTCATGACCTCCGCGTGGTCGCCGAAGTACCTTCCCGAGTCCCTGCTCCACTTCATGAGGACCCGCGGCAAGGACCGGATCATGTTCGCGACGGACTACCCGGTGCTCTCCTTCGAGCGTTGCATCGGCGAGGCGCGCGCGCTCGATCTGCCCGACGACGTGCGGGACGGCTGGCTCTACGGCAACGCCGACGCGTTCTTCTTCGGCAGGACGTGAACGCGTCCGGCCCGACCCCGAAGTCGGCGGCGCGGCTCGCGGAGCTGCTCGGCGACCAGTTGCCGCTGATCGACACCGTCCCCGACAGTGCGTTCGAGCTCGTGGCGCGCGCACGCGAGCTCGTGGAAGCGATCGTGATGACCGACGTCGACGCCGAGACGCGCGCCGACGTCGCGGTGGCGATCGGAGCGATCGCCGAACGACTGCGGACCCGTCGCCGCGAGCATGCGCTCTATCTCGTGCGTCACCCCGACGGAAGGGTGGAGAGCCTGGTGCAGGCGGGCGCCGGCCGTCTCAACCCGCAGGCACCCCCCATCGAATGGGCGGCGTTGCCGGCGCCACCTCCACCGGGATCGGAGCCGCGCTCCGTCGAGGTGCGCGCCCGCTGCACGTTCACCGCCGCGCACAGCGGCTCGCCGTCGCGCGTGCACGGCGGCGTCGTCGCCGCGGCACTCGACGAAGTGGTCGGCGTGGCCGCGGCCGCGGCGGGTGCGAGCGGCATGACCGTCGTGCTCAACGTCACGCTGAGAGCGGGTACGCCCTTCGGCGTGCCCGTCGACATCGTGGGTCGGTACGTGCGCAGCGAGGGACGCAAGCGGTACGCGTCGGGTGAGGTGCTCGTCGACGGGCAGGTCACCGCGCATGCCGACCTGATCGCGGTGAGTGAGGCGCGCTCGTGATCGACGGCGAGCGCGTGGTGAACGGGGCGGCGTGGCGCGAGTTCTGCGACCGGATGGCGGCCGTCGGCGACCGCATCCTCGCCGACGACTTCCCGTCGGAGCCCGCCGACCGCGCCGAGGGTGTGAGGCACCTCGCCACGCAGGTCGCGTGCTGGTTGACGTACGCGACGGGCTACGCCGACCCCCAGCACCCCGCTTTCTTCCGCAGCAGCGACCCCGTCTTCCTGTGGGGCGGCCCCAACGTCGACCAGGTCGCGCGCCGAGCACGCGTCGCGGGCGACGGCGTCTACCGCATCTCCGGACACATGGGCGCGTGCGAGGAGTTCGTGCTCCAGGTGAAGCTCGGTGCGACGCAGAGTGGCGGCGCCGACGTGGGCACGGAGATCTCCGCGTCGCAACTCGGCGTCGGGCCGGGCGACGACTTCGAGATCCTCCTGTCGGCCGAGCCGCAACCGGGGAGCTGGTTCGCGCTCGATTCGGATGCCTCGTTCGTGCACGTGCGCGACTACTACTTCGACTGGCAACCGCGCGAGCCGGCCACGTTCGTGATCGAGCGGCTCGACACCCAGGGCCATCCGGCCGATCCGCCGAGCCCCGACCGAGTCGCCGTAATGCTCGACGACGCCGCGCGAGAGGTGGAGCACTCACTCGTCTTCTGGCGCGACTACCAGGCACGGATGCGCGAAGCCGCGCAGGAGGTGAACCGGTTCGGTGAACCTGCGTTCATCGGGCGGGCCGTGCGCGACATGCAGTACAGCCACGCGTTCGTCGTCGTCGGGAGCGGCGACGCCCTCGTCGTCGAGCTCGATCCCGCCGACGCCACCCTCTGGGACGTCATGCTGTACAACCGAGCGTGGTACGAGGCGCTCGACTTCGCAACGCGGGTGACGAGCCTCAACCATCGCCAGGTCGCGGTCGACGGCGACGGTCGTGTGCGCGTCGTCGTCGCCGCCTTCGACCCCGGCGTCGCGAACTGGCTCGACACAGAAGGTCGGCCCGAGGTGCTCGCGACGATCCGGTGGTTCCGGCCACCAACGACCCCGACGGTGCACGCGTCGCTCGTCCCTCGTGATCGCCTCGCCGACCGCCTCCCCGCGGATACCGCGCACCTCGATCCCGGAGCCCGCCGGGACCAGGTCCGGGCACGCGCTGCGCACGTCGCCTGGCGCTACCGCAGCTGACCGCGGTCGGCGGCGGGGTCCTCGCCCGTCCTCGCGCGACTCGCGAGCAGGAGGCCGTGCTCGCGCCCGAGGCCGTGCTGCGCGCCGGTGATGGCGACAACGCATCCGTCGAAGAGCAGCGCCGATCCTCCGTAGGTTCTTGCGTCAGGCGGTCGCAATAGGATCGCTCGGATGACGAGCCCGAAGTTGCATCACGTCGTGTACTGCCACCGTCCCGAGAACCAGGAGCGCGCCGCCGACCTCTGGCGCGACCTCGGGTTGACCTTCCAGGAGATCCAGCTCGCGGAGGAGGGTCTCCGGGTGCTCCTCGACTGGTCGGCAGGGATCGAGCTCGTCGCCCCGAGCGAGCCGGAGGGAACGGAGTCCGCGCGCTTCCGTGCGTTCCTCGACGAGCACGGCGAGGGAGTGGTCTCGGTGGTGGTGCGAACGGACGACGTCGAGGGCCCGCTCGCAGTCGCCACGCGGCACGGCGCCACCGTGCGCTACCGGCAGCACCGCGAGACCGGCGACGTCGTCGTCGACGAGGTCGACCTGCACCCGGTCCACGGCATGGCGGTGACCCTCCTCGCGACCAACCTTCCCGACTGACCGATCGCTCGCGACGACACGATGGCCCACGAGTGGTCGCTGCCCGCGGTGCTCGACGTCGTCACCGGGGCCGTCCCCGACCGCGAGATGCTCGTCTGGACCTCCGTCCGCCGCACCTTTGCCGAGGTGCAGGACCGCACACGCCGTCTCGCCGCGTTCTTCTACGATCATGGGCTCGGGGTGCAGCGCGACCGCGGCGAGCTCGAACGCTGGGAGTGCGGCCAGAGCCGCGTCGCGATCCTGCTGTCGAACTGCCCCGAGTACGTCGAGACGATGATCGGCGCGTGGCGAGCGCGCGCAGTCCCGTACAACGTGAACCACCACTACAACGCGCGCGAGGTGGCTGCGCTGCTCCGGCAGATCGGCACCGATGCCGTCGTCTACCACCGGCGGCTCGCACCTCTCTTCGCCGACGCGCAACTCGACGGGCGCCTCCTCGTCCACGTCGACGACGGCTCCGATTCCGCCCCGCTGCCGGGCAGCATCCCCTACGAGGACGCGATGGTTCGCCCGGCTGGTGTCACCGCGCTACCGACCCCGTCACCCGACGACCTCTACCTCGTGTGCACGGGCGGCACGACCGGCGCGCCGAAGGGCGTCCTCTGGCGGCAAGCCGACATCTACGTATCGGCCATGGCCGGGATCGACGACGCGACGGCCGAGCAGATCGGCGCCGTGGCGTCGAAGGGAGCGGGCGTCTGGTTCGCGGCGCCGCCCCTGATGCACGCCGCCGCGCAGTGGACGGTGTTCTCGGGGCTCCACAGCGGCGCGACGGTCGTGCTCCACGACGATGCCGAGCCCTTCGACGCGGGCACGATCCTCGAGACCGCGGAGCGCGAGCACGTCACACTGATGACAATCGTCGGCGACGCGTACGCGCGCCCGATCGTCGAGGAGTTGCGCACCGGACGCCGCGACCTCTCATCGCTCGAGGTCCTCGGCACCGGGGGCGCGTTCACCAGCGCGTCGCTGAAGCACGATCTGCTCGAGCACCTCCCCCAGCTCACGGTCCGCGACGGTTACGGCTCGTCGGAGACCGGCGGGATGGCGTTCGGGACGTCGCGCACGGGCGACGAGCGGCGCGAGTTCGCGCCGTCGGCAGGGGCAACGGTGCTCTCGGCCGACCGCACGAGGTTCCTCGAACCCGGTGACGACGAGGTCGGCTGGACCGCGCGCACCGGACGCATACCGCTGGGCTACCTCGACGACCGGGAGGCCACCGAGGGCACGTTCCCGATCGTCGACGGGCAACGCGTCTCGGTCCCCGGCGACCGGGCGACGCTCGCCGCCGACGGCACCATCACGATCCTCGGGCGCGACTCGATGGTCGTGAACACGGGCGGCGAGAAGGTGTTCGTCGAGGAGGTCGAGGAAGTGATCCGCCGTCACCCCGACGTGATCGACGCGCTCGTCGTCGGTCGCCCGAGCGAGCGTTTCGGGGAGGAGGTCGTCGCGCTGGTCGAGCTGCGACCGGGTGCGTTGCTCACGCCGCACGACGTGCGCGAGTTCGCGGCCCGGTCCGTCGCCCGCTTCAAGGCCCCCCGTGCGGTCCTCTTCTGCCACCGCATCGGCAGGCACCCGTCCGGCAAGGCCGACTACACGTGGGCACGCCGGGCGGCCGTCGACGCGGTGGACGCGGCGCAGCCCCGGTAGTCGCTTCGCGGCCGAGCTGTCCCGCACCTACTCGCGTGTCCTGCGCCCGGCGTACCCTCGGGGGCGCGCACCTGCAGCCGGAGGAGACACGCGATGAGCCTCATGATCGCCCGCGGACCGCTGAGCCCGCAGCGCGCCGGGTGGTTCTCCATGCCGGTGCCTCCCGACCTCGTGTACGTCGAGCCGCACGCCCGACGTATCCAGGCGGTACTCGACGGCCGGGTGGTCGTCGACACCGAGCGCGCGCTCCTCGTGCACCGACCGCAACGGACACTCACCTACGCGTTCCCGGCAGAGGACGTCGGCGGGCTCCCTCACGAACCCGAACCCGAAGCACCGGGGTACGTCGTGGTGCCGTGGGACGCGGTCGACACGTGGCTCGAGGAGGGCCGGGAACTCGTCAACTACCCGCCGAACCCGTATCACCGCGTCGACTGCCGCCCTACCACGCGTCGCCTCCGCGTCGAGATCGCGGGCACAACCCTCGTCGACACCGACGACACCGTGATCCTCTTCGAGACCTCGCTCGACCCGCGTCTCTACGTCGCACCCGCGCTCGTGCGCACCGACCTGCTGCAGCCGACGGAGACGACGAGCTACTGCAACTACAAGGGCGTCGCCACGTGGTGGTCGGCCGTGATCGGCGACACCGTCGTCGACGACGTGGCCTGGAGCTACGAGGACCCGCTCCCGGAGAGCACCCTGGTCAAGGGCTACCTGAGCTTCGACCTCACGCGCGCCGACGTCGCCGCCGAGCTCCCCGTCGGCTCCTGAGCTCGCCACTGCTCGCGGATAGCGTCGACACGAGATGGACGACGACCGGCTCTACTTCCGGCAGCTGCTCTCCGGGCGCGACTTCGCCGAGCACGACCCACTGGCGCGCCAGATGGTCAACTTCGTGTACCTGGTCGGTGACCGGGAGAAGGGCGAGGCGATCGCGGTCGACCCCGCGTACGACGTGGGCGCGCTCCTCGACCTCCTCGCAGCCGACGGTCTACGGCTCACCGGCGTGCTGGCGACCCACTACCACGCCGATCACTGTGGCGGCGACATCATGGGGTACGCGATCGAGGGCGTACGCGAGTTGCTCGGGCGCGACGACGGCGCGGTGCCGATCCACGTCCAGCGCGCGGAGTCGGAGTGGGTGAAGCGCAGCACCGGCGTGTCCGACTCGGATCTCGTGGTGCACGACAGCGGGGACGTCGTGCGCGTCGGCGACATCCCGATTGCGCTGATGCACACGCCCGGCCACACGCCGGGGAGCCAGTGCTTCGTGGTCGACGGCCGGCTGGTTGCCGGCGACACACTGTTCCTCGACGGGTGCGGCCGCACCGACCTCCCCGGCTCCGATCCCGACGCCATGTACGAGAGCCTGACGCAACGCCTGGCGACCGTCCCCGACACCGCGGTGCTCTACCCCGGCCACCTCTACTCACCCGAGCCCTCGGCGACCATGGGCGAGACGCGGCGCCGCAACTTCGTCTTCCGCGTGCCGACCGTCGAGCAGTGGCGGCTCCTCATGGGCCGCTGAGCTCAGCGCGCGCCGCGCACGAGCCGGCCCGGCAGGGCGCCGGTCGGCTCGCCGTCGCGCGTGACCACCTCACCGGCGACGAGGGTCGCGCGGTATCCGGTCGCGCGTTGCACGAGGCGCCGGCCGCCTGCCGGCAGGTCGTGGAGCATCTCCGGCGCGCCGATCGCCAGCGCGTCGAGATCGATGACGTTGACGTCGGCGCGCCATCCGGGCGCGAGCACTCCACGGTCGCCCAGCCCGACCAGTGCGGCGGTGTCGGCGCACTGCTGCTTGACGATCCACTCGATCGGCAGCCGCTCGCCGTCCGGCGCGTCGCGTCCCCAGAACTGCAAGAGATAGGTGGGGAAGCTCCCGTCGCAGATCATCGTGCAGTGCGCGCCGGCGTCGCCGAGCCCCGGAACGGTGAGCGGGTGCACGAGCATCTCGCGTGTCGCGCACATGTCGCCCTCGACGAAGTTCATCACCGGGACGTAGATCGCACCGTGCCCGTCGTGCGAGAGCAACGTGTCGTACACCCCGGGCAGATCGAGCGCGTCCTGAGGTCGTTGGACGTAGCAGGGTGGGTCGCCGAGCGCGAACGCCGGGCCGAACCGCCCGAGGACGTCGGCAGCCGGATCCTGGAGCTCGGCGAGGATCTTCGCCCGCACGTCGGGTCGCCCGAGCCGGGCCACCAGCTCGTCGAACCCGAGGTGGGCGGACGATTGGTAGGTGGGCGAGCGCACGAGCGGGTGCACGCGGCCGTCGAGGCGCAGCACGAGCCCCACCGGTCGGGCCGCGACCTGGCCCCGCATCGGAACGCCGTCGGCCACCGCGGCCTCCATCAGGCCGAGGATGCGGCGGTACTCGTCGGGCGCGAACTCGGGTCGCTGCAACGTCGTGAGCGAGAGCGGCCGGCCGCTCACCTCCGCCATGGAGCGCAGCAGTGCGAACTCGCGCTCCAGATCGAACAGGTCGGCGACCACCTCGAACACACCCTTGTTCGTCGCGCCGACGGCGCGCGCGATGCCGAGCAGCTCGTCCGCGGTCGACGTGAGGCTCGGCGTGTGGCGCCCGTCGGCCGACCGGTGGGCGACGGTCCGCGACGTCGTGAACCCGAGCGCGCCGGCCTCGATGCCCTGCGCCGCGAGCGCGCCCATCTGCTCGATCTCGGCAGCGGAGGGCACCTCCTCGTGATCCGCACCGCGGTCCCCCATGACGTAGCCGCGCAATGCGCCGTGCGGCACCTGCGCGGCGACGTCGAGCGCGTACCTTCCCGGAGCGAGCACGTCGAGGTACTCGGGGAAGGTCTCCCACCCCCAGGTGATGCCTTCGTGCAGCGCGGTGCCGGGGATGTCCTCGACACCTTCCATGAGCGCGATGAGCCACTCGTGCTTCTCGGGTCGCACCGGCGCGAAGCCCACTCCGCAGTTGCCCATCACCACCGTGGTCACGCCCTGCCACGACGACGGGGTGAGCAGCGGATCCCAGGTGACCTGGCCGTCGTAGTGCGTGTGGATGTCGACCCATCCCGGCGCGACGAGCAGGCCCTCGACGTCGAGCTCCTCCTCGCCGCGAGCGTCGACCCTGCCGACCGCGGAGACGCGCCCCCCGTCGACGGCGACGTCGGCCGTCCGTGCCGGCGACCCCGTCCCGTCGACGACGAGCCCGCCCCTGAGCACCAGTTCGTGATCGGCCATGCGGGCTCCTCCCGGCGTCAGCGCGGCGCGTCGCCGAGGCGGTACTCGGCGGTCAGCTCGTCGAGCCGTTGCGCGAGGTCCTCGTCGAGTGACACGTCGACTGCCGCGGTCGTGTCGTCGAGCTGCTCGGGGCGGGTCGCGCCGATGATCGGGGACGTGATCGCGGGGTTGCGCAGCACCCACGCGACCGCCATCGTCGCCATCGCGAGCCCCGCTTCGTCGGCGAGCTTGGCGAGCGCGTCGACGGTGTCGAACACGTGGTCGTGCCAGTAGCGGCCCTGGTACATGCGGCCCGCGTTCCCGAGCGTGAACCGCGTACCCTCTTCGGGCGGCCTGCTCCGATCGTGCTTGCCCGACAGCAGGCCACCGGCGATCGGGTTGTACGGGATGACGCCGATCCCTTCCTCGAGGCACAAAGGGAACAACTCGCGCTCGAACTCGCGGAAGACGAGGTTGTAGCGCGGCTGCACCGACACGAACTTCGCCAATCCGAGCGCCTCGCTGCGCCCGATCGCGCGCGCCAAACGGTAGGCGAGGAAGTTCGAGCAGCCGATGTAGCGCACCTTGCCCGCGTGGACGAGATCGTCGAGCGCGGAGAGCGACTCGTCGAGCGGGACCGTGCGGTCGTCGAAGTGCAACTGGTAGACGTCGACGAAGTCGGTCTGCAGGCGGCGGAGCGAGCCGTCGATGGCGTCCAAAATGTGCCGGCGGCTACTGCCCGCTTGCCACGGCTGTGACCCCATCGGCCCGTAGCACTTGGTCGCGACGACGTACTCCTCGCGCCTCCCTGCGAGCCACCGGCCGACGATCTCCTCCGTACGCCCGACGGTCGTGAGGTCACCGCCGAGCGGGTAGGCGTCGGCGAGGTCGAGGAACGTCACACCCTGGTCGGCGGCGTGGTCGAGGATCTCGCGCGAGCGCTCCTCGTCGACCTGCAAGCCGAACGTCATCGTCCCGAGACAGATCCGGGAGACCTGCAAACCGGTGCCACCGAGACGTACGTGCTGCATGCGCGCACACTACGGCGGGACGACGCGGAGGGGCGAACAACCTCGCGGGCGTCCGGAGCAGGGGCGAAGGTCCCTTGCCCGGTTCTCAGGGAACCCTTAGCTTGAACGCGAGTCTGGCAACTGGGAGAGGAGGACCGACGTGTCCGAGAGCGACAACACGAACGAGTGCCCGGTGCTGCACACGGCGATCGGGAGCAGGTCGAACGCCGACTGGTGGCCGAATCAGCTGAACCTGAAGATCCTCCACCAGCACTCTCCGCTGTCCAACCCGATGGGCGAGGACTTCGACTACGCCGCCGAGTTCTCGACCCTCGACCTCGAGGCGCTGAAGCGGGACATCGTGGAGGTGATGACGACGTCGCAGGACTGGTGGCCGGCCGACTACGGCCACTACGGGCCGCTCTTCATCCGGATGGCGTGGCACAGCGCGGGCACGTACCGCATCGCCGACGGCCGCGGCGGCGGCGGTTCCGGCGCCCAGCGCTTTGCCCCTCTCGACAGTTGGCCCGACAACGCGAACCTCGACAAGGCGCGGAGGTTGCTCTGGCCGGTCAAGCAGAAGTACGGCCGGAAGATCTCGTGGGGCGACCTGATGATCCTCGCCGGCAACTGTGCCCTGGAATCGATGGGGTTCGAGACGTTCGGGTTCGGCGGCGGGCGGGAGGACATCTGGGAGCCCGACGAAGACGTCTATTGGGGACCCGAGGACACGTGGCTCGGAGACGAGCGCTACAGCGGGGACCGGGAGCTCGCGACTCCGTTCGGCGCGGTGCAGATGGGTTTGATCTACGTGAACCCGGAGGGCCCGAACGGCAACCCGGATCCGCTTGCTGCCGCCAAGGACATTCGAGAGACGTTCGCTCGTATGGCGATGAACGACGAGGAGACGGTTGCGCTCGTCGCGGGCGGTCACACGTTCGGCAAGTGCCACGGCGCGGTCGACGGGGATCTGTACGTCGGAGCGGAACCCGAGGGTGCCGGACTCGAGGAGCAAGGTCTCGGGTGGAGGAACACCTTCGGCAGCGGCAAGGGGGACGACACGTACACGAGCGGGTTGGAGGGCGCATGGACCACCGACCCGGTGCGGTGGGACAACGGCTACTTCGCCAACCTCTTCGACTACGAATGGGAGCTGACGACGAGTCCCGCCGGTGCGCACCAGTGGACGCCGAAGGACGCGTCGGCCCAGGGCTCGGTGCCGGACGCCCACGATCCGTCGAAACGTCACGCACCGATGATGCTCACGACCGACCTCGCGCTGAGGTTCGATCCGATCTACGCGCCGATCTCGAAGCGATTCCACGAGAACCCGGCCGAGTTCGCCGACGCCTTTGCCAAGGCGTGGTACAAGCTGACGCACCGCGACATGGGGCCCGTCTCGCGGTACCTCGGTTCGCTGGTTCCCTCGGAGCCGCAGCTGTGGCAGGACCCGATCCCCGAGGTCGGCCACGAACTGATCGACGCGCGGGACGTCGCGGCCCTGAAGGACAAGATCCTCGCATCGGGACTGTCGATCTCCCAACTGGTCTCGACCGCGTGGGCGTCGGCGGCGACGTTCCGCGGCACCGACAAGCGCGGCGGTGCGAACGGCGCGAGGATCCGACTTGCGCCACAGAACGGCTGGGAGGTCAACCACCCGGCCGAACTGGCAAAGGTCCTGCAGGTCCTGGAGCAGATCCAGCAGGAGTTCAACGACTCGCAGTCCGGCGGCAAGCAGGTCTCGCTCGCCGACGTGATCGTGCTCGGCGGGTGCGCGGCCATCGAGCGGGCTGCGAAGAGCGCCGGGCACGGCGTCACGGTTCCGTTCGCGCCGGGGCGCACCGATGCCTCGCAGGAGCAAACCGACGTGCAGTCCTTCGCCGTGCTCGAACCCACCGCAGATGGGTTCCGCAACTACCTCCGAACCGGAGAGAAGTTGCCCGCAGAGCACCTGCTGCTGGACCGCGCCGACCTGCTGACCTTGACCGCTCCCGAGATGACCGTCCTCATCGGCGGTCTGCGAGCCCTGAACGCCAACTTCGGGCAGTCCGAACACGGCGTCTTCACCAACCGGCCCGAGACCTTGAGCAACGACTTCTTCGTGAACCTGCTCGACATGGGCACGGAGTGGAAGGCATCCGCCACGTCTGAAGGCGTGTTCGAGGGTCGCGACCGCGTCACGGGCGCCGTCAAGTGGACCGGTACGGTCGTCGACCTCGTCTTCGGTTCGAACTCCCAGCTCCGCGCCGTCTCGGAGGTCTACGCGTGTGACGACTCGAAGGAGAAGTTCGTGCGCGACTTCGTGGCGGCGTGGGACAAGGTCATGAACCTGGATCGCTTCGACCTCTCCTGATCGACTCTTCGGTCTGGTGACCGGTTCTCCGGAGCCGGTCACCAGGTCACTACCTCACCTGGCG
>DASPTH010000225.1:0-4460 GCA_035623515.1 Acidimicrobiia bacterium
CTGCGCCTCCGTGCCAGCGGGCCGCTCAGACGCTTCCCCGCCATGCGCACGAACTCGACCGCGCCCCCACCACCAGCCACTACAGCCACCTGACGATCCAGCTCCCACACTGTTCCGCGCACACACTGCCCCGACGGCAACCTGCTGTCACGCGCGGTTGGTTCCCGCCGGGCACACCCGAACCCGGCGGCTTCCTCACCTCGGAAGAGCCCGTCCAATGACTCGAGTGACGCGTCGAACCCTCCAGATCGGTGAACAAGCAGGTGACGGTCCGGCCACCAACACCGGCGCGACCAACGGCGCCGGTGCTCGCCCCGTCTGCCTCGGCTGCGCAGACATGAGCAGCGCCGGCGCGGCTTCCTCGCGTCATCGGGTCGGTTCCGTGGGTCCCTCGGGAGGCACCGGCTCCGGGGAATTGGGAGCATCTTGCGCGTGAGCGACGGCGTCGTCGAGGCTGGATGCGAGCGCAAGGCTGCTGTCGCCTCGGTGCGCGTAGTACCAGCCCATGGCGGCGACGGCCACGTTGACGCCGACGGAGTCACCGATCACGGTGCCGACCTCGATGGCTTCGTCCAAGACGGCGGCTCGAGCAGACCTCTTCGGGCCCCGCAGGGCATCTCGCCTCGTGGCTGTCGACTGCGCCATCATGTCGCCGAAGAGGGCCGGAGACTTGGGTCGCGTCCCTGTCCGGGCACGGTCCGTCGACTTGTGTCGTCGGCGCACGTCACGCGGTCGGAATGAGAGGGGCCCCATGGGTGCTTTGCGTGCCGAGGCGGTCATCTCGGACACTTGCGAGCGGGAGGGGCTGGGCGCCTCCGTGCTCGATGCAAGCGGCACCACGGTCGTCCGCACCGCGCTCGATGAATTCCTGCGTGGTGAGCGGGACCTGAGCGGACTCGAGCTGTACCACGAACTCGAACGCTGCACACCACTGCTGCAGTTCCACACGATGTTTCGCGAAGGTCCCCAGAACCGCAACGGCGACGGACTCCAGCAATCGTACGGTGACCACAATCGTCTGCTCATGCTCGGCCTCGACAAGCTGTTCGCACGCGATGTCAGCTGGTACCGGAGCCGGGTCGACTCCGAGGACGGGGTGACCGATGCCGAGCTCTCGGACCTGTTCGATCGGGTTGCGGACGCGCGGCTCACGCGTGACGCACACGTCGCGCTCTGGCTCGCTGCCGCGCTGCACGACTGTGGCATGCTCGCTCGTCGCGGTCCTGCCGTCGATGTCGAGGACGGGATCGTCATCGGCAGCGAGCTCATCCGCTCGCTCTGTCCACGAGGCCTGCAAGACCTCGCTTCGTTCGCGCTCCGGCACCATGACTACATCAAGGACGTGTTCCTCGGCGAGGTTCCGGCTGCCGCCGTGGCGTCCGAGCTCGATGCGCTCGACACGGAGCTTCGCCCAACCGCGATGGCCGCGCTCGGTTTCGTGCAGGTCGCCGGGGCCGCCAGTCTCGGCACCGGTCGGCTCACCGCCTTTCGCGTGCGGATCTGCTGCTCCTGTCTCGATGGAAGCGCGCTCGACGACCAGTCGCGCGCGACTCGGCTCGCGCGACTCCTCGCGCCGTTTCCCGAGCGAGTCGCCGACGCCACACCCGCGGCGAACACTGGCGACGAGCTCGTCGATCGGCTTCTCGACGGCGTGCCCGTCTCGGGCTGGCATCGCGTGTTCGCGGGCACGACCGCGCCGGAGCGCGTCGATTTGCTGCGCGTGATCAGCGAGCAATGGGCCGCGAGCAAGGCCGACCGGGTCGTCATCGTGGGCCGTGAGGTCAGGCGGTCGCCGAAGCTGGACGTCGCGCTCAATGGCAGCCGCATCTTGTTGGTGGGTGGCTGACTCGACATGGAGCACTCGCCGGTCGTGAGCGTCATCGTGCCGGTGTACGACAACGCGCGGTTCCTCCACGCCGCGCTCGAGAGCGTCGCGGCGCAGGACTACGAGCCCCTCGACATCATCATCGTCGACGACGGCTCGCGCGACTCGAGCCGCGCCATCGCTGAAGCATTCTCGATACGCACGCGGAATGCGCGCGTGCTGCACCAACAGAACCGGGGGCCGGCCGCGGCGCGAAACCGCGGCCTCGAGCACGCGCGGGGCGAACTGGTCACATTCCTCGATGCCGACGACGAGATGACGCAGGGCCGCCTCACCTTCCAGGTCCGCTACCTCGTCGATCGTCCAGAGGTCGACGCGGTGGTGGGGCGCGAAGAGATCACCATCGAACCGGGGGTCGAGCCACCGCTCTGGGTTCGTCAACTGCCCCCGGACCGACCGACCTACCAGCCCGTCTCGCTGATGGTGTGGCGGCGCTGGTTCGACGACGTCGGGAAATTCGAAGAGACGTATCAGATCGGCGAGGACACCGAGTGGCTGTCACGGTTCGTGAGCCGCGGTGGACGCCTCGATCGCGTGGACCGCGTCGTCCTGCACAGGCGCATCCACGGCGGCAACCTCACGTACCGGGGCGTCGGCAGCAACCTCATGATGACGCTGCACGCGCGGATCCGTGAGCGGAAAGGGCGCGCATGAGCCTGGAGACCGTCAGCGCCGTCATCACGTTCTTCGACAGCGAGCGCTACCTGACCGAAGCGATCGACTCGGTGCTCGCCCAGACGCATCCACCGACAGAGCTGCTTCTCGTCGACGATGGCTCGACCGACGGCAGCGCGGTCATCGCGCGTTCCTACGGAGCGCCGGCACGTTACATCCACCGCGAGAACGGCGGCCCCGCAGCAGCTCGCAACACGGCCCTCTCCCACGCGGGCTGCGACCTCCTGGCGTTCCTCGACAGTGACAACCGGTGGTTGCCCGGCGCGACGGCGGCGCGACTCGCGGCATTCGATGCCGATCCCGGCCTCGATGTCGTGTTCGCGCAAGCGCGCGAGTTCGTGAGCCCCGAACTCGACGCATCGGTCCTCACGGCGCGTCCAGCGCGGTCTGGCACGACGGGCGCGCTCATCTCGTCGATGTTGGCGCGCCGCTCGGCGTTCTCGACCGTCGGTCCGTTCGACGAACGCCTGCGAGTCGGAGAATGGGTGGACTGGTTTTCACGGTTACAACACTCCGCGTGCCGCACCACCGTCATCCCGGAGGTCGTCGTCGAGCGTCGGATCCACACGTCGAACAACAGTGCCGTTCACTGGGACGACGGACGCGAGTACACGAAGGCGCTCAAGGCCGCACTCGACCGGCGCCGTCGAGGCCGTTGACTGCCGATCCCCACCGCGATGTCGGACGCATGACGGAGGCCGTGAGACTGCCTCTACGACGTCGCGCACGGCAGCCTGGTCATGGGATCGCAAGTGCTCGAGGCGGGCGACGGCTTCTTCGTCCCCCGCCGACGCGCCCTACGCCTACGAAGCGGGCCCGGAGGGTTTCGTCGTGCTCGAGTTCCGGACCCGCACGAGCTTCGACATGCAGATCCCGGGAGGGCAGGTGGAACGCCTGCGCAAGGTGGCGGTCGTGGCCGACGAGCACGCCGAAGAGTGGGCGGCGCGTCGGGCCGAGATCGTCGGCTGACGACGCCGCGCGCGGTCGATCAGTGGGCCGCCGCGATGGCAAGGTCGCGCGCGTTGTCGTGGGCCGAGCTGCGTTACGACGGAGAGACCGCGTTCGGCAGCGCCTTGGCGACGAAACCGGCGGAGTTCGGCGTGCCGGGGGCCGGCTGGGTCGCGCCCGACGACGGGCACTGTCCCTGCGCGCACGCCGGCGCGGCCGTGGGGAGGGTGACGTTGGCGGGGAACTGGTCGATCTCGTGGATCGAGTTGGACTTGTCGAACCAGACCAGGTTCTCGGGCCACTGCCCGATGGCGTAGCGCCGGCCACCGTCGACGTACCACGAGACGAGCGGGACCTCGGTGCCGCTCCCGAGCGACATGCCGCTCGTGTGGGGATCCATCCACATCGGCGCGAAGTCGGCGGGGCCGGGGCTGTACGCCGCGTACGGCAACCCCGTCGTGTGGCCGTATCCGGTCAGGGTGATGATCGGGCTGTGGTTCGGGTTCGCGGTCCCCGGGACCGCGAACAGGCCTTGGCGGAACGTCTTGGGGGTCAGGTCGGGCCCGGCGTTGTGGATGCCGTCGAGGAGCCAGTCGATGCCGCCCGGTACCGCGCCGCTCGTGGTTCCCAGGTTCGGGCCGAAGAACCAGTTGAACGCACCCGTCGCGCCGGTGATGTTGGTGACCTCGGTCGGGAGCTGGAAGTACGGGGGGATGAGGGAGATGCCGAAGGTGTGCTCGGCCTGCTCCTTGGGGTACTGCTGGGCGAGCACGGGGAGGTCGAAGTATCCCGAGCCGGTCACGAACCACTCGGGGTACCAGTCCTGCGCGGTTGCCTGCTGCATCATCGCCTTGTTCATGGCCACGTCGGTGAACAGGACCACCGTGGTCACACCGGCAGCCTTCATGCGCGTGACGATGACGGGTGCGAGCTCCTGCGCGACGGTCGGGTC
>DASPTH010000235.1:0-5259 GCA_035623515.1 Acidimicrobiia bacterium
AGTGCGACCACAGAGAGAGTATCGTCACCGCACGTGTCCGGCCGCGGCAGGCCGGGCCTGGCGGAGGGGTGCCGCCACCAGTGCAGGGCTCACTGTCATCCGGAGAGCGATGGTCGGGGCCGCTCACGCCGCGCGTGAGCTGGTGGTTCGTCGCGGTCGGCACGGCCCTCTCGCTCCTCGTCCTCGTCGACGACTCCAACACACTCTCGTCGTTCGCGTTCGACGCGCTCGCGATCGTCGCGGCCGCGGGAGCGGTGTACGGCATCCTGCGCAACCGGCCCGATCGCCGGTGGCTGTGGCTGCTGCTCTCGTTCGGCGTGATCCTCTTCGCTGCCGGTGACGTCGCGTGGGACGCCGCGACGAGAGGTGCGGGTGGGAGCACGGGCTACCCGTGGGCCGACGTGCTGTACCTCCTCGCGTACCCGTTGTTCGCGATCGCGCTCTACCAACTGGCGCGGCATCACTTCCACCGTGACACCGTGGTCGACAGCGCGATCGTGGCCCTCGCGGCGTCGGCGTTGGTCTGGCAGTGGGTCATCACGCCGGTCGTGCAGCACACGAGCGGCGCGACGATCGAGCGCATCGTCGCCGCGGCATACCCGGTGATGGACGTCGTGCTCGTCGTCGCGATCGTGCACGCCGTGTTCGCGCTGCCGCGGTGGACACCTGCAGCCTGGTTCCTCTTCGGAGGGCTCACCGTCCTGCTCATCGCCGACACCATGTACGCGCGACTCGTCGTCGACGGCACCTATACCGACGGAGGTTTCCTCGACGCGCTCTGGCCGGTCTCCTACTTCCTCCTGGCCGGCGCGGCGCTGCACCCCTCGATGCGGGAGCTCTGGCTGACCGATCGGCCGGGACTCGTGCGTCAGAGCCGGGTGCGCATGCTCGTGCTCGGTGCCGCGTTGTTCATGGTGCCCGCGGTCGTCGTTGCCGATGCTTCTGGCAGCACGGAGACGGTCGCGTTGACAGTGATCATCGGGATCACCGCCGGGCTGGTCGCGTGGCGCATCGGTCGTCTCGTGGCCGAGACGTCGCGCGCGCGCGAGGTGTTGGGCGACAGCGAGGCCCGCTTCCGTGCGTTCGTCCAACACTCGAGCGACGTCGTCGGTGTGATCGACGGCGCCGGCATCATCACGTACGTGAGCCCGTCGGTCTCCTCGGTGTTCGGCTACCAACCCGCGCAACTGCTCGGGACACCCGTCGCCGAGCTCGTCCACCCGAGTGACCTCGACGCGGCCGCCCGCACGATCGCCTCACTCGCGGACCGTCCGCTGGAGAGCGAGTCGGTCGAATTCCGGGGGCGCCACGCCAACGGCTCGTGGCGGTGGACCGAGGCGACCGTGACGAACCAGATGCACGAGTCGGCGGTGCGGGGCATCGTCGGTAACTTCCGTGACATGACGGAGCGGAGACGCGCCGACATGCTGAGCGCGCGGGAGACGGCGGTACTCGAGCAGATCCTGGGCGGTGCGGGGATCCCCGACACGCTCCATCGCCTGCTCGAAGCCGTCGAGGAATACGTCGGCGACGCCGCCGCGACGATTCGGCTCGTCGACGAGGCCGGGGAACCGCGTCGGCTCACCTCCCCGTCGCTCCCGCCGTCCTTCGTCGACGAGATCGACGATCGCCTCGCTTCGCTCGTCGACGACGCCGAAGCCGCCTACAACGCGCGGAGCGAGCCGATCGTGGTCGCCGACATCGCCGACGACCATCGGTTCCCGCAACTCCAGGCCTTGCGCAACCTCGCACTCGCGAACGGCTTCCACGCGTTCTGGTCGGTGCCGATCCGCACCCCCGACGACTCACGGATGCTCGGCATGCTCGCGATCTACGTACGGAACGCGCGTCCACCGTCCGACGGTGAGCGACTCATGCTCGATCGCGTCCGAAACGTCGTCGGCGTCGCGCTGGACCGCGCCGCCCACACGCGCCAACTCGGTCACCTCGCGCTGCACGACACCCTCACCGGCCTGCCCAATCGCGCGCTCGCGGTCGAACGGCTGGAGTCGGCACTCGACCGGGCGTGGGACGGGACGTCGAAGGTCGCCGTGTTGTTCCTCGACCTCGACCGATTCAAGGTCGTGAACGACGGGCTCGGCCACGACACCGGCGACGAGTTGCTCGTCGCGGTCGGTCGGCGGCTGGCAGCGACGGTGAGACGCAGCGACACCGTTGCCCGGTTCGGCGGCGACGAGTTCGTGGTGATCTGCGAGGACCTGTACGACATCGAGCAAGCCGAGGAGCTCGCCGACCGCGCGATCGGAGCCCTGGGCGCGCCGTTCGCGCTCGATCACGCGGAGGTCGTCGTGAGCGCGAGCATCGGGATCGCCGTCACCGGTCGGGGACCCGACCGCGCCGAGCGCCTGTTGCGCGACGCCGACGCAGCGATGTACCGAGCGAAGAGTCGGGGCGGCGCCCGGTACGAGCTGTTCGACCAAGCGATGCACACCGCGGCGGTCAGCCGCCTGCTCACGGAGCGAGGCTTGCGGGAAGCGCTCGAACGCGACGAGCTGCGGGTCCTGTTCCAACCGCAATTCGAGCTCGCGACCCGCACGAAGGTCGCCGAGGAGGCACTGCTCCGATGGTTGCACCCGGTGCGCGGCGTCGTAGCGCCCCGCGAGTTCATCGAGGTCGCCGAGGAAACGGGTCTGATCGTCCCGATCGGCACCTGGGTCCTCGCCCGGGCGTGCGAGCACGCACGCGATCTGCGTGACCAGCGGCCCGGCGAGCCCGGCTGCGTGTCGCTCAACATCTCGGCGCGGCAGCTGCTCCGTCCCGACTTCACGTGCGCGGTGCGCGTCGCAGTGCGTGACTACGACCTGGATCCGTCGGTGCTGTGCCTCGAGTTCGCGGAACGCCTGCTCCTCGACGACCAGGAGACGACCGGCGCCGCGCTCCGGACGCTGAAGGACCTCGGTGTCCGGCTCGCCATCGACGACTTCGGGAGCGGAGGCTCGTCGCTCACCTACCTGCGCCGGTACCCGTTCGACGAGCTGAAGATCGACCGAGCCTTCGTGACCGACCTCGGCGACAGCGCGGCCGACGACGCGATCGTCGCCGCGACCATCGACATGGCCCACGCCCTCGGCATGGTGGTCTCCGCCGAAGGTGTGGAGACCGAATTGCAGCGCGTTCGACTGCTCGAGTTGGGCTGCGACCGCGCGCAGGGCTTCTTCCTCGCTCCGCCCGAGGCCCCGGTGTCACGTCATCTCAAGCTCATCCGCCAGCTGCCGGCCTGAGATCGGCCGATCGGGCCGCGCCATACTGTCCGCGACCATCGACGAACCCACGAGTCGAAGGAGCCCGCCGGATGTCGATCCTCGACAAGATGAAGGAAACCGCGCAGAAGGGCGTCGACAAGACGAAGGAAGCCGTCAGCGCGGGTCAGGAGAAGCTCGACCAGCGCAAGCTCGAGAAGCAGGTCTCGGACCTGAAGGAAGAGCTGGGCGGTGTGGTCTACGCGCAGAAGACCGGCACCGCCGACGCGTCGGCCGAGGCCGAGATCACGCGCATTGTGGGCGAGATCAAGACCGCCGAGGAGCAACTCGCCGCCTCCGGCGACCGCGCGGGCGACTCCGGCGACGAGGCCGCCGCCGGCCCGGCAACCGAAACCACGGAGTAGCGGCCCGAGCCGCTCGCCTACAGCGTCGCGAGCGCGGGCGCCGCGGCCAGGAGGTCGTCGGCGAGCGCCGCCGGGCCGGCGACCGTGTGCTCGATGGCCTCGGGCGCGATCCGATCGCCCACGAGCAGGCACCAGTCGACGACGTCGGCCGTGAGCGTGACGTCGGGCGTGTTCCGGCCGGCGCCGCTGCCGTCCATCGCGACCAGCCATTCCCCGCCGCCGTCTCCCGTGAGCACGAGTCGTGCCGTCTTGCCCGCGTGCGTGCGTTCCACGAGCGCGAGCGACAGGCTCAACGAGCGACCCGCGAGGTCTGACATCAGCGCGAGGTGACGCGGCTCGGGTGGCTCGCCCGGCAGCCCGGCGGCGCGCCGGAGGTCGTCGGTGTGGATCCACGTCTCGAAGGCTCGCACCACGATCGCGTCGTTCTGGTCGAGCTCGAGACCGCGCCAGTTCGCGGCACCACCGTCGGCGCCGACCGCCCACGCGCAGTTGGCGTCGACCGCGGCGCGCCAGACCCTCAGCACGTCGTCGAGCGAGCGCCCGTCCAGGAGCGCCACGAGCGCCGCGGTGCGCTTCCCGATGTCGGCCTCGGTGATCTCCGGCACCGGGCTCTCACCGATGGCCTGCGCGAGCAGGCTCTCCTGCGCGGCCTCGTGCACGATCAGGTCGCGCGCCGTCAAACCGTTCGTGGTGACGTGGTCGAGGGCGTCGTCGGCGACGAGGTCGACCGCGTGCTCGAAGCGCTCCGACTGCGTGCGGTAGAGGTCGACCACCGGTCGGTCGCGTTCGCCCGCGCGCCGCGTGCGCACCGTGCCGAGCACGTTGCCGCGCAGCGACGACGGCGGTTCGAGGGAGTCGGTCACGCCGATCCAGGCCGCCGCCCGCGACAGCCGCGCCGCCTCGCTCGCGAGGTCGGGACGCCGGGCGAGGACCGCCTCGACGGCGGCGGTCTCGGCCGGATCGCACGCGTCGAGCGCATACGCGCCGAGGAGTTCCTCGACCTGGGCGTCTGTGAGTTCGGGCCCGGGGGTCACCACTCGTCTCCTTGTGCTTCGAGTGCCTCGGCGATGCGGCGCAGCCCGAGGCGCAGCCGCGACTTGGCCGTCCCCTCGGGTATGCCGAGCGTCTCGGCGACTTGCCGGTAGGTCTTGCCACCGAAGTACGCCAGTTGGATCGCCCGTCGCTGCTCGCTCGGGAGGACGTCGAGTGCCGCGCGCACCCGTTCGGCCGAGACCATCGCCGTCGCCAACTCCTCGACGTCGGGCGCGCTGATCGCCCGCGCTGCCTCGCGCTCGGCGCGTCGCCGGCGCGCTTCTTCCCTCCGGACGTAGTCGACGGACCGGCGGTGGGTGAGCGTGCCGAGCCACGTCCGCAGGCTGCCGCGCTCGGGGTCGAACGCACCCGGGCGCTCCCACAGCCCGACGAAGACGTCCTGGCTCACGTCCTCGGCCGCCCGCGCGTCGCCGATCACCCGCACCGCGAGCCCGTAGACGAACGAGGCGTACTGGTCGTAGACCTCGGCGAGCGCCGACTCCTCACCGGCCGCGAGGCGGGTGCGCACCCCCCGCTCCCAGTCGCTCCCCGCGACGACCCGGGCTCTCACCGTCACAGCTTGTCCCATTGGATCGGCATTC
>DASPTH010000237.1:0-5547 GCA_035623515.1 Acidimicrobiia bacterium
GACGGCGAGAACAGCTTGCCGAGCGACTCGCCGGTGCCGGCCGTGAGCTTCCCCGCGAAGTCGAGGGACTCGGGCACGGCGCCGAGGAGGCCGACGCTGCGGAAGGCGGTGGTGGGCGACACGCCGAGGAACCCCTGCCCCTGCTGCGACTTGAGGGTCACGTCGCGCGTGATGTCCTGGCCGTCACGGCGAATGGTGATCCGCACGGTCTCGTTGGGATGCGCCTCGATGGCCCGCTTGAGGTCGTTCCAGTTGTTCACCGGCTGGCCGTCGATCGCCTCGACGCGATCGCCGGGCTGCAGCCTCGCCGCCTGCGCGGCGCTCCCGGCCACCACGGCGCTCACCGTCGTGCTGGGTTCGGCGACGCCCCGACCCGCGATCACGACGAAGAAGAGCAAGAAGGCGATGATCAGGTTCACGGTGACGCCGGCGAGCACGACCTTCATGCGGTCGCGGTACCGACCCTGGCGGTAGGTGCGCGGCTCGTCCTCGGGGTCGACGTCCTCGAGGTTGCTCATCCCCAGGATGCGGACGTAGCCACCGAGGGGGAGCGCCTTCACGCCGTACTCGGTCTCGCCCCGCCGGAAGGACCACAGCCGCGGGCCGAAGCCGAGGAAGAACTCCGTGACCTTCATGCCTGCACGCTTGGCCATGATGTAGTGGCCCGCTTCGTGCAGCATCACCATGATCACGATGCCGACGATGATGGCGAGCGGGATCCGGCTACCGGGCACGAAGATCGCGAGTGCGACGAGGGCGGCGACGAACAGCACGAGGAAGCGCGTCGCCATCCCACGGCTCATGTCGACGCTCGTGTCCTCGAGTGGATCCTTCATGCGTTCCCGCTCATCATGCCGCCCTGCCGTGCCGCTCGACGGTCGCGGTGGCCCGCTCGCGCGCCACTCGGTCTGCGTCGAGAACGTCTTCGACCTCGAGAACGTTCCCGGTACCGCCCGCGAGGGCCTCCGCCACCACGGCGCCGATCGCCGTCCACGGGATCCGGCCGGCGAGGAAGGCGTCGACGGCCACCTCGTTGGCGCCGCTCAGGACCGCCGGCGCCGAGCCGCCGGTGCGGCCGGCTTCGTAGGCGAGGGCGAGGCACGGGAAGGCATCGACGTCGGGGGGTTCGAACGTGAGCTCCGAGAGGGTTGTCCAGTCGATGGTCCCGAACGGCTCGTCGAGACGGGCGGGCGCGCCGAGGGCGAGCCCGATCGGCAGGCGCATGTCGGGCATCGAGAGCTGGGCGAGCGTCGCCCCGTCGACGAACTCGACCATCCCGTGAACGACCGACTGGGGGTGCACCACCACGTCGATCCGGTCGAAACCCACCCCGAACAGCTCGTGGGCCTCGATCACCTCGAGGCCCTTGTTCATGAGCGTCGAGGAGTCGACGGTGATCTTGGCGCCCATGTCCCACGTAGGGTGCTTCAGGGCGTCGGCCACGGTGACGAACACGAGCTCCTCGCGCGTGTAGCCGCGGAAGGGGCCGCCGCTCGCGGTGAGCACGAGGCGACGCACCTCCGCGGAGGTCCCGCAGCGCAAGGCCTGGTACAGCGCCGAGTGCTCGCTGTCGACCGGCACGATCTCACCCGAGCCGCGAGCGCGCGCGTTCGCGACCACGGGCCCGCCCGCGATGAGGCTCTCCTTGTTGGCGAGCGCCAGACGTTTGCCGTTGCGGAGCGCCGCGATCGTGGCGGGGAGCCCCGCGAAGCCCACGACCGCGTTCAACACCACGTCGGCGTCGGGGTGCGCGGCCAGCGCAGCGAGCAAGTCGGGGTCGTCGGCGCACGCCCGCGCGCACTCCGGGTCGACGCCGAATTCAGCCCGTTGAGCCTCGAGCAGTTCGACGTTCCGGCCGGCCGCGAGCGCGACCACCTCGTAGCGGTCGCGGTGGTTGCGCACGACGTCGAGCGCCTGCGTTCCGACCGAGCCGGTCGAGCCGAGGACGACGACCCTGCGCACGTCGTGGCGGGGCGCCTCGGCCATCAGATGAGGCCGCGGGCCAGGACCAGGTAGTAGACAGCGGGCAGGCAGAAGAGCATGGCGTCGAAGCGGTCGAGGACGCCCCCGTGGCCCGGCAACAACGTGCCGAGGTCCTTCAGCCCCAGGTCGCGCTTCAACATCGACTCGCACAGGTCACCGAGCGGAGCGAAGATCGCCACGATGATGCCGAGGAGCAGGCCGTTGCCGAAGGAGTTCCACGGCGTGAGGTCGAGGATCACACCGACGATCACGCCGAGGACGACCGCCGCGCCCATGCCGGCGGCCAGCCCCTCGATCGTCTTGTTCGGCGACACGTCGGGCGCGAGCGGGCGCTTGCCGATCCGCGAGCCCACGAGGAAGCCGACGACGTCGTATCCGACCGCACAGATGACGAGGCCGAGCACCATCCCGACACCGTCCGGGTAGACCAGCAACAGGCCCGCGAAACCGCCGAGGATGCCGATGTACGTGAAGCCCAACATCGTGACGGCGGCGTTGACCATCGGGCGCGCGTGCACCACCTTCGCGAGGTACCAGAACAGGGTGAACCCGAGGACCACGGCCGACACGAGCGGGAAGGCACGCTCACCGTAGTTGTAGGCGATCCCGACCAGCGCCGCCGACCCGAGCAGGCCGATCACCGTGGCGGGCTGGAACCCCGCACGGCGGAACCCTTCGTACAGCTCGAACGCGGCGGCCGCGACGATGACCGTCACGAGCACGGCGGTGGCCGCTCGCCCGAGCGCGAAGAAGATCAGGCCGACGACCGCGAGCCCGATGCCGGTGACGACGCGTGTGGTCATCTCGTCACCCATCTGGAAGCGCGACGGGCGCGTCGTGTCCGATGCGCCGTACGCGGCGGCGCCGGTTGCCGTGCGCGCACGGGCGGTCCGGTTCCTGCCGCGCCGCTCCGACCGCTTGGCGGCCACCTCGGCGGCAAACAGCTCGTCGTCGTCGATGTCGGGCGCGTCCACGAGTGCGCCGACGTCGCTGTCGTCGTCGTGCAGGGGCTCCTCGTCGAAGTCCCCGAAGTCGGCGCTCGACCAGTCGGCCGCCTCGCCCCGGAAGCGCGGCGTGCTCCCGCTCGTCGAGAAGATCTCCTCGTCCACCTCGCCCGCGATCTGGGGAACCTCACCCGTGGGAGGTTCGGTCCAGTGCGGGAGCGGCAACGGGCCGCTCGTCTCGCCGATCGGCGGCGCCGGCGGAGGAGCCGGCGTCGGTCGCGGCGCCGGCGCGTCGAATTCTGTGGTCCGGTCGGTCGGCAGCGGGAACCGCGCCGCCGGCCGGGCATCGGGTGGCGGTTCGCGACGTGGGCGCGGCGGTTCCTCGGGCCGGGTCCGCCCGGCACCGGCCTCGACGGCAGCCTGCGCCTCCTCGGCGTCGAGGATGCGCACGCCCTCGCTCGGCGGCTGCTGGGGCTGCTCGTCTTCGAAGTCGTCGGGCACGCCCCAAAGGCTAGACCCAGGGCACGGAGCGGGTCCTCTCCGCTCCAGCCCTTGTGGCGTCTCGAAACGGAACCGGACCTCCTGCACCCTCAGATCTGCAGGAGCACCGCTTCCAGCCTCGCCCGTCGCTCGCTGTCGGACGGCAATGCCGCCCTCCCGCCGCTCACTCCTCCAAACGGAACCGGACCCCCTGCACCCTCAGATCTGCAGGAGCTCCGTTTCCTTGTGCTTGAGGAGCTCGTCGATCTCGGCGACGACCTCGTGGGTGCGCTTCTCGAGCTCCTTCTCGGCACGGTCGAGGTCGTCCCGGCCGAGGTCGCCGTCCCTCTCGAGCGCCTCGAGCTCGTGGCGCGCCTCACGGCGGATGTTCCGGACGGCCACGCGCGACTCCTCCGCCCGGTTCCGCACCATCTTCACCAGGTCCCTCCGGCGCTCCTCGGTGAGCTCGGGGAAGACCAACCGGATGATCGTGCCGTCGTTGGAGGGGTTGATGCCGAGATCGCTCGACTGCAGCGCCTTCTCGATCGCCTTGATCGACGACTTGTCGAACGGCGAGATCGTGAGCACGCGGGGCTCGGGCACGCCGAAGCTGGCGAGCTGCTGCAGCGGCGTCTCGGCGCCGTAGTAGTCGACCCGCAGCTGCTCGACGAGCCCCGAGTTGGCACGCCCGGTACGAACCTTGGCGAACTCGCCCTGCAGGTGCACGATCGCCTTGCGCATCTTGTCGCGGCACTCCTCCATCACGAGGTCGCGCATCTCGTCGTCACTCATTGCTCGCGGCTCCTGAGCTCACGAGCGTGCCGATACCCTCGCCGAGCAACGCGCGACGGATGTTGCCGGGCGCAGTGACGTCGAAGACGATGATCGGGAGCTCGTTGTCCATGCAGAACGTGATCGCGGTGGAGTCCATCACCTTGAGCCCGCGGCTCAGCACCTCGAGATAGCTCACCTCGACCAGCTTGACCGCGTCGGCATCGCGACGCGGGTCGGCGCTGTACACGCCGTCGACGCCGGAGTGCGTCCCCTTGAGGATCGCCTCGGCGCCGATCTCGGCGGCCCGCAGCGCAGCCGTCGTATCCGTCGTGAAGTACGGATTGCCGTTGCCGGCGGCGAACACGACGACGCGGCCCTTCTCGAGATGCCGGATCGCACGGAGCGGGATGAACGGCTCCGCGATCTGGGTCATCGCGATCGCGGTCTGCACGCGGGTCGGCTGGCCGACGGCCTCGAGCGCGTCCTGGAGCGCCAGCGCGTTGATCACGGTCCCGAGCATCCCCATGTAGTCGGAGCGGGCACGATCGATGCTGCGGGTCTCGCCCGACATGCCCCGCCAGATGTTCCCGCCGCCCATCACCACCGCGATCTCGACCCCCAGGTCGCGGCGCGCCTCGTGGATCTCGCCGGCGATGCGCGCGACGACCTCGGCGTCGATGTGGTGCCCGGTGGCCGCGTTCTCGAGCGCCTCGCCGGACAGCTTCAGGACGACACGGCGGAAGCGGCTCGCCATCGTTCCTCCCGCACCTGCAGCGCCGCCCCGGGCGGCGCCGTCACCGTCGCTCACGTCACGGAGGGAAGCTACTCCTCACCGACCTTCACGCGGGTGAAGCGCCGGACCTCCGCGTCGGGACCGAGCTCCCGGACCAACGCCCCGACCGTCGACTTCGGGTCGCGCACGAACGCCTGCTCGAGCAGCACGTTCTCCTTGTAGAAGCCGTTCACTCGACCCTCGACGATCTTCGGGACCGCGTTCTCGGGCTTGCCCTCGTTGCGCGTGAGCTCTTCGAAGACCTCGCGCTCCTTGTCGACCACGTCGGCCGGCACGTCGTCGCGCGTGAGCCAGCGAGGCGCCGCCGAGGCGATGTGGAGCGCCAGGTCGTGCGCGACCTCGCGGGCGCGCTCCGCGGACGGATCGACGCCGCCGAGCTCGACCAGCACGCCGATCGTGCCGCGCAGGTTCTGCACGTGCTTGTAGCCGTCGATGATCCCATCGGCCGTCTCGTACACGACGACGCGACCGAGCGAGATGTTCTCACCGAGACGAGCGGCGAGCTGCGTCACGTGCTCCACGACCGTTTCGCCTTCGAGCTCGAGCTCGGCGAGCTCCTCCTTGCCCTCGTCG
>DASPTH010000129.1:0-11520 GCA_035623515.1 Acidimicrobiia bacterium
CAGGGTGACGACGGCCCACGGCGCGGCGCCGAGGCCGGCGAGATACGAATACGTGTCGAACTGGTCCCGGGTGTTGATGTTGCCGGCGCTGACCATGGCGACGATGAACATCACGAGCGCAGCGAGCCCGACCAGCGCGAGACCCCAGAAGAAGCCGTCGTTCGCGATCGACCCGCTGGGACCGGTTGCGAGGGTCGGCGCGGGCCCACCGATCTGGGCGCCGCACTCGTTGCAGAAGCGGTGACCATCGGGGTTCTCGTGACCGTTCGGGCAGAGCGCCATGCCTTCCCTCCTTGGTTCGTCGCGTCTCGCGCGCGACTCTCCTGGAGGGCGTCCACGGTGGTTCCTCGAGCGGGACCGCCCTCCCGCAACCGGCGCGCCGACGCTACTCCGACCCTGGGACACGACGTGAGACGCCGTGCGGTTACATTGAGGTTCGTGCCCATGTATCTGGACCGTCACGACTCGCCGGGCGTCTCGGCGGAGGAGCTCGCCCTCGCCCACCAGCTCGACTCGGAGGTCCAGGAACGGTACGGGGTCCGCTATCACACGTACTGGTTCGACCCCGACCGCGGCACGGTGTTCTGTCTGGCCGAGGGCCCGAGCGAGCAGGCGATCGTCGACGTCCACGCCGAAGCGCACGGCCAGCTTGCGTCGGCCGTGATCGAGCTCGATCCCACCGCGCCCCTGAACGCGATGCTGGGTCCCCTTCCCACCCACCCGGTCGGCACCGCCTATTCCGAACCGGCCCTGCGCGCCATCGTCTTCACCGACATCCGCGGTTCGGTGGCCCAGACGATCGAGCTCGGTGACGAGGGCCACATGATCGTGCTGCGCGCCCACGACGACATCGTGCGACGCACGTTGGAACAGCACGCCGGGCGCGAGGTGAAGCACACCGGCGACGGCATCATGGCCGCGTTCGCGTCGGTGTCGGCGGCGGTGGAGTTCGCGATCGACGCCCAGCGCGCCTTCGCCGACTGGAACGTGGACTCGGAGACACCGATCCACGTCGGGATCGGCATCAGCGCGGGTGAGCCCGTCACCGGCGACAACGACGACCTCTTCGGCGCTGCGGTCCAGCTCGCCGCACGACTGTGTGGTGCCGCCGACTCGGGTGACATCGCGGTGTCGGTTGCGGTGCGCGAGCTGTGTGTCGGCAAGCGCTTCGGCTTCGACGACCGCGGCGCGCTGCCGCTGAAGGGGATACCCGAGCCGGTCCAGGTGTTCGCCGTCGCCTGGCGCGAGTAACCGCTGACTGCCTTCGGCGGAATCCGGGTCCTCGACTTCTCACATCACTTCGCGGCCGCCATGGCCGCCATGCACCTCGGTGATCTCGGTGCCGACGTGGTGAAGGTCGATCCGTACGCGGACACGCGTGGACGCGCCGAGCCCGGCTACCTGGCCTGGGATCGGAACAAGCAGTTCGTCGCGCTCGATCTGGAGCGTCAGGCGGACCTCGCCGAAGCGAAGCGTCTCGTCGCCGACGCCGACGTCGCGCTGTTCGACGCGCCACCCGGCACGCTCGAGCGCCTCGGCCTCGACGGTGCCACGCTGACGCAGCAGCACGCGCAACTCGTCCACGCGTGGGCACCACCGTACGGTGAAACGGGCCGGTGGAGCGCGTTGCCGGCGGCGCACAACCTGCTCACCGCGCTCACCGGGATCTCGACGGGGCAGCCCTCGTACTCCGGTTCGCCGGTGCATCTCGTGGCGCCGCAGGCGTACTACGGCCAGGCGAACTGCCTCGCCGGCGCCATCGCGGCGGCGCTGTTCGAACGGGCTCGCTCGGGACGCGGACAGAGTGTGGTCGTCAGCGGTCTGCACGGCGCCGCACAGGTGATGCCCTCGACGCGGTTCGAGCGCCAACGCGCGGCGATCTGGGGTGCGCCGCTCGGCGGCGCGCCCAACTATCGCCTGTACGAGTGCGCCGACGCCGAGTGGTTCTTCCTCGGCGCGCTCTTCGAACCGATCTACCTTCGTGCGCTGGAAGCAACCGGCGTCCTCGCCGACGTGCTGGCGGAGCGGGAGATCGACGACCTGCAGGCCGCGCTCACCGGGCCGGGCGCGCAGATCACGAAGGCCAAACTCGAGGCGGCCTTCCGCACCAAGCCGCGCGCCGAGTGGCTCGCGGTGCTCGCCGCGGCCGACGTGCCGTGCGGGCCGGTGCAGACACGCGAAGAATGGTTCGCGGGCGAGACCATCGCCGCCAACGGGATGCGCGTGGAGCTGCAGCATCCCGACTACGGCCTCGTGCGCATGCCGGGCGTCTCGCTCGAGATGGGGGCGTCGTCGTCGACGGCGGAACCACCGCACCACGCGGCGGCCGCGCCCGACGCGCCGCCGCTCGCGGGCGTGCGAGTGCTCGACCTCGGCGTGGTGATCGCGGGTGCGTACGCGGCGGCGATGCTCGCCGGCCTCGGCGCCGACGTGGTGAAGATCGAGACGGCGGCGGGCGACCCGTTCCGCGCCTATCGCACCGGCTTTTCGCCGTACAACCGCGGGAAGCGGTCGCTCGTGCTCGACCTCAAGCGCCCCGAGGGCAAGGACCTGTTCTTCGAGCTGGTCAAGCAGGCCGACGTGGTGCTCGACAACTCCCGCCTCGGGGTGCGCGAGCGCCTCGGCATCTCCTACGAGGCGTTGCGCGCGGTCAACCCGCGGATCGTCTCCCTGTCGATCAGCGGGTACGGGCGGACGGGTCCGCAGGCGGCGATGCCGGGCTTCGACCCGCTCCTGCAGGCACAGAGCGGCTTGATGCACGCGCAGGGTGGGGACGGCGGCGAGCCCGTCTTCTACCGCATCGCGGTGAACGACGTCGGGAGCGCGGCGATGGCGGCGCTCGGCGTCGCCGCCGCGCTGTTCGCGCGTTGCCGGACCGGCGACGGGCAGGAGATCCACACCAGCCTGGCGAGCCAGAGCGTGCTGCTCCAGATCGGCGAGCTCACCTCGTATCCCGGCAGCCCGCCGCCACCGATGGGAGCGCGCGACTGCGTCGGTATGGGCGCGCTCGAGCACTACTACGAGTGCGCCGACGGGTGGATCGCGATCGCGTGCACCACCCCATCGAGCGCCGGCGCGCTGACGAGCACGCTGGGCGTGCCGCAGACCGCGTCGGAGGCGGAGATCGCCGCCGCGCTCCGACCATTGCCGCGCGAGGACGCGCTGGCGCGTCTGGAGAGAGCCGGCGCGCCCGCGGTCCCCGTCCTCACGGTCGACGACACGTACACCGACGTGTTCCTCACCGCCAACCGCTTCTACGAGTCCTGGGACGACCCCGAGTTCGGTCCCGCACAGGGTGTCGGGAACTCGGCCCGCTTCTCGCGCACGCCGACCGGGTACGGGCGGCCGGCGCCCATGCTCGGCCAGCACAGCGCCGAGGTGCTGCGCGAATTCGGCATCTCGGACGCGCGGGTTGACGCGCTGCTCGAATCTGGAGTAGTCCGCAAGGCGTGAGCACCAACCGGTTCGACGACATGGCGACCACGTGGGACGACGATCCGGCCAAGGTGGAGCGCGCGAAGGTCGTGGCGCGTGCGATCCGCGAAGCCGTGCCGCTCGACAGGTCGGTGCGCATGCTCGAGTACGGCGCCGGCACGGGTCTCGTCACCCAGGCGCTGCGCGACGCGGTCGGCCCGGTGACCCTCGTCGACACGTCGGCCGGTATGCGCGACGTGATCGAGCAGAAGATCGCGACCGGCGCCATCAACGACGCGCGCGTCTGGGACGTCGACTTCGCCGCCGAGCCACCGTCCGTCGAGGACTTCGACCTCGTCGTGACGGTCATGGCCCTGCATCACGTCGCCGACGAGGAAGCCGTTCTCTCGCGCTTCGCGGACCTGCTCGTCGAACGCGGTCACGTGTGCATCGTCGACCTCGAGCGCGAAGACGGCTCGTTCCACGGCGCCGACTTCGACGGCCATCACGGCTTCGACCGCGCCGGGCTCGCGTCCATCCTCGAGCGCGTCGGGTTCACCGACGTCACGTTCGAGCACTGTCACGACATGGTGCGCGACGGCGTCACCTACCCGCTCTTCCTGGCCACTGCGACGAAACGCGGCATCGACCGTCGCTCCTGAGCGCACCGCCGCGGCGCGTCGACCACGCGCTGACGATCCCGTTCGTGACAGTTCAACCGTCGACACGCAGCTACTCGCCGGGAGCGATCCCGAGCAGCGTGCGGAGCCGGTCGGGATCGAAGCCGCCCTGGCCGCGGGGCCGGTCGTCCATGCCGCGCAGCAGGCGGAGCAGGTCCTCGCGGGCGACGGGGTCGTCGGCGGCTTCGCGCGGCGTGAGCCCGCGCAGCAACGGCACCGGCTCGTCGACCCAGCGTTGCTCGCGCTCGCGGATCACGCCGTCGAGCATCGAGGCGAGCTCGGGATGGTCGTCGGGGCCGAGCTCTTCGGTCGGCTCACTCGGCGCGGCGAGCATCTCGTCGAGCGATCGGACGTCGTCGTCCTCGAGCACCGCGCCCGGGAGGAGCGAGGCGACCAGCTCGCGCGCCTCGTCGGCGCGGCGGTCCGAGTTGGTGGACACCGAGAGCTCGGTGGCGGTGAGCTGCAGCGACAGGATGACGGTGTCGGGTTGGTTGGCGCTGTCGCGCACGAGCGTGAAGTGCCCGTCGCCGTTGTCGTGCAACGTGCTACCCGCGAGCGCCCGCGCCGCCGCGTCGGCGTCGTCGACGCGGAACGTGAGCTCGTGGAACGCGAGCTTCTCGCCGTCGGTGTTCTGCATGGTCGGCGGCGCGTACGTCGCGCCGATGGCGGCGGCGATCTCGAACGCGTCGCCGGTGTCGAGCGCCTCGAGCGTGCGGTCGCGGGCGACGTCGCCGACGTGCACGAAGCCCGAGTAGGCGCGCCACGTCTCCTCGATCGGGAGCGGGCGCCCGAGCAGGAGGTGACCGGGACGAGTTGTCTCGTACGCGCGGGTGTTGGTGACGACGATCCGGTCGCCGCTGCGCAGGTCGCGGAGGCCGAGCGCGTCGCCGTCGATCGACTCCACCTCGAACAGGCTCCGTTCGACCAGCGCCCACCGGCCCGCGAGCAGCGCCTCGTCGTCGGGGAGGATCGCGTCGCGTTCGGTGACGAAGTCGTCGAACACGCCGCCCTCGCAGAGCGCGACGTCGTCGACGATCTCGCTCTCGAGCAGGTCCCTGAGCAACAGGTAACCGCGGCCGCTCACCTCGACCATCGTCTCGGCCAGCGCGGCGCCGAGCCCGCGGTACCGCCCGTCGTGCAGGTAGCGCCGGGCCTTGCGGAACAGCCAGGCGCCGCGCTCGAGCAGCGGGCGCTGCTCCCTGCCGAGGTGGCAGTCCTTGTACTTCCGGCCCGAGCCGCACGGGCAGCGGTCGTTGCGGCGCGCGCTCGGGCGAGGCCGGACGGCGAACGGCACGACCTCCACGAACAGCGGGTCGTACGCGTCCTCGTCGTCCTCGTCGGCGTCGTCGGCCACGGTGTCGAGACCGGCTCGGCGGAGGAGTGCGACCGCGCCGGGGGCGTCGCCGGCGTCGGCATGGAAGGCGGCGAGGTCGCGCAGCACGAGCGGGTGGTCGAGCCCGGCGGCGGCCGCGACCTCGAGCTCGGCGCGCGCGGCGAGGGCGTCGCCCTGGTGGGTGAGCGCGCGGGCGAGGAGCCAGCGCGGTCCCGTCGCGGCTGGATCGTCGACGTGCGCGAGGAGCCGGCGGGCGAACCCGGCGAGCTCGTCGGGTTCGGTCTCGCGCTCCGCGTGCACCCCGACGAATGCCCGGCACACGTCGGGGAGGGCGAGACAGACGGCGAGGAACAGCGCCGCGTTCGTTTCCTCGGCGGGCGGTCCGAGGGGATCGTCGTCGCCGCCGATCACGGCGTGGGACGCGCCGAGGAGCGCTTCGACCGCGTCGAGCCCGTCGTCGTCGAGGTCGTACCGGGCGCCGATGCGGCGGCGCCGTTGCCAGCGGAGGTAGGGGAGCCAGTCCGTGCCCGCCGGCGCGATCGTGAAGTCGCGGCGCTCCAGGCCGGCGGCGGCCAGGAGGTCGTCGACCGGCGCGACCGGTCGCGCGACGAAGGCGTCGCGACCCGCGACCACCGATTCCCACAGGAGCTCCTCGACGTGCATGGTGACGAGCTCCACGGGCTCGTCGGGGCCGAATCCGCTGGCGAGCTCGTCGCGGTCGGCGCCCGCGTCGAACGCGGCGCGGACGGCGCCCGCCTGCTCGGGTGACACCTCGGGCGGCCGGTCCGGTCGCGACAGGGCGACGGTGCCGCCCGCGACCGCGAGGGCGACGGCTCCCGTGCCGTCGAGCCAATCGGGCGGACCGAGGAACGCGTTCGACCCGTCGTCGAGCTCGACCAGCTCGAGCGCGCCGTCCGGCGGATCGGCGAGGGGGATCGGTGTCTCGACCGCCCACCACCCGAGGAGCGTGAAGTCGGGCTCCACCGCGATCGCGTCGTCCGCGGGGAGCGTGCCGGGAACCGTCGTCGTCCAGGTGGTGCCCTCGAGCTGGTTCGGGACCGAGACCCAGCGCTCGCCCTCGAGCTCCCAGAAGCGGCCGTCGCCGTCGAGCGCCTGCATCACGGTGTCGACCGCGTCGGGCCCGAGGCCGAGGCCGGCGCCTCGGAGCCCGGCGATCAGGTCGCCGAGGGTCAGGGTGCCGGTGCCGAGCAGGTCGGTCGCGGTGCGCCGGATCGACTGGAGGCTGGCGACGTCGGGCATCGCGTGCAGCATGCCACCCGAATGGGCGGGCGGAACCCTCGCTCGATGTTCGCGGATGCTCGGAGCCTCGGGAGCGGTCTCCGCTCGAGATGGCGCGGTCGACGGAAGCACTGCGCCTGGCGGGGCAGTGACCGACCGGAGGTGGAGCGCGCACGACGTCGGGCTGACCGTCGGCGCGTAGATTGGGTCGACGCTCTGGAGTCGGCGCACGACTCGCCGCGCTTCCCCGAACCGATCCGGTGGATCAGGGGAGTGCCCGTGGCTGCTGAAGAGACTCGCGCGCGACTGCGCCGCAGGCTCGCGGAGGAGTACGGCATGGACGAAGCCGATTTGATGCTCGATCGACCACCTGGTGGCTGGGACGATCTCGTCACGAAGGAGTGGCTGCACCTCGAGCTGAGTGCTCGCGTCGACCCCATCGACGCTCGGCTGGCGTCGCTGGACGCGCGGATGGCGGCGATCGAGGCCGAGCTGCGGGCGCTGACCTGGAAGCTGATCGCCGCGGGCACCGCGTTGCTCGGCGTGCTCGTCGCCGCAATCAAACTCTGATCGGTGTTGTCGCCGACGGCCCGAGCCGCGACTGGCGCGGGGCGAAGCGGCCCCTCCTGCGGAAACGCTGGCTCGGTACGGCGGAAATGCTGCCCAGCCGCCGCCTGAGTTCTCCGGCAGCGTCCCGTGCCGGGATCGAGCGTTGAGCGGCTCGGGTCGTGTCCCACCCCAAGGTTCTACTGACGAGCTCTTCCCTCCAACGGGAAGGTGGAACGGTTCTGGAGTGCTCGAGGATCCCACGATGCCAGAGCAGTGCGCGGTCTGCGGCGAGACCAAGCTCCGTGGCTGGGACGTGTGCCCTGCGTGCGGTCACCCGTATCCCGAGCCACCGCCCGCTCCGCCCGACGAGGACGAGGAGGACGAGGAGGACGACGACCTCAACGATGAGGAATGGTGACGGGTCCCTCGTCGTTGCGCACGGCCACGAGCACGCGGTTCTGGTAGCGCTGCCAGACCGTCTCGACCTCGTCGAAGCCGGCCTCGTGCAGCAGTGCGGTGTGCACCGCGATCCCCGGGCGGTACTCGTCACGGTTCCGCCAGGCGTACCGGCGCTCGCGCTCCGCATGCAGCGGAGCGAGTGACGGATCGGCGGCCACCGCGTCCCACCACTGCTCCCACCCGTCGAAGTCGGTGGCCTCGGCCCGTGCCATCGCTGCGTCGCGATCCGCGGCGCGCGCCATCTCCTCGACCCGGCGCATCGTCGACGAGGCCGGCGGGTAGGCCAGGTTGTCGCAGTTGACCAGTACGCCTTGCGGCCGCAGCATCGCGCCGCAGGCGCGGAACACGTCCGCGAGCGATCCGGTCGGGATCCAGTGCAGTGCCGTGGCAGTGAGCACGGCGTCGACCGAGTCGCGTCCGGCCGCCGCGAGGGTAGCTCGCGACCAGGCCGGATCCCGGAGGTCGTGCTCGACCCACGCGAGCCGACCGCCGAGGTCGCCGTGCGCGCTCCGGCCGACGGCGAGGAGCACCGGGTCGTAGTCGACGGCCACCGCGCACGCCCTCGGGAAGCGATCGAGCACGCGCACGCTGATCCCGGCGGGACCACTGGCGAGGTCGACGGCGGTGAACTCGTCGTCGGCGTCGAAGATCGCGCCGAGCACGTCGAGCATCACGCCGAACCGCTCCTCGCGTACGCCGATGATCCCCGACTGTTGGCGCTCCCAGCGCTCGTACCACTCGCGCGCTTCGGCCGGCTCCACCGACGCAGCCTACGGGTACGCTGATGCGATCGCGCCGGAGCCGGCGCACGGCTCGCCGCCATCGAAGCGCGGCTCACCGTGGAGGAGTCCCGCTTCGACTCGATCGAAGCTCGGCTGTCGTCGATGGGCGGCCGGCTGGCGTCGCTGCAGTCCGAGCTCCACGCCCGGACGTGGAAGCTGATCGGAGCGATGGCCGCGCTCATGGGTGGGACGCCCGCCGTGTTCGGTGGGCTGGTCGCCGCGATCGAGCTCCGACGCCGGCTCCCGTCGCGGGTAGCGTCGGGCGGCGAGCGGGAGGGATGCCTTCGGGCGCCTCTGGGCGGAGCAGCGCAGGACCGCGTGACGGTCACGTCGATCCCTGGAGGCGGGTGTCTTGCGTACCTCCGAGTGCGGCGATGCCGCTTCAAAGCGAATTCCCTCCCGCTCGCCGCTCGACGGTCTCGCGGCCGACGAACCTTGGGTCGATGCCGTCGAAGCGTTCCGTGCGCGCAACCCGCGACGGCGCGACCGCATCGCCGACTACGAGCGAATCCTCGCAGGCGGCGCGCACCGACGCATCGGCGAGGCGGTGCTCGCCGGTCGCTATCGTCCCGCGCCACCGGCCGAGTCGTGGCTGAACAAGGCCGACGGCCGCAAGAAGCGCCTCTTCCTGTACCCGCCGGCCGATGAGTTGCTCTTCCGAGTCGTCAACCGGCTGATGCAGCCGGCTGCGGTCGAGGCGGCGTCGCCGTGGTGCACCTCGTTCCTGCCCGGCGGTGGTGCGCGCGCGTCCTTCCGCCGCGTGCTGACCGATCCGCACGCTGAGACGAAGGCCGCACTGCGGCTCGATCTGCGCGACTACTTCAACTCGATCGACGTACGGCACCTGCTTGCCGGGCTCCCCGCCAGCTTCACCACCGGACCGATGGGCGCGCTGCTGCGCGCGTCGTTGCTGGACGCGCGGGTCGTACGACGCGGGTGCATCATCGACGGCGGTCGGAAGGGTGTGATGGCGGGTACTCCGCTCGCGCCGATGCTCGCGACGCTCTACCTGCGCGATCTCGACCGGGAGATCGGCGACACCGGCCTCACCTACGCGCGCTACAGCGACGACTTCCTCGTGCTCGCACCGCCCGCCGACGTGCCGGGCTTGGACGCACTCGTGCGCGCGCGGCTCTGCGAGCGTGGTCTCGAGGTCAACGAGCAGAAGTCGACCGCGGTCGCGCCGGGGTTGCCGTGGGACTTCCTCGGGTTCCGGTACGCGGAGAGACGCGTCGCCCTCGCGCCCGTCACGGAACGCAAGCTCGCGGCGAAGACCACCCGGCTCGCACGCCGGCTGCTCCGCCGGCGGGAGCAGGCCGCACTCCCGATCGACGACACCGTGCGCGCGTTCTCCCGTCGCACGAACCGTCGTCTCTACGGCGTGCCTGCCGAGCGGGCCGACTTCTCGTGGGCCACGTGGTTCCTGCCGTTGCTCGACGATGCGTGCGGGCTCGAGCGCCTCGACGGCCACGTGCAACGCGAGGCGCGCTACGCGGCCACGGGCCGTCGGAGGCCGCGTGTCCACGCGCTCGTGCCGTACACGGTGTTGCGCGACGCGGGTTACCTGCCGCTGGTCGCGGCGTTCTGGGCGGCCAAGGAGGGACCGGCGTCGTACGACGCGCTCGTCGCGCGCCGCACCGGACTGCCGTGAGCGTCAGATGTGACCGGCGACGGCGCGGGCCAGCGTCGCCTGCTCGGTTGCGTCGATGCCCTTCGTCTCGAGCACGACCCGGTGCTGGTGACCGAGGAACACGAGCGCGCGGCCGTCGTCGAGCGTGGCGGTGGTGCAACCGGCGACATCGGGCATGGGCGCGGCGCCCCCCGGCGGCTCCCACGACTCCTGCTCGGGGTAGAGCCGGTAGAAGAGACCGGCCGACTTGTCGGCGGCCGACCACCGGCGTCCCATGCCGAACGGCTCCTCCACGATCTCGCTCTTCGTGCTGTGCGGCACGCCGGCGCGGTCGCGCTCGTCGATCGGGAGGACTCCCGCCGGATCGGTGAGCCCACGCTCGCGCCAGCCGGGACGGCCGAGCATGCCCGGCACGTACGGTGTGCCGAGGCGCGGGTCGCTCGATGGTGGCGAGGATCCCGACCCCTGGTTCTCCTTTGCCTTCGCCAGCGCGTCGTCGGCCAACTCCTTGGCCTGCGCGGCGAACTTCTTCGCCTTGTCGAGCAGACTCATGGCGCTCGACCGTAGCGCCGCCCCGGTCCTCGTCCAAACGCTCACCACTTGGCGTAGCACGTGCCTCCGGGCGCCCATTCGGCCGAGGCAACGACCGATGGCACCGATACGAGGACGTCGACCCCGAGGCGAGTCTCCAGTGACGCTCGACCACGCGGGTACCCTGGCTGCACGCTCGGAGCCGGCGTACGGCTCGCCGCGCTTCCCCCGGAAGATCCACCGATCCGGGGAAGGTGCCCGTGGCACACGACGAGGTACGCACGCGGCTGCGCCGCAGGCTCGCAGAGGAGTACGGCATGGACGAGGCAGATCTCCTGCTCGATCGCCCGCCTGGTGGCTGGGACGCCATCGTCACGAAGGACTGGCTGCATCTCGAGCTCGGCGCGCTCGGAGCGCGGCTCGACGCCATCGACCGACGGTTCGAGGTGATCGACCGACGGTTCGAGTCGATCGATCAACGATTCGTTGCCATCGACGGAAGGTTGAGCTCGATCGACGAACGGCTCGACGCGTTGCAGCGTGGGATCAACACGCAGACGTGGCGACTGATCGCGGCGATCACCGCGGTGCTCGGAGTTCTCGTCGCCGCGATCGAGATCTGAGCACGTTTCCCGCGCCGGTCTCAGGTGTGGGTCGTCACCGAGAGCGTCTTCGTGGCGGTACCGCCGTGCGTGCCGTGCGCGGTGACCCCGTAGGTGTGCGTGCTGCCGTCGCACGGGATGTTGATCGTCGTGCTGCCCGACGGTCCGAGGTTGGGTGAGTAGAGGCCGCCGTCCACCAGCACGTCGACGCTGCTCGCGTTCTGCGTGGTCCAGTTCAGGGTGACTGTCGGCGCCGGCAGCGAGGTGCTCACGTCGGACGATGGGCACGCGATCGTCGTGG
>DASPTH010000280.1:0-8571 GCA_035623515.1 Acidimicrobiia bacterium
ACGAGCGCGACGACGCGCTGGCCGAGCGCGCCTACGCGCCGTGGCTCGACATGGCCACCGAGATGCGAGCCGCCTCGGTGCCGTTGTTCTCCGTGGATGCGCACCACCCCGCGGGCGATTTCGACGTGTTCGCGTTCTCGCTCGCGGCGGAGCTTGTCTACACGAACGTGCTCGAGTGCCTCGACCTCGCCCGGGTGCCGGTCCGCACCGCCCACCGGCGGCCCGAGCACCCGGTCGTCGTGGCCGGCGGGCACTGCGCGTTCAACCCCGAGCCGATGGCCGACTTCGTCGACGCCTTCGTGGTCGGCGACGGCGAGGAGGCGGTGGGCGAGATCACCGAGGTGGTGGGGGCGTGGAAGCGCTCGGGCCGCACGTCACGGGAGGGTGTCCTCCGCGAGCTCGCCACCATCCCCGGCGTCTACGTGCCCGCGATGTACGACGTCGAGTACGACGGCCCGTGGATCCGCGCCGTCACCCCGCGACGGGACGAGGTTCCCGCCCGTGTCGAGAAGCGGACCGTGGCCGATCTCGCCGACTGGCCCTACCCGAAGCGGCCGCTCGTGCCGCTCGTCGAGGTGGTCCACGACCGCCTCAACGTCGAGGTGTTCCGCGGATGCACACGCGGGTGCCGGTTCTGCCAGGCGGGGATGATCACCCGCCCGGTGCGCGAGCGTCCCGAGGAGCAGGTGCGCACGATGGTGCGCGACGGCCTGCGCCGCACCGGCTACGACGAGGTGGCGCTCACGTCGCTGTCCACCGCCGACTTCTCGGGGATCGACGGGCTCGTCGCCGGGATCGTGAACGAGCAGGAGGGCTGCGGCAACGTGAGCGTTTCGCTCCCGTCGCTCCGCGTCGACGCGTTCACCGTGGGGATCGCCAGCGAGATCCAGAAGGTCCGGCGTACGGGGCTGACGTTCGCGCCCGAGGGCGGGACGTGGCGGATCCGGCAGGTGATCAACAAGCTGATCACCGAGGCCGACCTCTACGCCGCTGTCGACGGCGCGTTCTCGCAGGGCTGGCACCGCGTGAAGCTCTACTTCCTCACCGGTGTCCCGACGGAGACCGACGTCGACACGCTCGGCATCGCCGACCTCGCGCGCGAGGTGGTGGCCATCGGGCGGAAGTACACGAGGAAGGCGAGTTGCACCGCGTCGGTGGGGGGCTTCGTGCCGAAGGCGCACACGCCCTTCCAGTGGTTCGGGCAGAACTCGGTCGCCGAGCTGCAACGCAAGGTGAACGTGCTGCGTGACGGGCTGCGGCGGTCCGGCGCACAGCTGCGCTGGCACGACCCGTCGGCGACGTTCGCCGAGGGGATCGCCAGCCGGGGGGACCGCCGCATCGGCCGGGTGATCGAACGGGTGTGGCGGGCCGGCGGGACGTTCCAGGAGTGGAGCGAGCGCTTCGACCTCGACCGTTGGCTCGCGGCCATGGCGGCAGAGGGCCTCGACCCCGACTGGTACGTCACCCGCCACCGGACCGAGGACGAGATCCTGCCGTGGGACCACATCGGGGCGGGCCTCCACCGCGACTTCCTGTGGGCCGACTGGCGGGCCGCCCTCGCCGAACACGGCCTCCCCGATTGCCGGTGGACGCCGTGCTACGACTGCGGGGTATGCACCGACTACGCGCTCGAGCACGTCGTCGCGTCGCCGGTGCCGCCAGCCGGCGGGAGCCAGGGCACCGGCCAGGGCCTCGAGCTGAGGCGGGTCCCGGTCTCGATCGGGAGCGTCCCGTGAGGGCCAGTGACGGCTTCCCGGTGCGCCTGCGGTTTGCCAAGCGCGGGAAGGTGCGGTTCGTGTCGCACCGCGACGTCGCCCGCGCCTTCGAACGTGCCTTCCGGATCGAGCAGCTTCCCCTCGCCTTCACACAAGGCTTCGCACCGCGCCCGAAGGTGAGCTTCGGCCTCGCCCTCTCGGTCGGTCACGAGAGCGTCGCCGAGTACCTCGACGTGGAGCTGCACGAGCCGGTTGCCACGACCGACCTGCCCGGCCCGCTCTCCGACGCCTTGCCGGAGGGCATCGACGTCACCGGCGCGGTCCCGCTCGCCGAGCGGGCCCCTGCCTTGCAAGAGTCCGTCACGCTCGTCGAGTACCGCGTGACGGTTGCCGGCGCCGACGACCGGGTCGTCGGCGCCGACGTGCTCCAGGCCGCCGTCGACCGGGCGCTCGCCAGCCCGGCGCTGCTCGTCACGCGCACCCGCAAGGGCCGCGAGAGCACGGACGACGTGCGACCCGCCATCCGCACCATCGAGCTGCGCCGCCATCCCGAGGGGACGCCGGCGCTCGAGCTCACCCTGTCCACGCAATCCCGCGGCGTTCGCCCGCGCGAGGTGCTCGACGCCGTGTCCGACGGCGTCCTCACCGAGCAGCGCGTCCTCCGCACCGCACAATGGATCGAGCGCGACGGCGCGCGGTTGGAACCGCTGGAAGCCGACGCGCTCGCGCACACCCTCGAGGTGCGCGCGTCATGAGAGAAGGAAGCAATGTCCGACGACACGATGCCGGAGGCCGCCGAGGCCTCCCGCCCACTGGGCGCACCCGACGCGCCCGCAGCCGATGGTGCGCCGGGTAACGGCGCGACCTCCGGTGACGGCCAGCCGCCCCGCCGCCGGCGCCGAGGCTCACGCGGCGGTCGCAACCGGCGCAAGAAGCCGGCGGCGGTAGCCACCAACGGCGCGGCCGAACCCGGCGGCAACAACTACACCCCCCACGACTACACGGACGCCTCGGCCGACCGCGGCCTCACCACCGACGACCTCGCCGAGGATGCGCGTGAGGACGCGGGTTTGCCGTCCTCCGAGGAGGCGGCGGCGACGCCCCGGATCGGCGACCGCCGGCCCGCGCCAGCCGGCCCGACCGGAGCGCCCGCGGGCTCCACGGCCCCGGGCGCCGACGCACGGCCCAAGATCGGCGACACTCGCCCCGCCCCGCCGCCCGCCGTCGACGGGACGACCGCCCCCAAGAAGCGGCGCCGCCGGCGTGGCGGGCGCGGCCGCGGGCGCGGCACCGGATCGGCCGCCAAGCCCGCCGACCGAGTCCTCGACGACGTCGTCCGCGCCGATCTCGGCGTGGGCGAAGCGCCCGCGCTCGCCCTCGACGACGACGTGCTCGAGCGGCGCCGCGGCCGCACCCGCAAGGGCCGCCCCGCAGGGCGCTACCTGATGTGCGTGCACGTGCTCGAAGGCGGACACACGCACATCGCCGTCCTCGAGGGCCGCAATCTGGTCGAGCACTCGCTCGCGACCCCCACTGGGAACGAGTCGATCGACGGCAACATCTACCTCGGACGGGTGCAGAACGTCCTGCCGGGCATGGAGGCCGCCTTCGTCGACATCGGTACCCCGAAGAACGGGGTCCTCTATCGAGGCGACGTCGCCTTCGACGAGAGCGAGATGGAAGGCGGCGGGAAACCCAGGATCGAGCGGATGCTGAAGAACGGGCAGCCGGTGCTCGTGCAGGTCACGAAGAACCCGATCGCGCACAAGGGCGCCCGGCTCACGCAGGAGGTCAGCCTTGCCGGCCGGTTCCTCGTGATGGTCCCGGGCGAGCCCGACACCTACGGCATCTCGAAGCGTCTGCCCGACGACGAGCGGCGACGGCTCCGGCGGATCCTCGACGCGCTCCGGCCCGCCGACGCCGGGCTCATCGTCCGCACCGCGGCGGAGGGCGCGACGCGCGAGGAGCTCGAGCGCGACGTGCAGCGTCTCCGCTCGCAGTGGGAGCAGATCTCGACGGTCGCGGCCAAGGCGAAGCCGCCGCGGCTCGTGTACCAGGAGCCCGACCTCGTGCTCCGGTTGATCCGCGAGGAGTTCACGAAGGAGTACCGCGGCATCGTCATCGACGACCGCGCGCTCTACGAGGAGACGCGCGGCTATGTCGAGGCGATCGCGCCCGAGCTCGCCGAGCGGGTGGAGTTCTACGACGTCGAGGACGAGGGCCTGCCGCTGTTCGAGCGGTTCCACATCTCCGAGCAGCTCCTGAAGGCGCTCGACCGGAAGGTCTGGCTGCCGTCGGGTGGGTCGCTCGTGATCGAGCGTACCGAGGCGCTCACCGTGATCGACGTGAACACGGGCAAGAACGTGGGGCGGACCAACCTCGAGGAGACGGTGTTCCGCAACAACCTCGAGGCGGCCGAGGAGGTCGCCCGCCAGCTCCGACTCCGCGACATCGGCGGGATCATCGTGATCGACTTCATCGACATGGAGGTGAAGGCGAACCGCGAGCAGGTGATGCGGGTGTTCCGTGACGCGCTGGCACGCGACAAGACCCGGACGCAGGCGTTCGACATGTCGGAGCTGGGCCTCGTCGAGATGACCCGGAAGCGGATCTCCGAGGGCCTCGTCGAGTCGTTCAGCGAGACGTGTCCCACCTGCCACGGCCGCGGGTTCCTGCTCGACGAGTCGCTGCTGCGGTCGATGGACTAACCTGCGGGTCTTCCTGGCAGGTTCCGAGGGGTTTCCCGCGCCATGTACGCAGTGATCAGCACCGGCGGCAAGCAGTACCGGGTCGAGCAGGGCGAGCGGTTGGAGGTCGAGCGCGTGGGCGCCGACGAGGGCGCCGAGCTCGAGCTCACGCCCGTACTCCTCGTCGACGGCGACACCGTCCTCGCCACCCGCCGCGACCTCGCGCACGCGGTCGTGAAGGCCACGGTCGTCGGCGAGACCCGCGGGCCGAAGATCAACGGCTTCGTGTACAAGCCGAAGAGCAACAACCGGCGTCGCTACGGGCACCGCCAGAACCTGTCGGTGCTCGAGATCACCGCCATCCGCAAGGGGCGGACGCGGTCGGCCGCACCGAAGGCCGCCGTCCCCGAGACCGAGCCCGAAGGAGACGAGGACTGATGTCGAAGAAGAAGGGTGCGGCCTCGTCGCGCAACGGGCGCGACTCCAACGCGCAGCGCCTCGGCGTGAAGGTGTCGAGCGGAACGTCGGTGCACGCGGGCACGATCATCGTCCGCCAGCGCGGCACCCGCTTCCACCCGGGTGAGAACGTCGGCCGCGGCGCCGACGACACGCTCTTCGCCACCGCCGACGGCACCGTGCGCTTCGGGCACCGCCGCGGCCGCAAGCTCGTCGACGTCGACCCCGGGTGATGCCACGTGGCTACACGATGTGGCCGGTGCCGATGACCCAGTAGGCGAAGCCCACCTGTCCGACCACCAACGCCGTGAACGCGGCGCCCCGCACGTAGACGTTGCGGCGGGACAGGATGTGGCCGGCACTCGCGAACGGCGGAAAACACTCGTTCGCGTAGCGACCCATGCCGACGATGCCGAGCGCGAGCGACGGCACCACGTACAGCACGGTGAGGAGCGACCACGACCGCGGAATCCGGTGACGCGCCGCGAACACGAGTGCCAGGGCCGTCGCCGCCAGCGAGAGGTGGATCAGCGCGGTGTCCGTGTGGGGGCCGACGATCGAGAGCAGCGTGATCTCCTGCCACGCGCGCTTGACCACGAAGAAGGTGAGCGGGTTGCCCGTCGCCGCGAGGTTGTAGAGCATCCAGCCGCCGAGCGCGACGATCGCGGGGCCGCACGCGCGCCTGAGCCGGTCGAGGTCGAGACCCACCGCGACTGCGAGGGCGACCACGAGCACGAACCCGTTCGGGCGCGCCAACGTGGCGGCTGCGGCGCACAGCCCGGCCGCCAGGTCGCGATGCTCGTCGAGGAAGACGAACGCCCACACCGACGCGGCGAGGAAGATCGACGAGGGGTACACCATCGAGAACGCGAGCGCGGCAGGGAACAGCGCGAGCGTCCACACGGCGAGGCGTGTCGCGCGCGGTGAGAAGCGCGGCGCGAGCAACCGGTGCAGCCCGAGGAGCGCGACGAGGAACGCGGCGTGGCTGAGGAGGACGCCCGCGAGCCACAGCGGGAGGTCGAACCACCCGAGCACGTGCATCGCCGCTGGGAGCAGCGGGAAGAACGCCCACGCCGAGTAGTGGCCGCGGATGATCGTCGACGGATAGCCCGAGCGTGCGATCGCGGTGTACCACCGGCCGTCCCAGCGAGCGAAACCCTGCCGGACGAGGGCATGGCCCGCGCCGGCGGCCATACCGGCGATGAGGACGTCGGAGAACAGGCGCGACACGACGTAGGGGGCGATGACCGCTCGGATCGTCGACTGCTCGACCGTGGTGACGGGCTCGACGGATGTGTTCCTCATGCCGTGGCGCGCTCCGGCGTCCTCTCGGTTCGGCCGAGTGTCGCACGACGGTCGGCGGTAGGGGCATCACCGCAGCTCGATTTCGCCCGACCGCGATCGGCGCTCCGTATCCTGACCGGCGTGTCCTTCGTCGACGAGGTGCGGGTCAACGTGCGGGGCGGCGATGGAGGCGCGGGTGCGGTGTCGTTCCGGCGTGAGGCACACGTCCCCAAGGGCGGTCCCGACGGTGGCGACGGGGGCACCGGTGGTGACGTCGTGCTCGTGGCCGACCGCAACGTCGCGTCGTTGCTCGCCTACCGCGACCACCCGCACCGCCGGGCGGAGTCGGGCAGGCACGGCCGCGGGGGCAAGCGTCACGGAGCCCGCGGCCGGGAGCTGCTCGTCCCGGTTCCCGAGGGCACGATCGTGCGCGACCGCGACGGTCAGCTCCTCGCCGACCTCGTACGCACCGGTGATCGCTACGTCGCCGCGCGCGGCGGCCAGGGTGGGCGCGGGAACGCCCGGTTCCTCTCGAACGCCCGTCGCGCACCCGGCTTCGCGGAGCAGGGCGAGTACGGGGAGGAGCGCTGGCTGCGGCTCGAGGTGAAGCTGCTCGCCGACGGAGCCCTCGTCGGCTTCCCCAACGCGGGCAAGTCCACGCTCATCTCGGCGGTGAGCGCCGCCAAGCCGAAGATCGCCGACTACCCGTTCACCACGCTCGAACCACATCTCGGAGTGGTCCGCTTCCGCGACCACGAGTTCGTGCTCGCCGACATCCCGGGATTGGTCGAAGGCGCCGCTGCCGGACGCGGGCTCGGTCACACGTTCCTGCGTCACGTCGAGCGGGCGCGGGTGCTCGTCATCCTCCTCGACCTCGCGAGCGTCGAGGGACGCTCGCCGGAAGAGCAGGAGCGCGTTCTGCTCGACGAGCTCCGCCGGTACCAACCCGACCTGCTCGCGCGGCCCCGCCTCGTCGTCGGCAACAAGGTCGACGTCGCGACGTTCGAGCTCCGCGACCCCGGCGCGCTCGCCATCTCGGCCGTGACGCGCGAGGGGCTCGACACGTTCCTCGGGCGGCTCGGCACGCTGATCGACGAGGCGCGCGCGTCGGAGCCGGAACCCGAGCCGTTCGTCGTGCTCCGACCGTCCGATGTCGGGTTCCGCGTGCTGCGCGACGACGACGGCGCGTGGCGAGTGACCGGCCGGAGCGCCGAACGTGTCGTCGCCATGGCCGACCTCACGAACGACGAGGCAATCGAATACGTGCAACTGCGGCTCCGTCGGATGGGTGTCGAGCGCGCGCTCGCGCGCGCCGGCGCGCGAGAAGGAGACGTCGTGCGCGTCGGCCCCGTCGAGCTCGAGTACCAGGAAGGGCTCGGCTGATGCCCTCGACGGCGGTGGTGAAGGTCGGCACCTCGTCGATCACGTCGGACACCGGTGCGATCGACGACGTCGCGCTGGCGAAGCTCTGCTCGGAGATCTCCTCGGCGCGGGAACGCGGCCACGAGGTGGTGCTCGTGTCGTCCGGCGCCATCGCCGCGGGACTCCCGGCCCTCGGCCTCACGAACCCGCCTGCCGACGTCGCGACCCTGCAGGCGCTCGCCGCGATCGGGCAACCGCTGCTCATGGCGCGCTTCGGTGCCATCCTCGGCGAGCACGGCCTGCTCGGCGGCCAGGTGCTGCTGACGTCCCACGACTTCGGCGTGCGCTCGCAGTACCTGCACGCGCGCGACACGCTGCGGCGCCTGGTCGACCTCGGCGTGGTGCCCGTGGTCAACGAGAACGACACCGTTGCGGACGACGAGATCCGCTACGGCGACAACGACCGTCTCGCCGCCCTGGTGTCGCACCTCGTGCACGCCGACGTGCTCGTGCTGCTCACCGACACGCCGGGGCTGTTCACTGCCGATCCCCGCCTCGACGACGAAGCGTCGCTCATCGAGGAGATCGTCGAGCTCGACGCGACGCTCGAAGCCGTCGCCGGCGGTACCGGCACCGCGCGCGGGAGCGGCGGCATGGCGAGCAAGCTCGCCGCCGCAAAGATCGCGGCGTGGTCCGGCGTCCGTGCCGTGATCGCCGGTGCGCGGGTGCCGAACGTGATCGTCGATGCGATCGAGGGCCGCGCCGTCGGCACCGTCGTCCGACCGCGGCCCGAACGGCTCCCGAGCCGGAAGCTGTGGATCGCCTTCGCGCGCGGGGCGTCGGGCAGGATCGTCGTCGACGACGGCGCCCGGCGCGCGCTGTGCCGGGACAACCGCTCGCTGCTCCCGGCCGGCGTCCGCGACGTGGACGGGGCGTTCGAGGCGGACGACGCGGTCGAGATCGTCGATCTCGAGCGACGACCGTTCGCCAAGGGCCTCGTCCGCTACTCCGCCGCCTCGCTCCGATCGGTGGCGGGCCGGCGCACGGCGGACCTCCCGGAGGGCCTG